>JAEXCN010000231.1 GCA_023402175.1 Pseudomonadota bacterium | reverse complement strand
GACCACGACCGCCGTGGCGACGAGCGCGGCGACCACCACCGCGCCGAGCGCGAACGCGCCTGCGCCGAGCACCACCACCGCGGCGGCGACCACGAGCACGGCCGCGACGAGCTCTCCTCCTGACAGCAACGCCTCTGACCTCGCGCCGGATCCCGCGCCGCCGCCGCGAGCCCCTGCTCCGCGCGGTGATGATCGAACGTTGTTCGAGGAACGGAAATGAAACGCTTCGTCTTGTCTGCCGCTGCAACGGTCTTCCTTGCGTACGGCTCACCCGCATTCGCCCAGTCGACCAAGGGGGGCGATCCGGCCGCGGCCCAGGCGCTTTTCTACGAGGCGCGTGCGCTCATGAAGGAAGGCAAGTACGCCGTCGCTTGTCCGAAGCTCGAAGAGAGCCTTCGCCTCGACTACGGGATCGGCACCGAGTTCAATCTTGCCGACTGCAACGAGAAGATGGGCAAGCTCTCGACGGCGTGGTCGGGCTTTCTCAGCGTCGCCGCCGCGGCGAAGTCGCAGAGCCAGGCGCAGCGCGAGAAGGTCGCGCGTGACCGCGCAAAGGCGCTCGAGCCAAAGCTGCCGAAGCTGACGATCGACGTCCCCTCCCCGGCGCCGCCGGGCCTCGAAGTGAAACGCGACGGGCTCGTCGTCGGCTCGGCCTCCTGGGGAACACCGGTCCCAATCGATCCGGGCAGTCATCGGATCACCGCTTCCGCCCCCGGGAAGCTCGCGTGGGAAGGCACGGTGAATGCCGTCGAGGGAAAGGTCGTTCGGATCTCGGTGCCTCGTGAGCTCCCGAACGCGCCCTCCGCCGAGCTGCCGTCGGTGATCCCCGCGCCGGTCGCGGAGCGGAACGATCTGTCCCGTCAGGATCCGAGCGCGGGCTTCCCCGAGCCGATCGTCGAGCAGCGCGGCGGACCGCAGCGCACGATCGGCTGGATCGTCGGTGGTCTCGGGATCGCCGGCCTCGGTGTGGGCGCGGGCTTCGGCATCGACTCCCTGCAGAAGGGCAACCGGGCCAAGGAGCACTGCAACGGGGACCTCTGCGACGCGCAGGGCGTGTCCCTCCGCGACAAGGCGCTTCAGAGTGGGGACATCTCGACGATCGCGACGGTCGCCGGAGGCGCAGCGCTCCTCGGCGGAGTCGTCCTCGTGCTCACGGCGCCGAAGGGACCCTCGCGCAGGGAGGCTCCCCCGACGACGACGTTCCGTGCGGTTCCGCACGTGGCCATGAATGGAGGGGGTATCTCGTTCCAGGGTGTTTTGCCGTGATTCGCCGTTCCACATCGCTTCGTTCAACCCTCGCCCGATCCATCCTCCTCGCAGCGGGCATCGCCGGCTGCAACACGATCCTCGACAACAAGCCGGGGAACCTCGACCCGTCCAAGCCGACGGACATCTCTCCGACGCAGCCGGACAACGGCGGCACGGACCTTCCCCCCGGGCGCGGACAGGACCGCCCCGACTCCGGCACGTCGGGCGATCCTCCCAACCCCGGTCAGTCGCCGCTCTGCGCCGACGGGCAGCGCATGTGCCACGGCTCCTGCGTCGGCGTGACCGACCCGACGTACGGCTGCGGGGATCCTTCGTGTGAGCCGTGCAAGGCCGGACACGGAACGCCGGCCTGTCAGGGCAACAAGTGCGTGGTGCATTCCTGTGACAAGGGCTACGCCGACTGCAACCAGGATCCCGCTGACGGCTGCGAGGTCGACCTGTCGAAGGCGACCAGCTGCGGTGCGTGCAATGCGGTCTGCCCCGCAGCGAGCCCGGTGTGCGCGCCGGCGGGCGACGGCTTCCAGTGCACGACGGGCTGCGCGCCGGACGCGCCGCTGCTGTGCGGGAACGAGTGCGTCTCGCCGCTGACGAGCGTGAATCACTGCGGCGACTGCAACGTCAGGTGCCCCGACGTGGACCATGGCCAAGCCGTGTGCGCCTCCGGCGCGTGCACGTTCACGTGCAAGCCGTCCTATCACGCGTGCGGCGGCCGCTGCGTCGTCAACACGGACCCGGCCGCGTGCGGGCCGACCTGCGCGGTGTGCCCCGTCCCGGCGAACGCCGTCGCGACGTGCCACTCCGACGCCTGCGCCTTCCAGTGCAACCCGGGCTTCGGCAACTGCGACCAGGACCCGGCGACCGGCTGCGAGTCGACCTTTGCGACCGACCCGCTCAACTGCGGCGGCTGCGGCAAGTCGTGCAACGGCGGCACGTGCAACAACGGCGTGTGCGGCCCACCGCCCGGCGGGGCCGACGGCGGCGTCCCGTGATGCGTCAGCGCCGGCGCTCGAGCGGCCGCGCTCCTTGCTTCGCGTCGAACCACGACGTGCGCAGCCGGCGGCGGAGCGCCGAAGCGTAGAGGCAGTCGCGAAGGCTGTTGAGCTCGCGCGTCACCGTGCCGTGCGTGAGCTGCGTTCGGATGCTGACCGCCTCGGCTTGCGTGAGGGCCTCGCGCGAGAGCGTCCCTTCGACGTCCTCACGAGCCACCGAGACGCCTGCCTGCTCGAGCTCCGCGAAGAGACGCCGGGTGTTCGTCTCGGTGGTGCCCGCCGTGAAATACGAGACGAGCTTGTGGCGCGAAGACATCGGCTTGCCTCGCCCGGCGATCACCCAGTCGCGGAAGACCTCGGTGTCGGCGTAGAGCGCGTCGAAGAGATAGACCTCGTGGATCTTCACGCCGCCCGCGCGGATGGCGCATGCCGCTGCGTGATAGCCGCCGGAGTGCGCGGACACGCAGATGCGTCCGGGCGTCGAGCCGCTACCCGGCGCCGAAGGCCCGAGCGCAGCACGCGCCTCGCGCGTTTGGAGCGTCGCGAGGACGTCGTCGAGGAGCCGAGCGAATGCGCCCTGCGTCTCGAGCTTCCCCGCCGACGAATCCGGCGCGAGCACCGCGAGCTCCGGGACGACGAGGATCGCGTTTTGTTTGCTGTCGAAGAGCTGCTCGCGAAGCTGGTGGGCCGCTGTCGCTCGCTCGGCGGTCGAGTTGTGACCGTGGAAGTGGACGACGAAGTGGATCTGACCGCCGGGCCCGGGACGGTGATGGCGGGGAACGAAGACGAGAACGGTCGGATCGCGATGCCACGATCCAGGCGCGGGGAACGGGGCGTTCTCGAGCTCCATCGTCAGCGTCACGCCGCGATCGTCGCTGGTCACGCGGGTCACGCGCGACGTCACCTTCGCCGACGCTGGAGTCGTCACGTCTGCGCGCGCGCGCCGCGTGAGCACAGTCAGTCCGAGTGACGCCGAGAACGCGAGGAGGGCTCGACGGGAGACGGGGTTCGAGTAGGACGACATCACGAAACCTCCTACCGACCCTCTAGGAAAGCTCGTCGTTCGGCCAACTTTTCGCCGGACCGACGCACGCACTTCGATAGGCACCTATCAAAGCGTGCCGGCCGCCGTTCCCGACGTCGCGTGCGCGCCGACGTGGCAGTGCGAGTCGTGCCGCAAGCACGAGGTCGCCTCCCCGACGATCACGCTCGCCGATTCAGGGTGCGTCCCACTCGACCCGGGCGGGCTCGCCCGAGTCGATTGCGGTCACGAGCTGTCCGACGTAGAGCACCGTGCGCCCCTTCGGAAGCCGTGCGGGCAAGCACGCGCCGGCCGCGTCGCCGCCGTCGGCGCCCCCGGTCCGAGCCGCTCCGCCGCCGTCGGTGCTTCCGGTCCGAGCCGCTCCGCCGCCGTCGGTGCAGCTCCGATCGAGCCGCTTCACGATCCGTGGGTCGATGGCGAGGCGCGCTCGAGCGCTCCCGCCCGGCGGAAGCGTGATACGTGCGTTATGCACACGTTGAAACCACGAGCCGGCGTCGAGTAGTGCGAGCACGTTCGGGCGCTCCGGGCCAAGCCCACGCGCGGTCGTGGCCTTCGGTTTTCCCGCCTCGGCCTCGCTCGGCGCGTCGTTCGACGGAGTGGCGAGCTCGAACACTCCTCGCCCTTCGGACTCGGCGAGCACCGAAAACGCGAGCTCGGGATGTCCGGGGTGGTAACGGAGCGGCACGACGAGCGAGCGCGCCCCTCGGTTCACGATCGAGATGACGACGTGATCGCCCTCTCGTCGGGCCTCCTGACGAAGGACTCCATTCGAGCTTGCGCCGCCGGCACCTCCTGCTCCGGCAGCGTGAACGAGATCGCTCCATTCGCGTTCGCCGATCTCGCATTGCGGGTTCACCGCCGCCGCGAGGAGCGAGAGCGCTGCGCCTTCACACTTGGGTCCGACCGCGCCCGCTTCGTGCGCCGAGCGATCGGCGCGCTCCGATGGGTCATGTCCTGACAGGCCTGCGTCCCCCGGCACGTCGGAAGCGAGCGCGCCCGCCTCCCTGTCGACCGCGGCCGCCTCCTGCGCAGGTGGCTCGCTCCCGTCCGTCGTCTTCGGTGCGTCCTTGCGACATGCGACGAGGAACGCCCCGCTCGAGGTCAGCGTGATCGCGCCCACGCAGGTCGCAAGCAGACGGCAGAGGTCGCGCGGCGAGGTCACGCGGTGGCTTCTAGCACGACCTCGACGCGCGCCTCGCGGACGGCCGCGTCGCTCGGATGCGTCAGGCGTGCGCCGGAACGTGCGTGTGCTCGGGCCGCCGCGCCACGGCTTCCACGGGCGGCGGCACTGTCGCTCCGCATTCGGAGCACGTCCACGTGGTGGCGTGCTGGACGAGCACGCCCGTCGTCGTCGCGAGCAGTACCCATGCAACGAGGAGCATGAAGCTCCAGCCGGAACCGACGGCGGCGCCGATCCCGAAGAGCAAGCTGAACACCCAGAAGGTGACGATGAGCGCCCAGTAGCCATGGTTGGGCGGCTTCGCGTCGACGTCCTGGTTGCAAGCTGAGCATGCGACGTGGGTCATGGCTGGGCTCCTTTACTCATTGAAGAGACGATGCATGCGGCGCGCCCGTGCTCGACGGAAGCTCGCGCGAGCGCGAGCGCGCAGCTACCGTTGTGAAGAGGGCGACGTGAAGGTGCCGAAGGTCGAGCTCGAAACGTTGACGAAGATCGCGCCGAGCGATCTGCGGCTCCTCTGGGTGAACGATTGGTACGAGGGTCCGCTCGAGGCTGTCGTCGAGCACGGCGGCGAGCGCTGCTTGATGGTGCTCCACCACGAGGACGACAGCTCCGACCAGCCGTACAGCTGGCTCGTCATCCGTCTGACCCCAGAGCAGCGGAGCGACGAGGAGAAGTGGCACGCGCTGTACGTCGAGCACGTCGGCGAACACTGGTGCTTTCACGGCGCCGCGGTCGTGCATCCGAGCCCGCCCGACGAACGCGCCCCGGAGACGTTCTTCCGTGCGCTGCGCGAGCGATCCGCCCCCGAGCTCGCGAGCAGCATGGTCGTCGGCTGGTCCGACGAGATGCCGGCTCGCTGACAGCTCGGCGACGCCGCGATCAGCTCGTGACCTGGAACGGCACGCGGAGATGGGAGGCCGCTCCGGGTCGCGTCCGATCGAAGCGCCGGCGGCGCACCGCAGCGTCCGGGCTGACCGCGTCGTCCGCTCCGACGCCCGCCGACGTCGAGAGGTCGAGTACGTGGTCGCCGACGTCGAGCTTCGGGAGGCCGAGCTCGCTCAGCCTCGCGAGGGGCACTTCGCTCCCCGTCGTCAGCACGCGGAAGCGGACGCGTCCACGCGCTGTGTCGGCGACGGTCAGCGTCGAGAGCGCCAGGCCCGAACTGGACGTCCATTCGAACCCGAGCCCTCGCCGTGAGAGGCTGCCGGTCGACCCCGGGCGGACCATCTCGGGCCCCGCGGCGACATCGAGCGTGATCGGCGCGACGGACGGCGTACGAGCGCCAGACCACGCTTCGCTCGATCGATGAAACCCGCCCTGCGCATCGCTTCGTGGATGGACCGCGGTGATGCTCGCGAAGAGCTTCGCCCCGGCGATCAGCGGCGCTCGCACCGTGGCGCCCGCATCAGCAGCCACCATGAGCAGCGAGGCCGGGTCCGGTGCGCGGCCCTCGCCCGAGACGTCGAGGAAGACGGTCGTCGACCAGCGCCAGTCGGGTAACGCGGCCGCTCCCCCCTCGGCGACGATCGGGATCGCTTCCGAGGCCGCCACCGACGCCGGTTGGAGCACGCCTACGTCAACCGTGTCGCCCGGAGCTGCCGCAACTCCGTCGACGTGCGCGTGCGCGAAGAACGATCGATCCACATCGCTGACGAGCACGTGCACATCGATCTGCTCTCCCGGACGGACGGTGTGACCGCGCCATCGGTGATCGACGTCGATCGCCGTCACCTGTTCTCCGGGCGCGCACGCCGTCGTGGACGACCCGCCCCCGGACGGAGAGGACGTCATGGCCACGACCGAGCACGACCGGAGATCACATGCCGGCCAGCGGACACCGACGCGGATCCGCTGGCTCGCGGCCGTGGGGGTCGGACCATCACGTTCGAACAGCTCGACGTATGGGTCGCGGCGTTGGATGCCGAGGTGAACGGTCATGGGTCCGGAGGACGCGGGCGCGACGGCAAGGTCGTACGGTGGCACGACCCCGGACACGGTGAAGCCGCCGTCCCCGTCCGTCGCGATCTCGTGCCGTGCACCTCGCGCATCGACGAGCACCACGGCTCGGCCAGCGATGGGCTCGTCGAGATCCGTCGCGACGCTTCCCGTCACGTCGATCGCTCGATCGACGCCCTCTTGGTCGGGTGCAGCGCTCGAAGTCGTCGTGCTTGGCGGCGACTCCGAACGGATCGTCGTCGGCGCTCTCGATTCCTCGCTCGCGCAACCGACGAAGAGAAAACCGAGGACCACCTGGCGAACCAGTCGAACGAGCTTTCGCATGCGGGGCCCGTACACAAGCTCCGTGCCGCGACGTCGGTCGTGCAATATCGACGGCTTCGCGTCGGCGGAGGGTGGCCCGGGCCAGATCGGGCCAGGCGCGGGGCCAGTCCCAATCGAAAGCGTTGTATGCGCAGCAGCGAAGCTGTATTCGGGGCGTCATGATCGATCTCGCTCGGGCAGTGGATGCTCTCGTGGGCGCAGCAACGAGCCACGTCGATCCGCGTGGCCTCAAGCCGATCGTGCAGAAGGTCCTCGACGGCTTCCACGACGCCAAGAAGTCCGAGCAGGATGCCGCGCTCCGGACGCTCGGACGCGCGCTCGGGAAGGTCGACGGTCGCGGCGCCCAAATCCTGTCGCTCGCGCTCGGCGCGCTCGTCGAAGGTGGCGCCTCGCCGGAGCTCGCGTGGCCGGCGGTCAGCCAAGATCTCACTGGTCTGCTCGAGCGTGCGACGGCGTTCGCCAGCGCGGTCGTGAAGCGGGCCAAGGACCATCACCTCGACGCCGCGATCGAGCATTCCGGCGCAGCGGTCGCGAAGAAGATGCCTGGCGAAGCCGAAGCCTGGAAGGCTTCGCCGTCGCGCTGCCTCGCCGCCGTCGCCTGCCTCACGCGCTCGAAGAAGCTGCGGGCCCGCGCTCGGAAGAACGAGTCGCTCGCCGAAGCGTGCTGGCCGCTCTCGGATGCGGTCGCCGAAATCGGCTACCTCCTCCAGGCACTCCGGATCGTCGACGACGAGATCCTGCTCGTCCTCGCGCCGGAGGCCGGTCTCGGCTGGCGCGTCGCCGTCGATGCGATGCCCTCCAACGCCGAGCTCTACGTCTTGCTGGCCGACCTCATCGTCGGCGATCCAAAGAAGCGCCGCTTGCGGGGCAAGCGCCCCGACCCGAAGGCGATCGCGGCGATTCACGCGGGCACTGAGCCGCCGAAGAGCGCGTCTTCGGTCGTGGTGCCGTTCCATCTCGTCGCCTGGACGGCGCTTGGTCCGGACGGCTCGGTGACGCCGACGGATCCCGACGACACCGATCACTCGATCCCCGTGGAAGGGATCCCCGCCGACATCCCGACCGGACCCGGCAAACAGCGCGTCGTGCTCGTCCAAGACGCGCCGCGTGCTCGTCCGATCCCGATCGCGCCGTCGTTCGAGGCGTTTTGTTCGAGCGCTCGCATCGTCGGCGAGCTCTCTGCCGAAGAGGTCGAGCAGACGCTGCTCAAGCTGGGGAAGGCCGCGGCGAAGACCCACCCGGCGAAGGCCCACCCGGCGGAGGCTCCTCCGGCGGCGCGTCGGACCGCGAAGAAGCAGACGGCGGCGGAGGCGAAGAAGGCCGCGGCACGGTCGAAGCCTCGTACGAGGGCATGACCGGCTCGCCGAGCGCTCGGAGCGCGGCGGCGTAGAGCGCGAACGGGTCGACCTCTCCACGGTAGGCCACGATGAACGGCGACGCCTTGGACACGAACCGCTCGTCGACGCAGACGAGCATCGGCACCCCGACCTGCTCGATCGCCGCGAGCTTGCAATCGAGATACTCCGGCGTGGCGAACGGCACGATGTCGACGAGCACCCGGCCATGGGGCGACTCGAGCGCGAAGTCGGGGATCACGAGAGACGCCCCCGCCCGGACGACGGGCGGGTTGAGGTCGACGGACACCCCTGCCGCGCGCAGCGCCCGAGCGACACGACGCGCGAGCCGACCGTCGGGCGCGGCGGGGATCGTCGCGGCGAACGCGATCGCGCCCTGGTGATCGAGGCAGAGCTCCGCGCTCTGCGGACCGAGGGTCACCCTCGCGCGGATCGACCAGGCAGGTGCCGCGACGAGCGCCGGGACGAAGCGGGCGATGAGCCGTCCGTACTTCGCGGTGTCGTGGAAGATGGCGAGTGGCCCCGCCAGCGTCAGGCGCGTGACGTCACCGTCGACGTCGAAGCGCGCCAAGAGACCGTCGCGCTTCGCCGCTGCGATGATCGCGGCCGCATCGCCGCGGATCGTCGCCTGCACCTCCATCGAGCGCGCGAGGAGCGCCTGCGCGAGCGCCAGGTTGTAGCGGGCGACGACGTCGAGCGGACGTACCGGCTGCTCCGGGGCAACGAGGAGCCTTCGCGTCTGCCGGTCGGCAAAGAGGCTCCCGACCACGACCCCCGACGCAATCGCGAGGCGG
The DNA here is from genome assembly GCA_023402175.1 of Pseudomonadota bacterium. Lineage (GTDB taxonomy): Bacteria > Myxococcota_A > Polyangia > Polyangiales > Polyangiaceae > Labilithrix. Next base: position 4,603 of record JAEXCN010000231.1, on the reverse strand, counting down.
CGCGCGGCCTCGGCGAGCGCCTCGTCCCGCGGCAGACGCGCACCGAGCTCGAAGACGAGGTCACGAAGCGCTTGCGGCTCCACCGGTGCGTCGATCTTCGTGTCCCAGCGCCGGCGCTCGATCGCCCAGATCGCCTCGGCGATCCGCACCGGCATCTTCGCGGCCTGCGCCGCTCGCGCGAGGGCGCTTGGGGCAACCGCGTCTGCGTCCCCGACCGGTAAACCGGCGAAATCGGCGACGCACTCGAGGACGCTCGCCACGAAAGCCTCGTCGGCTTCGCCGAGCCAGCTCGGCAGCACGCGGCCGTCCATGACCTTGTACGCCAAGCAGTCAAACGGCAGCAGCATGGTCCCCTCCGGCTCGTTCGTGAGCGTCGGCCTCCGAGCGCGCGAACAACCCGCGCGTTCGCGCGTGCCGTTCGTCGACGGTGTCCCGCGTCACGAGCTCGTACACGAGCGCGCGCTTCCCAGGCGCCGGCCGGAGCACGCGACCGACGCGCTGGACGTGCTCGCGGGCGCCGAGGGCTCCGCTCGCCACGATCGCGATGCGCGCGTCGGGGACGTCGATCCCCTCGTTCAAGACGCGCGCCGACGCGACCGCGCGAAGGCGTCCGTCGCGGAACTTCGTGAGGATGCGCTCGCGTTCGCGCGCGCCGACCTCGCCTGTGATGACCGGGATCAAGTCCCGCTCTGCGACGTCGTACGCGTCCTCGACGCGTGCCGTGAAGACGATGCTTCGGTCCCGCCGATGCCTTACGAGCAGGCTGGAGACGATGGCTCGCTTCGCGTTCGGGAAACACGCGAGCTGAACGGCCTGGCTGTGATCCCGGAGCGTGGATCGTCCCTCCGGCGTACTGCCGAGGACGCGCAGCATCTCTTCGTACGTCGCGCCCCAGTGCCGGCGGAAGAACAGCCGGCGGAGAGTAGCAAACGGACGCGAGAGCCGCTCGTAGCGCTCTCGCTCGTCGGCATCCAGGTCGACAGGAATGCGGATCACGGTGAGGTCCGCGAGATGTTTGCCCGCGAGCTCCGCGACCGACACCTCCATGACGATGGAGCCGACGAGCTCGGACAGCCGAAGCGCCCCTTCCGTGCCCGGCGCAGGTGCCGTGGCGGAGAGTCCGAGGCGCGCGGGTGCAGCACATGCCTCGAGAGCCTCTGCGCGCGCGCCGCTCGCGAAATGGTGGACCTCGTCGACGACCAGGAGCCCGAACCGATCGCCCACGCCGTCGAGGCGCCGATACGCGCTCTCGAAGGTCATCACCGTGACACGCTCGATCGTTCGTTCACCGTCGCCGACGATTCCGATCCGTTCTCCCAGCGTTGCGCCGAGCTCCGACGCCCACGCGGCCATGAGCGCTCGCGTCGGGCACAGCACCACCGCCGGGACGCCGCAAGCGAGGATCGCCGCGAGGGCCACCCTCGTCTTCCCTGCCCCCGTCGGCAGCGCGATGATCCCGCGGCGGCCCGCCTTCATCCAGGCCGAGAGCGCAGCCTCCTGATAGCTCCGCAGGCCGAGCTCGGCCCACGACCGCGGCGATGCCGGCCAGCGCTCTCGCAGGTCGCCGGCGAGCTTCTCCCCGCGTGCGTCGGCCCGCGCCGCGATGTCTGCGAAGAGATACGCCGGTGCGCGGCGTTTCCCAGCGCGCTCGTCCCAGACCGTGCCGGGCGCGTCCCCTGCAGGGCCATCGACGAGGAGCGTGCCGCCCGTGAAGACGATGCTGCTCGGTTGAGGTGACTCGCGCCCGGATGCTCCCATCGCCGCCATCGCGCGCCGCGTTGAACGAACCGTGCCGACGGCGCGAGAGCGAGATTCCGCGGAGTTGGACCGGCCGGACCCTGGCCCGGGCCAGGCGCGGGCCGGCCCCAGGCCACCCTGTTGGCGGTGCGGCGTTCTCCCGTAGAATGTTGGACGATGCGCCGTTCCTTCGTCATCGCCGCCGTCCTGGGTGCCTCCGCGCTCGCTGTACGTCCGTCGCTCGCCGACGGACCGTGCACGCCTGGCCCCGCGGCGGCGCCGCAGACATGGGGCGCGAGCACGGCGTCGACCTCGCTTTCGACGACCTCGCGTTCGACGACGAGCGACGAGTCGCCGGTCGCGCATGCCCGCGACTTGCTCGCCCGCGCACGGCTCCTCGACGAGGCGGCCACGTCCGACGAGAAGACCGCGAACGAGCTCGCCACGCGTATTCCCGCGCTGCGCGCGAGCGCGAAGGCCGCCCGCGATCGTGCCGATCGCGCGGCCGGCGACGATCGCGAGGCGCTCGTCTCACGCGCGGAAGACCTCGAGGCAGACCTCGCCGTGAGCGAAGCCGAGGCGAGCGCAAAGCGGCGCTCGGCAGTGGAGAATCGACGCGTCGCGCGTGAGCTCCGCGCGCGTGCGGTCCGCACGGTACGCGAAGCGCCGATCGATCCTCCGGCGCCGACGGCGTCGTGCGATCCGCCGTATCGGTTCACCGCGGACGGCCGGAGGATCTACCGAATCGAGTGCCTCAAGTGAGCTACCACCAGCGCCACGGCTCGCGCCTGTGCGGATCGATCCGCGGCAGACGCCAAGGCCGAGCGCCGGGCGCAGCGTACTGCTCGAGCAGAAGCGCGACGCGCGCGCGGTGAGGACGAAACGGCTCGAGCACCTCGAGCAACGCCGCATCCGCCGCTCGCGGATCGTCACGCGTCAGATCGTCCGGCCCGCCGAGAGCCGCCGTGATCGTGTACGGCGCGTGGTAGTCGCCGACGGGGACCGCGTCGGGCCAGCCGAGGCCGCTCCGTGCGACGGCGTTCGCCGTCCACGGTCCGACACCACGCAAGCTCTGGAGCTTGTCGAGCGCGACGTCCGGCGGATGCGCCCGGAGCCGTTCGAGCGCGTCCGCACGCGCGGCGCCCTCGCGCAGCGTCACCGCGCGCTTCGATCCGATCCCGATCGCGTGCATCTTCCACATCGGCACGCGCTTCACGGCGGCGCCGGTCGGAGCAGCGCGGACGTTCGTGTCGGGGACGAGCTCGCCTGCAATCTGCCAGAGGCGGCGAACCGACGCCCGTGCTTCGAAGCCCGTCACCAGTTGTTCGACGACCGCGACGGCGAAGCTCTCGAACACGGTCGGCGTCGACGCGATCCGTGGGTCGACACGACGCGAGAGCGGCCCGAGGACGTGGTGATCCCGCACCATGGAGAGGAACTCGGTGGGATCGTCGTCGACGGCCGCGATCGCGCGGGCCGTCGTGATCGCCCCTTCGACGTCCTCGCTCGAGCACGTCCCGCGCGCGATGACGTGGATCCGCACCGTTCCGCGAGCCCAAGACAGCTTCACGAGGAGCGCGTCCTCGCCTCCGCGCAGCGCCACGACGCCCCGCTTCAGTCGGAGGTGCGGGTCGTAGCCGGGTCCGCGCGGAGTGAACGAGGCTGCCGCGACCGCGCGAAGCCCGCGCGCGCCGGAGAGCTCGGGCGTCGGATGAAGCGGCAGGTGTTGCGGGCGCACCGACGATCGACGTTAGCCTAGAACGTGCCCGCGCACGCGATTCCACCCGCCGAAGGCGCGCAGGCGAAACGGCGACGCGCTCCGGATGTGCTCTTGGCGGGCCCGCTTTCGCGCGACGGTGCCGCTGCGACGAGCACGGCGCCGCCGGCCGCGAACACGCCGCCTCCGACGAGCGTGAGGATCGAGACGGTCCGCCACGTGTTCGCAGAGCTGATCTGATCCTCGCAGCTCGCGGGCTGGTCCACGCCGAGCCCGGGGCAGCTCGCGTTGTAGTCGTCGATGATGCCTTGTCGGATCACGAGCCCGACGCCGCCGGTCGCGAGCAGTGCCGCTCCGGTCCCGACGAAGGCCCAACCGAGAAGCCGTTGCCCCGCGCCGGGATCCCCGGACGGGCGATCCTCGGGCGTCGTCGCGACGGCCCTCGACGGCGGCGTCTGCGCGGGCGCCGGATCGTTCGCGGGCATCGCGACGAGCGTGACCGTCTCGCGGGCGATGCCTCCGGGCGGCAGCTCCACCGCGCGCGTCGTCGACTGGAATCCCGGCGCGCGGACCTCCAGCGTCCGCTTGCCTGCCTCGACCCGGAACGGACCGGCACCGGTGCCGAGCTTCACGCCGTCGAGATAGACGTCCGCACGCTCCGCCCCGCGGACCTCGAGCGTCGTGATGCGCCGGCGGACGACCGAGAGCGCGCCTTCGAGGGCGGACTTGTTCTTCGCGATCCAAGGATCGCCCTCGACCGCGAGCGCCGCGGAGAGATCCGCTTCAGCAAGGACCCACATCCCGAGCGCCTGCTCGGCGAGCCCGACCTGCGCGCGGGCGCGAGCGCTCGGAGACTTCGCGAGGGCCTGCCGGAAGACGGTCAGCGCCTCGTCGTCGCGTCCTTTCTCGCGAAGGTCGATGCCTTTTGCGATCAGCGCGTCGGACTCGGACGGAGCGTCAGCGCTCGCAGCAGGAGCAGCGAGCACGGCGGCGGCGAGCCAAGCGACGGCGATGAGTGTCGATCCCGCGTTTCGCACGACTGGGCGTCGATGCTACCGCAGGATTGGCGCGCCGTTCGGAGCATGCGTCTCGGCCGGTGCCGAAGGCTGCGCCGGTGCGGCCGCGGAGGTGGTCGCCGCCGGACGACCC
>JAEXCN010000288.1 GCA_023402175.1 Pseudomonadota bacterium | reverse complement strand
CCTCCGGCTCGCTCTCCGCGAGCACGTGCGCGCGAGCGGCTTCGACCTCGTCGAGCGTGCGCGCGAGCTCCGCGCCGAGCCGCGCGTTCTCGGATTCGAGCTCGACCTCGCGCGCGCTCGGCACCGCCATCGCCGGCGTCGACGGCCGACCGAGGCGTGCGGACGGCGGCGGCGGCGCGGAGGCCCGCATCGACGAGCCACGATCGCCTCGCGGAGCATCGTCCTTCGTCGCAGGCTCCGGAAGCGCCTGACTCGACGCGCTGAGCAGCGCAGCATCGTCCTGCCGCGGGATCGCGGCCGCCGGCGTGACGGGAACCGCCCGCCCGATCCACGACGGACGCCCGGCGTTCCGCGCGGCGGAGGGACGGGTCCACGACACGGAGGCGATGCTCCCCGCGCGGCTCATTCTTCCTCTCGACCGAGTGACAGCTTGCCGTCGGCCTCGAGCGTGAGCGCCGCGTCGACGACCTCGCGTCGCGCCGCCTCCACGTCCGCCTTTCGTACGTGCCCCATGTTCGCGAGGTCGTCGCGGATGAGGTCGGCGGCGCGCTGCGAGAGCCCGGCGAAGATCGCGTCGACGACGTTGGCGGGCGCGTTCCGGAGCGCGATCGTGAGGCGGTCGGTCGGCACCTCGCGGAGGAGCGTGCGCATCGACCGGGAGTCGAGCCGAACGAGGTCCTCGAACGTGAACATCGCCAGCTTCACCGCCGACGCGAGCTCGGGGTCCTCGACTTCGAGCATCGCCAGGACGGTCGACGTCGCTCGCTTCGACGAGGCGTTGAGGAGCTCCGCGGCCTTCGCCACGCCGTCGACCGTGACGAGCGCTGCGCCGTCGGCGTCGGGGAGCTGCGCCGCGAGCGCGGAGGCGACGTCGTCGATGACGCTCGCCGGCAGCTCCTTCATCCGGCTCATGTATTTGACGACCGAACCCTTGTGGTCGTCCTCGAAGGCGCCGAGGATCTCGGCGGCGACGGCGGGCGACAGCATCGAGAGCACGGCCGCCGCGAGCTGCGGGGGCTCGTTCGCGAGGAGGCTCGCGACGTCGTCGGGTGCGGCCGCCTCGAGCCGCGCGAGCGGGCTCGTGACGCCGCCGCTCTCCTCGAAGACGGCGCGCGCGCGGTCTTCACCGATGGCGCCGGCCGACAGGCGCCGGAGGTAACGGAGGCCACCACGCGGCACGGCCACCTCCGTCTCCGACTTCTCCAGGAACTCACGGAAGGTCCGCTCGACGGCATCCTTCGGGACGATGCGCATCGCCGAGGCGACCGATCGGAGCTTCTTGATGTCGGCCTCGTCGAGCTCCTCGACGATCGGACGGGCGATCTCCTCGTCGAGGGACAGGAGGAACAGGACGGCTTTTTCGGCGCTCGTGATGTTCATGGGGGTCGCGGGCCGTCAGGCAGCCTCGTCGCGGGCCGCGTCGGCGCTGCCCAGCCACGAACGCACGATCGATGCCGCGGTCGCGGGGTCGAGGCGCGCCCGCTCGCGGACGAGCCTTCGGAGCTCCTCGCCCGACTCGATCTTCGCCTCGCGCGGGAGGATCTCGACGGCCACCGCTTCTGCCGCCGCGCGTTCCTTCGCCGCCGCGAGCGCGAGCACCTTGGCCGCCGCGCGCCGCCTCCGTCGACGGACCGCCGCAACCGTCACGGCGATGACGAAGGCCGCCATGATCCCGGCGGCGTACGGCAGCGCCTTCTTCGGCGGGATCCGCGCGAGAAGACTCTCCGCCGGCGGCTCCGGCAGCTCGGCCGGAGGTGCGAGGAACGGCACGGCCTCGACGGTCACGACGTCGCCGCGCTTTTCGTCGTAGCCGACTGCGCTCCGGACGAGGCTCGCGATCCGTTCGAGGCGCTGCTTCTCGTCGGCGCCCGGCGTCCCGTCGATCACGACCGCGACCGTGACCCGGCGGAGGACGCCGCCGGTGAGGACGCGCTTCTCGACGACATGGTCGACCTCGAAGTTCCGCGTGTGCGACTCGCGCGTGACGCCGCTCGCGGCCGCGGTTGCCGCAGGCGCGCCCGCGTCGGCGGCGCGCGCGGCGTTCTTCGCCGTCCCGTCCGGGAGATTCGACTCGGCGCCGGGGACGCCGGCGACGGGGATCTCGCCTTCTCCGGTGCGCTCGATGCTTTGCTCTTCGCTGCGAAGGATCGGCTGCCGAGGATCGTAGCGATCCTCGACGCGCTCGACGCGCGCGCTGTCGATGTCCGCCGTGACGCGGACGTCGACGTGTCCGGGGCCGGTCACCTTCTCGACGAGCGCGCGGGCCCGCTCCTCGAGCGTGGCCTCGAGCGAACGCGCCTGCGAAGCGCGGTCGTCGTCGCCGGAGCCGTCGTCGCCGGGGCGCTTCGGCTTGTGGAGGACGGCGCCGTCGGTCGTGACGACGGCGACGCGGTCCGGGCTGAGCCCCGCGACCGCGGTCGAGACGAGGTGGACCATCGTCGCGACCTCGCTGCCGGAGGGCGTGCGTCCCGGGCGAAGCTTCACCACGACCGACGCGCTCGACGCTTCGCTCCGGCTCACGAACACCGATTTTTCGGGCAGGACGACGTGCACGCGCGCGCTCTGGACGGCCGCGATGCTGCCGATCGTACGGGCGAGCTCACCCTCGAGCGCGCGGCGGTAGAGGATCCGCTGCTCGAACTCGGTCGCGCCGAGGCGCATCTTGTCGAAGCTCTCGAAGCCGACGGCCCCGCCGCGCGGGAGGCCCGCGCCGGCGAGCTCGAGCCGGAGCTCGCGCGCCTTGTCTTCCGGCACCTCGATGACGGCGCCGTCGCCCTGGAGCCGGTACGGGACCTTCAGCTCCTTGAGCTTCGCGACGACCATCGCCGCGTCGTCGCGCTCGAGGTTCGTGAAGAGCGTGGTGTACGGTGGGCTCGCGTCGCGGAAGGCGAGCCAGCTACCGAGGAGCGCGAGCGCGAGCGCGGTGGACGCGATCAAGACGCGCATCGGTCGCGAGAGGTTCTTCAGCCATCCGATGGCTTTTTCGACGGGGCCGCGCACGCCCGCCGGCAGCCCATCGACGATGCGTCGCTCAGACATTGATCCTCCAGAGCTCGTGGAAGGCGTCGAGGAGCTTGTCGCGTACGTTTCCGACGAGCTTCATCGAGACTTCGGCCTCTTTCATCGTGATCATCGTGCCGTGCAGGTCGTCGCTGCGACCGTCGGCGAGCGCGCGCGCCCCCTCGACCGCCTGGCGCTCCTTCGCGTTCGCCGAGACGATCGCGGCTTCGAGGACTTTGCCGAAGCCGCCGTCCGGAGCGGCCTCGCCGACGCGGGGCTCGCCGATCGTGAGCTCGCCGCCGATGCGAGTCGTGGGCCGCGTCTCCCCACGCACCGCCGCGGCCAGTGCCGCGCTCGAGAGTCCGTCGATCGGCGCGCTCATTTGCCGATCCGCAGCGCGGCGCGTGCCATCGCTTTGAGCGATTCGATCGACGTGACCCCTGCCTCGTAGGCGCGGGACGCGGTCATCATGTTGACCATCTCGGTCACCACGTTGACGTTCGGGTACTCGACGTATCCGTCGGGGTTGGCGTCAGGGTGTCCCGGCTCGTAGATGAGCTGCCCGGGCGTCGGGTCGGCGCGCACCTCGGTGACGGCGACACGCTCGATCTTGCGCAGGACGGGGTCGGCGCTTCGCGGCGCGATCGGCTCCGCGCTGAAGACCGGGTCGAGCCGCTTGTAAGGACCGCCTTCTGCGGTGCGCGTGGTGCGAGCGTTCGCGAGGTTGCCCGCGACCACGTTCATGCGGTTGCGCTCGGCCGAGAGGCCCGACGCCGCGACTTCCATCGCGGAGAAGACGCCGGCCCGCGTCGGGTCGCCGACCTTCATCCGTGCTTCCCGTCGCTGGCCGCCCAGGAGAGCGACGCGAGCTCGCTCGACGCGAGCTGCGCGAGCATGTCGTAGCGAACCTGGTTCGTCGCGATCTTCACGGCCTCGCGGTCGAGGTCGACTCCGTTGCCGTCGTTGCCGCCCGCCCCGTTCGGGTCTTCGATCACCCGGCCGACCGGCCCGCTCGTCCCCGCGGTGCTTCCGCTCGCCGCGAGGTGCCCGGGATGGGTGGTCTCGAGCGCGACGTGGAGGGCGCCCTCGAACCCGCCGGCCTTCGCCGCGCTCCCACTCCGCTCGAGGTCGACCGGCACGTAGCCGGGCGTCTCGATGTGCGCGAGGTTCGACGTGAGCAGGTTGTGTCGCGCGAGGTGATAGTCGAGCGCTCCCCGCAGGTGCTCGACGGAGTCGATCAGGGCCATGGGATGGGCCTCCTACCGGGCCGTTGAATCCAGGGATCGTGCCAGCCCGGAGAGCGTCTCGAGCGTCAGCGCGATGACGATCGCGCGGTGGCGCAGACGTTGCCCTTGTGCCGCCGAACGATGCTCAAGCTCACACGGCTCGATCACCACGTCATCGCCATAAACCCCGATCACATCGCGTGGGTCGAGGCGACCCCTGACACCACGCTCTGTCTCGTCGGCGACCGCAAGATCATCGTCCGCGAGAGCGTCGACGAGGTGATCGAGCGCTTCGTCACCCTCCGCGCCGCCGTCGGCGGTTCGACGGTCAGCGCCGTCAATTTGGCGGCGCCGGAAGGAGGACGCTGATGCAACCGGGACCCATCGTCGGCATCGTGGTCGCGCTCGGAGCGATCCTCGTCGGGAACATGCTCGAGGGCGGGCATGCGAGCTCGATGGTCGGTGGACCGGCGGCGCTCATCGTGCTCGGTGGCACCATCGGCGCGGTCATCGTCCAGTATCCGTTCCACACCATCGGCGCCGCGCTGAAGGCCGCGGGGGCCACGTTCAAGAAGGCGCCGATCGATCCGGCGAAGGTGGTCGAGGAGATCGTCGACTACGCGAACCGCGCCCGCCGCGACGGGATCCTCGCGCTCGAGAAGGTGTCGGAGAGCGCGTCGGACCCGTTCCTGCGGAAGGCGCTCATGATGGCGGTCGACGGCGTCGACTCGACGACGCTGCGCGAGACCCTCGAGGTCGCGATCGGGCAGGAAGAGGAGCACGGCGAAGACGCCGCAAAGGTGTTCGAAGCAGGCGGCGGGTACTCGCCGACCGTCGGCATCATCGGCGCGGTCCTCGGCCTGATCCACGTGATGAGCAACCTGAGCGACATCGCCGCCGTCGGCCAGGGCATCGCGGCGGCGTTCGTCGCGACGATCTACGGCGTCGCCGTCGCGAACATCGTCTTCCTCCCCCTCGCCGGTCGGATCAAGCTCGCCGTCCGCGAGCGCGCGCTCGTGCGCGAGCTGATGCTCACCGGCGTGCTCGCCATCCAATCGGGACTCAACCCGAAGCTCGTACGCGATCGGCTCTCCGAGTACGTCGCCGCGCACGCGCCGAAAAAGGGCGCCGGCGCACCCGCGGGGACCCCGGCCAACGCCTCGAGCTGAGGACACGCATCCGATGGCCCGCAAGAAGAAGCATCCCGAGCACGTCAACCACGAGCGCTGGCTCGTCAGCTACGCGGACTTCATCACGCTGCTCTTCGCGTTCTTCGTGGTGATGTTCGCCGTCTCGCAGGTCGACTCGAAGAAGGTCGGCCGGTTCACCGAGTCGTTCTCGAAGGCGATGGGCGCCGAGTTCTTCCCGCACCCCGGCACGGGCCTGTTCACGGGAGCGAGCGAAGGCGCCGTCACCGAGGTGGAACCCTCGGCGGGCGTCCCGCTGCCCGAGGAGCTGATGCAGCTGCAGGCGTCGCTCCTCGTCGCCGGGTCGAACGACGACCTCCTCCAGGGCGTCGACGTGATCGCGAAGCGCAACGAGCTCGTCCTCCGGCTCCCCGACAACCTGCTGTTCGAGAGCGGAAACGACGCGCTCGGAGACCGCGCGCAGCAGGTCGTCGCGCACCTTGCGAAGACGCTCAAAGACACCCGCGTCGACGTTCGGGTCGAAGGACACACCGATGATCGGCCGATCAAGACCGCCCGCTTTCGCTCGAACTGGGACCTCTCGACCGCGCGCGCGACGGTGATCGTCGCGCGGCTCGCCGCGGAGGGGATCGCTCCTCATCGTCTCTCGGCCGCGGGCTACGGCGAGTTCCATCCGGTCACGAGCAACGCGACCGATGCCGGCCGTCGATCGAACCGTCGCGTGGACATCGTCGTCACCCTCCCCATCGCCGACCCGGCGGACCAAGCCGATGCCGGCTCGCCGCCGCCTTCGAACGCCGCGCCCCCGGCGCAGCACCACGACCGACGGAAGGCCCCATGAAGCTCGTACGAACGAAGACCCTCGCCGCCGCAAGCGCGGCCCTCGTCCTCGCCGCCACGCCCGCGGCGCACGCCCAGAGTTGGGTCGCGAGCGGCGTCACGCAGGCGTCCTCGGGCCTCGAAGGCGGCGGTGGCCGCGCCGCTTCGGCGGGCCGCGCGCAGACGAGGATGCGCATCGGCGCCGATCTGGCCGTCGACGAATCGCCGGAGGACGTATTCGGCGGCGCTGTGCTGGTCGCCGTCGAGCCCCGGACGGCCTTCGGCATCGACGGCCGCTACACGCGCATCGTCGGCCGCCGCCTGGCGCTGAGCGGCGGCGTGACCGCGTACCTGCAGCCGGGCTCGCTCGTCGGGCCGGTCTTCGCGTTCGAGTATCGCCATCCGCTCGGAGGTGAGCCCACACGCGTGGCGGGCGCGCCGGAGTCGAGCGCGCCGGCGCGGTTCATGTTGACCGCAGGCCCAGAGGCCGACGTCTTCGTCGTCGGGTCCGACCTGCCCGACAAGACCGTGCTCTGGCAGGCCCTCTTCCACGTGGGGCTCCGTGTTTCGCTCTGAGAGCGCGGTTCGGCGAGGCGCCGCCGTCGCGCTCGTCGTCGGGGCCTGGCTGTCCTCGCTTGCGGCGCCGGCGTGCCAGCTCGGCGACGGGAGCTGCCTCCGGATGAGCGACTGCGAACGAGGCTACGTGTGCGACGAGGGGACGTGCGTGTCGAACGCCCCGGCGCTCGCCTCGACCGCGGCGCCGCCGGCGGACGCGGCCCAGACATCCGCGCGCGATGCCTCGGAGGCCGCCGCGCTGCCGACGTCGTCCGACGCCGGTGTCGACGGG
>JAEXCN010000176.1 GCA_023402175.1 Pseudomonadota bacterium | reverse complement strand
CGCGCGTCGGCGATCGAGTCGAGCCACTCGCCGAAGTGCGCGGCGACCGGGCTCGCGCCGCCGTCCCGCCACTCGACGATCGGCAGCTCGCCTTGGTGGCGGATCGCGCTGACGAGGCGTTTGCCGCCACCCTTGTCGAAGCAGATGACGTGCTCGAAGCCTTTGCAGAACGGCGCGTAGCGCTTCGCTTCCTCACCGCCGAAGCTGACGATGCGGTCGGCCTCCACCTCCATCTCGTGGGAGAGGAGGAACCGCTCCGGCTCGCCGATCCTGCTCGCGACGCGCATCGCAGCGACGTAGCTCGGAGGCAGCTCGGTCCCGAGGAGCTGCGCCTGCGCGGCGAGCTCCTTCATGCTGAGGGGCTCGCCGAGGCGATCCTTGTACCCGGACTTCACGAGCACGGTCTTGATGCGCTCGAGGGCCGCGAGCGCCACCCTCGTCGGATCGACGTTGCTGCGCGGCCGGAGGCTGCGCGTGACGCGCTTCTTGAGAGGCGCCTTCCGCATCCGAATAGCTCGCCTTCCAGGCTACCGTAAGTCGGGCTGCCGCGCGGCTTTCACGCGCACGTTCCTGACCATCGAGCCGAACACGCGGGAAAACAGGGCGATGAGCGGTGCCTCATGGCGCCGCCCGGCTCACTGATCGACCTTGAGGATCGCGAGGAAGGCCTTCTGCGGGATCTCGACGTTGCCGACCTGCTTCATGCGCTTCTTGCCCTCCTTCTGCTTCTCGAGGAGCTTTCGCTTTCGAGAGATGTCACCGCCGTAGCACTTGGCCGTGACGTCCTTTCGGAGGGCGCGCACCGTCTCGCGCGCGATGATCTTGCCGCCGATGGCCGCTTGGATCGCGACCTCGTACTGCTGCTGCGGGACGAACTCCTTCAGCTTCTCGGCGAGGGCGCGACCGCGGTTGTACGCGCGATCGCGGTGCACGATGATCGACAACGCGTCGAGTGGATCGCCGTTGACGAGCATGTCGACCTTCACGAGGTGGCCGGCGCGGTAGTCGATGAACTCGTAGTCCATCGATGCGTAACCGCGCGAGACGCTCTTCAGCTTGTCGTGGAAGTCGAAGAGGACCTCCGCGAAGGGGACCTCGTAGACGATGATGTACCGGTCGGCGCTCGGGCAGGTCATGTTCACCTGCGTCCCGCGCTTGTCCTGGCAGAGCGTGATGACCGCGCCGACGTACTCCTGCGGCACGTGCACCGTCAGCTTGACGTACGGCTCCTCCATCCGGTCGATGTACTGCGGGGAGGGGAGCTTCGTCGGGTTGTCGACGGTGATGGTCTCTCCGTCGGTCTTGTGCACGTGATAGACGACGCTCGGCGCGCTCGTGATGAGATCGAGATTGAACTCGCGATCGAGCCGCTCCTGGATGATCTCCATGTGGAGGAGGCCCAGGAAGCCGCAGCGGTAGCCGAAGCCGAGCGCCTCGGAGGAGTCGGGCTCGAAGCTGAAGGCCGCGTCGTTCAGGTGCAGCTTCTCGAGCGCGTCGCGGAGGGCGGGGTAGTCGGAGGCATCCGTCGGGAACACGCCCGCGAAGACCATCGGCTTCACTTCCTTGAAGCCGGGGAGGGCGTCGGTCGCCTCCTTCTTCACCTGGGTCGCCGGGTGCGTGATCGTGTCGCCGACCTTCGTGTCGTGGACGCTCTTGATGTTCGCCGCGAGGAAGCCGACCTCGCCGGGGCCGACCTCTTCGAGCGAGCGCGCGTGAGGCGTGAAGGTGCCGAGCTCCGTGACTTCGTACTGGCCCTTCGTGGCCATGAACTTCACGATGTCGCCCTTCTTGAGCGTTCCATCGACGACGCGGAACATGACCATCGCGCCGCGGTACGGGTCGTACCAGGAGTCGAAGATGAGCGCGCGGAGCGGGGCGTCTTCCTTCCCCTTCGGCGCCGGGATCTTCGCGACGATCTGCTCGAGGATGTCGGGCACGCCGATGCCGGTCTTGCCGCTGCACGGGACGGCCTCGGACGTGTCGAGGCCGATGATCTGCTCGATCTCCTGCTTCGTCTTGTCGAGATCGCTCGAAGGCAGGTCGACCTTGTTGAGGACCGGGAGCACCTCGAGCCCCTGATCGATCGCGAGGTACACGTTCGCGAGCGTCTGGGCCTCGACGCCTTGCGTGGAGTCGACGACGAGGATCGCGCCTTCACACGCCGAGAGGCTACGGGAGACCTCGTAGTTGAAGTCCACGTGCCCTGGCGTGTCGATCAAGTTGAGCTGATACGTCTCGCCGTCTTTGGCCGTGTAGTTGAGGCGGACGTTCTGCGCTTTGATCGTGATGCCGCGCTCCCGCTCGATGTCCATCTTGTCGAGGAACTGCTCGCGCGCTTCACGTTGCGTGAGGGCGCCAGTGACCTCGAGGATGCGATCGGCCAGGGTCGACTTTCCGTGGTCGATGTGCGCGATGATCGAAAAGTTGCGGATCTTGGGCTGAGGAGTCGGCATTGGCTGGGCGGCTGCGCGATCGCGTAGCAGCGCCTCGTCATAGACGAAGCGCGCCGCGGGTGCGCGTGGAAAGGCCTACTTCTTACCGCCGGCGGCGACGGACGGCGGCGGAGGCTCGGACGTGGCGACCTCGGGCGGCCTCGGCGACTCGGTCTGCTCCACCAGCGCGAGCTGTCCCGGAAGAAGATGAGAGTAGTGCCGCAGCACGAGATCGATGCCTTCGCGGATGTAGACAGCCACCGGCACCTTCGTGCGCTCGTGCAGGAGCTTCAGCTTGTCGGCTTGCTCCGGCGTCACGTAGATGGTGGTGGAAATCTTCTTCCGCATGGGACGTTCGTGGGGGGCGGACGGACTCTGGGGGTGGAAAATCCTCTGGGCTTCTCGTGCGTTAGGCGCGCCGGCCGACGAGACATGAGCCCGCGGAGCGACCCTAGCTAACGCAGTCCTGGCTCGGTCACCAGCTCCTTCGGGTGTGGCGACGAGAATCCGTCTTCAGCGCCCGTGGATATACACTACGTGAACATACGTGACGGTCAAGGGCGACCATGGTCCTTCTGGCGAGGTTGTGGAGCGCACCATGTAAGCCCAAGAAACTCAGGCGTTTGCGGGTGTGGTTCAATGTATGGGACCTGCGGCGCCCTGGCTCCTTGCGGATGGGGTAACGTGCCGTCTATCGTGGAGGCGCCATGCGGCAGGAGCCTTCATCGGGGGAACGGCGAGCCGCGCGAATCGGAGTGGGAGCCTTCGGCTTCGGCCTTGGCGTCCTCTCGTTGATGTTCGCGTCGGTTCTTGGTTGTGGCGGTGGTGACTCGGGCGTCGCGAAGGCGAAGCTGCCTGAAGGCGTCCGGTCACAGACGATCGAGCACGAGGCCTGCAGCGAGTCGGGTCACAGGGTCGAGACCGTCGACGTGAACAA
>JAEXCN010000097.1 GCA_023402175.1 Pseudomonadota bacterium | reverse complement strand
GGACGGTGCCGTCGAGGAGCCACACGCCGGCGACGCCCGCTTGACGCGTGGCGCTCACGTCGTCGAACGCGGTGACGAGCACCTCGAGCGCGCCGATGCGGGCATCGACGATCTCGCCGGCGATCGTCTCGAGCCCCGTGTCCGTTTCGCGGGCGAGCACGGCGCGGAGGCCACATGTCACGTCGCCCTGCGAGAGGCCGACGCTGCCCTCGAGCGCGATGACTTGCACGTTCCCGCTCACGTTGCGGACCCCGCCGCCGCCGAGCACGCAGATGCGTACGTCGTGCAGGATGCCGCTCGCGCGCATCCAGCCCGCGGTGACGATTTCGTCACGCAGGGTTCCGACGAGGGCATCGGGAAGGCGGGCGGGGTCCGTGAGACGGAAGAGTACGTGCCGTACGTTCGACGTCGTGACCGTCATTGCCGAGTCTCCACACTTTCTCCAGGCGGTGCGGGCGCTGCCGGAGTCACCGGCTGCGCCGCATCGGGTGCCGCCGGCTTGTTCTCGTGCGGGCACCCAGGTCGTTCACCGCCGCGCTCGCCGGCGATGTTTGGGCAACGGTCGATCCTGTCGGGCACGCCGTCGCCATCGCTGTCGCGGTTCGTCGGCGCGTACGTCACGCCGAGCACGAAGCGGAAACGCGGCACGGTGATCGGCCCGTCGGTCAGAGGCAGCGGCCCACCACCGCCGCCGAAGAACGAGACGTCCCCGCCGAGCACCGGCGCCGAGCGAAGACCGACCATCCACTCTGCGGGGATGATCGTCTTCCCGTTCGGCTCGCTGTTGATCCCGAACGCCGACTGCTGGCTCGTGTGCTGCTCGGCGAAGTTGACGTAGGCACGTCCTTCGAGAAGGACCGAGAGCATCTCGCGCGGGAGAATGTCGTAGCCTGCTCCGAGCGCCGTCGTGAGCTGCGTGCCGATGCGCGCGCCAGCGAACTCGGTCACAGGCCGGATGCGTGCGCCGACCTCCGCGCCGAAGAAGAGCCGCGCGATGCGGTAGTCACCGGCGAGGCTCGGAGCGAAAGCCATCGTGCGCTCGCCGGCGAAGTCGGCTTTGTCGCCGACGGGCGCCGAGAAAGTGAACCGCGAAGCGAGCGCGAAGCCCTTGCCGGGGCCGCCTTCGTCCGCAGCCTTCTCGAGGTCCATGCGCTCGCGCGGAACGAGCGCATAGGCGAAGCCGAAGCGCATGTCGCGGACGGCTGTGTCGCGGATCGCGCGGCCGCCGGTCAGCGGGCTCGTCCCGGCGCCGGACTGCACGAGCGTGATCGGAACGCCGATGTCGAGCTGCAGCCGATCCGTGACGCCGTACGCGAAGAGGAAGTTCGCGTTGACCTGGTTGTCGATCGCGTACTGATCCGTTCCGGCTCCGCCGGGCGATGGCCCGTTCAGGATGATCGGTCGCGATTGATACGAACCGACGAGCCCGAACGCGATCTGACGCGGGGCGACCGTCTCGGCGCTGCCGACTGCCGCGAACCGCTGCGGGCCGGCATGGGGCCAGTACGTCTCGCCGTTGATGCATGTGCTGACGAGCGGGTTCGAGCACTGCTGCGCGTGCGCATCCCGCTCCAGGACCAACAAGGACAAGGAGAGGAGAGAGACGCAGGCCGTGGCGGCTCCACCTGCGCGCGCAAGCACGGGTCGCATGAGCGGGGGGGACCATACCAGAGTTGACTATTCGGCTTCATTGGGAAAAGAACGTGGCCCCCATGGCACCGTCGAACCGGTCTCCGCTCGACTCCTCCGCGGGCCGCGGGACGGCCACGCTCGACGAGTCCCAGCCGCTCCTTCTCGCGAGCGGATCCCCGCGTCGCCGCGAGATCCTCGCGAACCTCGGCGTCCCCACGCACGTCATGCCGGTCGACATCGACGAGTCGGTCGCGCCAGGGGAGGGTCCAGACGCCTACCTCGTCCGAATCGTCGCGGCGAAGCTCGAAGCCGCGTGCGCGCTGTTCGCGAAGACGGGGGCGGAAGGCGCCCCGGGCGACACGCTCCAGGGCGTGAGCGCGGCGTCGGCGGCCGGCGCGGTGCTCGTTGCGGACACGTCGGTGATCGACGACGGCGCCATCCTCGGCAAGCCGTCCGATCCGGCGGATGCCGAGCGGATGATCGCTCGTCTCGCCGGGAATACCCACGAGGTGTGGACGCGGTTCGCGATCGGCGCCCCGGAGCATCCCGCGCGCGTGTTGCACCAAGAGACGGTCGTGACGCGTGTGACTTTCCGTCCGCTCACGACCGAGCAGGTCCGTCGGTACGTCGCGAGCGGAGAGGGGATCGACAAGGCGGGCGCGTACGCCATCCAGGGGCGAGGCGCGGGGCTCGTCTCGCGCATCGAGGGCTCGTACTCGAACGTGGTCGGGCTCCCCGCGTGCGAGGTCGCCGTCGCGCTCGAACGCCTGGGGCTTTTTCCTTGATCCCCATGAGTGCGTGCGGTCCGTGGCAGTGACCCGAGCGCGCCGAGATGCGCTCGTCGTGGCGATCGTCGGCCTTTTCGTCCGGCTCGCGGTCGTGGTTTGGGCGTCGGGAACGATCCCGGCCGCGGCAGACGGCACGTATTACGACAAGCTCGCCGTCCGCCTGGCGGAGGGGAACGGTTACACGTGGCTCTGGCCCGACGGCGCGGTCACGTACGCCGCGCACTATCCCGTCGGATATCCGGCGCTGATCGCGCTCGGTTATGCGCTCTTCGGCGCCAAGCCGGTCGTCGCGATGTCGATCAACGCGCTCATCGGTACCGGCGCAGGCGTCGCGGTCTGGTCGCTCGTTGCGCGTGCATCATCGGCGCGGCTCGCGCTCGCGGCGGGGCTCGCGGTCGCGCTGCATCCCGTGCTCGTGCCGTACACGGCGGCCATCATGACGGAGGGCGTGACGACGTCGCTCGTCGCAATCGCGGCAGCGCTGGCCGCTCGGGCGCAGGTCGCCGAGAAGCGCATGCGATGGCTCGCGCTCACGGGCCTCGTGATGGGGCTCGCGACGCTCGTGCGTCCGCAGTCGCTCGCGCTCGCGCCCGTGCTCGGATGGCTCGCGATGCGTCCTCGCGGGGGCGTCGAGCACGACTGGCGGCGTCGGCTTCGCGACTCGGTCCCCGGCGCGGCGCTCGTGACCGTCGCTGCGCTCCTCGTCTGTGCTCCGTGGACGGCGCGGAACTGCCGACGGATGGAGCGCTGCGCGCTCGTCAGCGTCAACGGAGGATGGAACCTCGCCATCGGCACGCAGACCGACAACGGTGGCTGGCACGAGCTCGCTGTCCCTGAAGCGTGCAAGACCGTCTTCCAGGAGGCCGCGAAGGACGAGTGCTTCGGGCACGAGGCGAAGAAGGAGATCCTCCGTCGCCCCGGCGCCTGGCTCGCCCGTGCGCCGGCGAAGCTACGCGTCACGTTCGACTACTTCGGAGCGGCGCCCTGGTACTTGCATACTGCAAACGCCGAGAGGTTCCCGTACGGCGCGAAGGTGACGCTCGGCGCGATCGAGACGCTCGTATCGCGGCTCTTGCTCGCCGCCGCGCTCGTAGCCGTGCTCCGGATGGGACGCGGGGACGCTTCCGTCGCTGCGCGTGTGAGAAAGGCGCTCGCGATCGTCGGTCTGATCGCCTGCATCCTCGTCCCGGGGACGATCGCCTACCTCGCGCTTGCGGCGGCGATCGTCGCGCTCGGATGGCGAGCGCTGGAGCGCGCCCCGCTCGTGGTCCCGCTGACGGCGGCCGTCGTCTTGGCGACGGCGCTGACGCACGCCGTGTTCTTCGGCGCCGGACGGTACGGGATCATCGTCGTCCCGTTCGTGACGGCGCTCGCGTTCGTCCGTGCCCCGCGCCCGACCTGACGCCGGCCGCGGTCGCCCTTGCGCCGCGGCCGCTGCTGACCCATGCTTCGCGGGTCGACGCCGTACAGGCGATCGCCGGTCATGGGTCCTCCTCACGAGGGAGCGGCACCGGGACGGGAGGAAAGTCCGAGCTCCACAGAGCACGATGCCGGGTAACGCCCGGTGGCGGGAACGCCAAGGAAAGTGCAACAGAGAAAGACCGCCTGGCCGGCTCTCACGAGCCCGCCAGGTAAGGGTGAAACGGCGGGGTAAGAGCCCACCGCGTCTCCGGTAACGGAGACGGCGCGGCAGACCCCATCGGGAGCAAGGCCACGTAGGCGGGCGCGCCGTCTCGGAGGATCTCCGAAGAGGCGGCGAAGGACGGCTCGTCCGAGCCCGCGGGTAGGCTGCTCGAGGCGACCGGTAACGGTCGTCCTAGAGGAATGATTCGCCGCCGCAGCGCGGGTGACCTCGCTGCGGAACAGAACTCGGCTTACGGACGACGTCGACCACGGAGCCCTCGCGAAAGCGGGGGCTTCGCGCTTTGTCGCGCGGCGAGGCGCAGCGCGCGCCCCGGCGACGCGCTTGACGCCGCGAGCTCCAGCGACCAAGCTCCATCTGCCCATCCGGATAGGCAGATAGAATGGACCTCGCGCAGTACGTCGGAACGCTGAGCTTGCTCGCCGATGAGAGTCGGCTGCGCCTCTGCGCGCTCCTCCGCGACCGCGAGCTCAGCGTGACGGACCTCGTCCGCGTGACGGGGATCTCGCAGTCGCGGGTCTCGACCCACCTCGCGCGTCTCCGTGAGGCGGGCTTCGTCCGCGACCGCCGCGACGGGCAACACGCGTTCTACGCGCTCGCGATCGACACGGTCCCGCCGACGGCGAAGGGCGTCCTCGACGAAGCCATCCAGTCTTCGGACCCGACGCTCGAGGGCGATCGCCGGCGCATCGAAGAGCTCGAGGCGACGCGTCGCGGCCACCTGCCCGAGGCGTTCGCCGGGGAGATGGAGCGGCATTACTCGCCCGGTCGCACGTGGCAGTCGCTCGCGGTCGGGCTCGCCGCGCTCCTCCGCCTCGGTGATGTCCTCGACGTCGGCTCGGGCGACGGAGCCGCCGCCGGCTACCTCGCGCCGTATTGCCGCTCGCTCACGTGCATCGATACGAGCGCGCGGATGATCGAGGCCGCACGAGGCCGCCTCGCGCGCCATGGGAACGTCGTCGCGCAGGTCGCGGATGCGCACGAGCTCCCGTTCCGGCCGTCGTCGTTCGACTCCGTGGTCGTGTTCCACACGCTCACGTACGCCGAGCGGCCTCAGCGTGTGCTCGAGGAGTCCGCGCGCGTGCTCCGTCCCGGGGGACGGCTCGTGCTCCTCTCGCTCGATCGGCACGAGCAGCGCGAGCTCACCGCGCCGTACGGCGAGCGGCACGCAGGCTTCTCTCCCCGCACGCTCCGCACCCTGCTATCTCGCGCAGGTCTCACCGTCTCCTTCTGCGACGTCGCCTGTCGCGAAGCGAAGAAGCCCCACTTCCAGGTGGTGCTCGCGATCGGCGACAAGCTCGACGTTCCTCCACGTTCCCCATGAGTACATGGGGCCCCTCCGTTCGTCCCTCCTCCAAAGCGCTCAAGTCAGGTTGATCCATGGCCCATCCGCATCCGCTCGAGAAGCTGCTCTCCGAACGCATCGTCATCATCGACGGAGCAACGGGGACGACCATCCGGACGTACGGCATGAAGGAGGCCGACATCCGCGGTGAGCGCTTCAAGGACTCGAAGAAGGACCTGCTCAACAACGGCGATCTCTTCTCGCTCACGCAGCCGAAGATGATGATCGACATCCACCGGCGCTTCCTCGAGGCCGGCGCGGACATCATCGAGACGAACACGTTCGGCGCGACGAGCATCACGCAGAGCGAGTTCTTCGTCGACGACCCGCGCGAGCACGGCGGGCGGAAGGACCCGGCGTTTTACGCGAAGATCATCGAGGACAAGTTCCTGAACGACCTCGCGTGGGAGATCAACGAGCAGTCGGCGCGCCAGTGCCGCGAGATTGCCGACCGCGTCGCGAACGACACCGCGCGCCAGCGTTTCGTCGCCGGCGCGATCGGGCCGCTCACGGTGTCGCTCTCGAATTCGCCCGACGCCGACGACGCCGGCTTCCGCGTCGTCACGTTCGATCAGGTGAAGGCGGCCTACGTCCACCAGATCCGCGCGCTCATCGCGGGCGGCTCGGACGTGCTCCTCGTGGAGACGATCTTCGACTCGCTCAATGCGAAGGCGGCGCTCGTCGCGATCGAAGAAGTGTTCGAGAAGGACGGCAAGCGATTGCCGATCATGATCTCGGCCGCCGTCGGACGCGGCGGCGAGACGATGATCTCGGCGCAGACCGTCGAGGCGCTCTGGAACGCGGTCGAGCACGTGAAGCCGCTGTCGATCGGCTTGAACTGTTCGCTCGGTCCCGACCTCATGTACCCATTCCTCTCCGAGCTCTCGGAGAAGGCGAGCTCCGCGATCTCGTGTTACCCGAACGCGGGCCTCCCGAACCCGCTGTCGCCGACCGGCTTCGATCTCGAGCCGCCGGACATGGGCCGCTTCCTCGGGCAGTTCGCCGAGGGTGGCCTCATCAACATCGCCGGAGGCTGCTGCGGAAACACCCCCGAGCACATCGCCGCGATCGCGAAGGCGCTCGACCACCGGCCGCCGCGCCCGCTTCACCGCGCCGCGCCGAGCGAGGCGGCTGAACATCGTGAGGGACGGAAGCCGCTCCGGCTCTCGGGCTCACTGCCGTTCACGCAGCAAGAGAACGTCTTCATGATGATCGGCGAGCGCACGAACGTCGCCGGCTCACCGAAGTTCGCGAAGCTGATCAAGGAAGGGAAGTTCGAGGACGCCGTCGGCGTCGCTCGGCAGCAGGTCGATAGCGGCGCGAACGTCATCGACATCTGCATGGACGAAGGGATGATCGACGGCGTAGCTGCGATGTCCCGCTTCCTCTTGCTCCTCGCGAGCGAGCCGGAGGTCGCGAAGGTCCCGTTCATGATCGACTCCTCCAAGTGGGAGGTCATCGAGGCGGGCCTCAAGTGCCTCCAGGGCAAGGGGATCGTGAACTCGATCTCGCTGAAGGAAGGCGAAGAGAAGTTCCGTGAGCACGCGCGGACGATCCTCCGCTACGGCGCGGCGGTCGTCGTGATGGCCTTCGACGAGCAGGGCCAGGCAGCGACGCTCGAGGACAAGATCCGGATTTGCAAGCGCGCTTACGACATCCTCGTCGAGATTGGCTTCCCGGCCGAGGACATCATCTTCGATCCGAACGTGCTGACGGTCGCGACGGGCATCGCGGAGCACGACAACTACGCCGTCGACTTCATCGAGGCGACGCGCTGGATCAAGAAGAACCTCCCGCACGCGAAGGTGAGCGGCGGCATCTCCAACGTGTCGTTCAGCTTCCGCGGCAACAACGTCGTCCGCGAGGCGATGCACTCGGCGTTCCTCTATCACGCGATCCGCGCCGGCCTCGACATGGGCATCGTCAACGCCGGCATGCTCGAGGTGTACGAGGAGATCGAGCCGGAGCTCCGCGAGCTCGTCGAAGACGTCCTCTTGAACCGCCGTCCCGATGCGACCGAGCGGCTCGTCGACTTCGGCGAGAAGATCAAGGCGGCCGGTGCCGGAGCGGGCGCTGCAGAGAAGAAGGAAGAGGAGTGGCGCAAGGGCACCGTCGAGGAGCGCCTCTCGCACGCGCTGGTGAAGGGCATCGACACGTATATCGATGCAGATACCGAAGAAGCGCGTGCGAAGCTCGGTCGGCCGCTCCTGGTGATCGAGGGGCCGCTCATGGACGGGATGAGCGTCGTCGGTGACCTGTTCGGGGCAGGGAAGATGTTCCTCCCGCAGGTCGTCAAATCCGCCCGCGTGATGAAGAAGGCCGTCGCTTACCTGACGCCGTTCATGGAGGCCGAGAAGGCCGAGCTCGCCGCGGCGGGCCACGTGACGAAGACGCAGGGCAAGATCGTCCTCGCCACCGTGAAGGGCGACGTCCACGACATCGGCAAGAACATCGTCGGCGTGGTGCTCGCCTGCAACAACTACGAGGTCATCGACATGGGCGTCATGGTCCCGTGCGAGAAGATCCTCGAGAAGGCGAAGGCGGAGAAGGCGGACCTCATCGGGCTCTCCGGCCTCATCACGCCGTCGCTCGACGAGATGACGCACGTGGCGCGCGAGATGGAGCGCCTCGGCTTCAAGCTGCCGCTCCTCATCGGCGGCGCGACGACGTCGCGGGCGCACACCGCGGTGAAGATCGCTCCGTGTTATAGCGAGCCGGTCGTCCACGTGCTCGACGCGAGCCGCGCCGTGCCCGTGACGACGAGCCTCCTCAGCGAGGAGAACCGCGCGGCGTTCGTCGCCGAGCACCGCGCCGAGTACGAGAAGATCCGGCGGATCCACGCGACGCCGAAGCACAAGTCGATCCCGATCGAGGCTGCCCGTGCGAACCGGGCGCCGATCACGTGGCGCGCCGAAGACATCGCGCAGCCGGGCTTCACGGGCGTGCGCGTGCTCGAGGACTTCTCGCTCGCGACGCTGCGTGACTTCATCGACTGGACGCCCTTCTTCCACACGTGGGAGCTCCGCGGCGTCTTCCCGCGCATCCTCGAGCACGAGAAGTACGGGGAGCAGGCGAAGAAGGTCTTTGCCGAAGCGAACGTGCTGCTCGACACGATCATCGCCAAGAAGCTCCTCCGCGCGCGCGCCGTCTACGGCCTGTTTCCAGCGAACGCGGTAGGCGACGACGTCGAGCTCTACACCGACGAGACGCGCTCGAACGTGCTCACGCGCTTCCACTTCCTCCGTCAGCAAACCGAGAAGGAGAAGGGCGCGCCGAACCAGTCGCTCGCCGATTTCATCGCGCCGAAGGAGACCGGGCTCCGCGACCACCTCGGCGGCTTCGCGGTGACCGCCGGCATCGGCCTCGACAAGCTGCGCGACGAATTCAAGCGGCAGCACGACGACTACAACGCGATCATGGCCGAGGCGCTCGCCGATCGCCTCGCGGAGGCATTCGCCGAGTACCTCCACAAGCGCGTGCGCGCCGAGTGGGGCTTCGGAGATCCCGCGAACGTCACGAGCCAGGACCTGATCGAGGAGAAGTACCGCGGTATCCGTCCCGCCGCGGGCTACCCGGCGTGCCCTGATCACACGGAGAAGGGCATTCTCTGGAAGTTGCTCGACGCCGAGAAGAACGCCGCCATCGAGCTGACCGAGTCGTTCGCGATGTGGCCGGGCGCGAGCGTCAGCGGGCTCTACTTCGCCCATCCCGCGGCTCGATACTTCAGCCTCGGGAAGATCGAGCGCGATCAGGTCGCCGACTATCACGTGCGCAAGGGCATGAGCATCCAGGAGGTCGAGCGCTGGCTCGGCCCGAACCTGGGCTACGAGCCTGGGCGCGCGACCGAGAGCGCCGCCTGATTCGAGACCGGCCGGCGAGATGCGTCGCGGCGAGACGCGCGAGGTCTGCCCGTTCGGCTCGCCGGGGATGGCGGGGCAGGGGCACGTCGCGGCTGCGTGTGCCTCGGCGAGCGGCCCGATTTCGGGACGTGCCATGGTGGCGCTAGTCGCGCCACGGTGCTACGAGCCACGCGCTCGGCGGAGTGGCGCACGCGAGAAACCTGCGCGTGCCTGCACGGAACACGTCTTGCTCGGAGCGCGCACCAGACATGCGGTCCCTTCACGGTCTTCGCTCTTCGGTCTTGCTCGTCGTTCTCTTCACTGGCTGCACGAACGTCGTCGACGGCTCGAGCACGCCGCTTCCGCCGGAGCCTGACGGCGGCGCGCCCGCAGCGGAAGGAGAGCCGGGCCTCCGCTCGTTCATCACGTCGGCGAAGTTCACGGGGGACCTGACGACCCAGGCGCGAAAGTCGAGCGGCCTCGATGCTGCCGACGCGCTCTGCCAAACGGCGGCCGACGGCGCTGGCCTCGGCGGGCGGTTCATCGCGTACATCTCGTCGAAGACGGACGACGCGGTGAGCCGCTTCACGTCGGAGGACGGTCCGTTCCACCAGGTCGACGGACGCACCGTCGTCTTCCCGACGGCCGCCGCCGTCGGTGGTGGCGCGACGACGAAGATCACGACCGAGAAGGGCGGCGACCTCGGGATCGACGACAACTTCTGGACCGGCAGCTCCGCCGCCGGCAGGGCGAGCGGCAAGGACTGCAAGGGTTGGACGAGCGCGTCGCTCTTCGATGACGGCTCGATCGCGAGCCGCTTCGGTGACAGCGACTACGACATGGCCTGCGAGGGCAGCTACCGCTTGCTCTGCCTCGAGCAGCGCGGCGCGGTCCCGACGCGCGCCACGAAGAAGGTGTTCGTGACGTCGAAGAGCAAGACCGGCGCGTTCGGGGCGACGCGGTCGGCGATCGAGGCCGCCGACGAAGTCTGCGCGGCCGCCGCCAAGGACGGCGACGTCGACGGCGAGTTTGTGGCCTGGCTGTCGGCACGCGTCGACGGCAAGGTCGTCCGCGCCATGGACCGCATCAGCGACGCTCGCTACGTGCTGCTCGACGGTCGCGTCGCGTTCGAGTCGAAGAAGGATCTCGCCGCGACTCCACACGTGCCGATCGAGATCAACGAGTTCGGCGCGAAGGTCGCGAATCAGACGCCCGTGTGGACCGGCACGCTCCTCGGCGGCGCACCCGCGACGACCGTCAATTGCGACAACTGGACGTCGAGCAGCATCAACGCTTGGGGAATGTACGGCGTCGTCGACGGCACGACCGACTACTGGACCGGCGGCGAGACCGAAGCGGAGCGCGGCGCCGAGCGCTGCAGCATGCCGATGAGCTTCTACTGCTTCGAGCGCTGACCGCTCTCTTTCAGCACCTTCACGTCGTCGCCGCGGATCTCGAGGACCTGCACCTGGCCGGCGTAGGCCTTCGACATCCCCGTGTCGATTCGCCAAGCCTTCTCGTTGCAGGCCGGGCTGATGTCAGGCTTCTGCGGGGTGTGGCCCATCACCATCCGCTTCGCGTTCAGAGACCTGAGCGTCGCGTCGAGCGTGATGCACTCGCTCTCACCGGGGGCGGCCGAGTACATACGCGTCCAGAGCGGGCCGTCCTCGGCGGTGATCTCCTTCGGGAGCGTGCGCGTTTCGCCGAGGAGCCACTTGCGGGTGCCTTCGTTCATCGCGTCGAGGCCGCTCTTCACGTGCTTCGGGAGGATGCCTCCGTGCACGAAGATCGTGTCGCCGACGCGCGCGACGACGGGGCGCTGCGCGAGCATCTTCGCGTACAAGCCGCCGGGCAGGAACGCTGCGGCCCGACCGCGCTGGTTCGAGTCGACCGACGCCGCTTGCTGCGCCATGCGCTCGTCCTTCGGCGACACGTCGGCGAACGCGGAGAACGCGCCGCGCGTGACGTAGCGGAAGTCGAGCTCGACGTTCATGAGCTCGTGGTTGCCCACGAGCGCGATCACGTCGCCGCCGGCCTTCGTCGCCTCGCCCTTCAGCCGATCGAACAGGTCGAGGATCTTGCGATCGTCATCGCCGCGATCGACCTCGTCGCCGGTCTGCACGAGAACGAGCTTGCCGCCGATCCATGCGTCCTTGTCGTCGATCGCTCCCGCGAGCTTCAGGGCGCGACGCGTGGCGTCGAGATCGCCATGCAGATCCCCGATCGCGACGACCCGTTCCGGAGCGGGCGAAGGCACCGCGAGCGAGCCAGCGCTCGTCGCGACGGGGGCCGCCGTGGACGGGACCGGTGGAGATGGGGGCGTGGGCTCGGGCGGCTTCGGCTTGTCGCAGCCGAAGGCGAGCGCAGCCCCGAGGACGACGAAACAGGCGCACGCGCGCATGCTCACCCCGTGGCGATGGTCAGGCAGATGTCGCCGCGGGGCGGACCACCCGGCGGCGATCGCGCATCAGAACTTGACGGAGGAGCCGCAGCCGCAGCTTCCGGTCGTGTTCGGGTTGTTGAACTTGAAGCCGGAGCCGTGGACGCCCTCGACGTAGTCGATCTCGGTGTCCTCGAGGTACTGGAAGCTGAGCGGATCGACGTAGAGCTTCACGCCCTTCGACTCGAACTGCTCGTCCATGTCGGTGGTCTGGTCCTCGAAGTAGAGGTCGTACGTGAAGCCGGCGCAACCGCCACCGACGACGCGAAGACGAAGGCCCTGGCTCGTCAGATCCTCGGCCTCGGCGATCTCTTTCACCTTCGCTGCGGCCCGGTCCGTGATGCTGATCATGCCTGGACTATAGGCAACTCTCGGTCCGTTCGCCAGGGCGTGACTGGACCGACGAGCAGCACCCGCCCCGCGCTCAGTCGCCGGCGGGGTCGCGAGGGTCCGGCCTCGGCAACGACGGTCCGGCCGAGCTTGATGGAGCAGGCCTTCGCAAGGGCTCCGTGTTCGAGCCGGTCACGCGCGTCACGATCCCGCCATCGCAGGTGACGGCGAACGCACCGCTGCCGAACGGCGTCAGCCCGACCACGCCGGAGCGGACGCCCTTCGTGCAGAGGATCTCGCCGATCGTATCGACCGCGCCATCCGGACCCACGACGCCGATGTGCCCGTCGGTCGCGGCGAACGCGACGGCCCCGCGCGCGTCGACGATGGGCCCGACGTGCGGCGGCGCGACGAGCGGCGGTGCTCCGCCATCCGGGAGCACGGTGGGAGTGAACGAGGCGATCGGCGCGCGGAGCAGCTCCTGTCCGCCGGGATCGAGCGTGACGACGAAGCCGCGGCTCAGCGTGAGCGCGAGGAGCGTCGCGATCGACGTCCCGCCCGGCCCGGTCCGGACCGACGGCGGACCGAGATACAGGCCCTGCGAAGCGATTGCTCGCGTGGAGCGCCCTCCGCGGACGATGTCGACCTCCGCGAGGTGATTACCCTCGATCACGGCGACGAGCGCGCCACTGTCGGTCAGCACGGCACCGCCGTCGATCGGCGCGCCGAACGATCCGAGACGGATGGGCTCGTGTCCGGGCGCCCATCCGAACACCGTTCCGCTCGAGGTCACGGCGAGGATCTTGTCACCGGCTGCGACGAGCGGAGCCGAAGGCGCCTCCGGGAGCGAGACGCGCGAGCGCACGTTGCCTTCGCTGTCGAGGACGACCAGGTCGGTCATCGTCGCAACGACCACGCCGCCGTCGTCGAGCGCGAGCGGCGCCGCACGCATGTTCCGCTCGCCGCCGATGCGCGTCGTGAAGCGAGGCTGCGTGCTCGAACGGCGGACGCCAATGGCGTCGCCTGCATTCGTCGTGTAGACGACCGTGCCGTCGGACGTCATCGCGGCGGGACCGACCTGCGCGGCGCCGACCTTCACCGTCGCGCGCTCCTCGCCGTCCGCATCCAGGAACGAGACGTCACCGCGGACCGAGACGACCGCGAGCGTTCCGTCGGCGCCGCTCAGCGCCGGCTGTTCGAGCGTGAGGCCGGTGGTCTTGCGCCAGGCGATACGCAGCGTGCCCGAGGGAAGGGGCGCCTTCGAGACGCCGCTCCGGCGCGCGTCCACTCGCTGCATCGGCGAAGCGCCCGGCGGCGATCCGACGACGAGCGACGTCGGCCGACGTGGGTCGATCCGCTGCGCCTCGGCATCGTGCAGCAGCGCGACGACGGCGAGGGCCGCGCCGGCGGCCGAGAGCGCAGCGATCGCCCCCCGGCGGATCACTTCTTCCCCGCAGACTTCGGCAAGGCGAGCGTGCCCTCGACGTCGGGGATCGTCTTGCCGTTCGACGTCGTGGTGCCCAAGGCGCGCCCGTAGACGCGGATAGTGTCTCCGCGAGCGGCTTTCACTTCCTCGCCGTGCACGACGCGCACGAGACACGCACCGGCTCCCGCCGAGCATGCTTTCTTCTCTTCGATGGCCATCACGGTGTGGCCCTGTGCGACGCGGATCTCCTGGATCTCGCCGTCGACGAGCACGAGCTGCCCGAGCTTCGACTGCGGATCCGCGGCGTAGGTGTCGAAGCCGATCGGCGACTTTGCATCGAGCGCCTTCGCACCGGCTTCGAGAGAGGCGACGCGAACGAGCTTTGCACGGACCGTGCGCGGCGCGAGAGGCGGCGCAGTCGCGATGATCGTGATGGTCTTCTCTGCCTCGGTCGGCAGCTCGACGCGGACGCCGAAGCGGCCTTCGGCGTCGACGGCGACGTTCTGCCCGTCGATCGTGAGCGTGCCGCCGGGCTTCACCTGACCCGCGACGTTTCCTGTCGTGCGCTCCGTGTAGAGCTCGATGCCCGGCGCGTCGAGGTGGAGAGGCGCAACGCCGGTCCGGACGACGAGCTGCCCGTTCTCCGCCTGCGCCGCGCCTTTCGGCTTGATGGTGAACGGGATCTGCTTGTCGATCGCCTTTTGCTCGTCGCTCGGCCCTTCGACGTCGCCGTTGACGTCGATCGTCTGCGATCCCTTTCCGGCGCCGTCGAGAGCGACGGGCTTGCCGTCGACGGTGACCTCGGTGCCGGCGAGCGCCTCGACGCGAACGGTGATCGCGGCCGGCGCGGTCGTGAGCGTCGAGAGGTCCGCTTTCACACGATAGGCGACCGGGACGTGGACCTTCACCGTCTCGTCACGCCCGGGCGGAGGACGATCGATCTTCATCTCGAGGTCGTTGTCGCCGATCGAGAGCGGGGCTGGGAGCGGAAGGATCGTCGCTGCGCCCTCGACCTTCGACGACGAGGCGCCGAGCGAGACGATGGTGCCGTCAGGGCACGATTCGCAGCGGATCTTGAGTGATTCTTTCCCGCTCTCGTCGAGCTGCGGCTGCGCGGTGAGCGGTGCTCCGGAGCGCAAGACGACGAGCGCCGCACCGCCGCCGATGATCGCGACGAGCACGAAGACGATCGCCACGACGGCGATCGCCGGCACGCCCTTCTTCTTCGGGACCTGCGGCGCCTCCGGAAGCGGCTCGACGACGAGCGGCGCGGGCGCCGGCACGATCGGCGGAGGCGGCGCGGGCGGCGTGCGCATGTCCGGAGGAGGCTGCATCGGCCGGTGCTGCGGGCCGGGCGCGACGTGATGCATCGGCGCGATCCCCGGCGCAGCGACGCCGAGCAGCGTCCCGGCGCGCTCCGGGGGCGGACGAGCCGGCTCTGGTGCAGGCTTTTCGTGCGTCGGCGCGATGCCCGGGAGGGCGACGCCGAGCATCGTCTTGAACGCCGGCGGGATCGCCTGCGGGGATGGTTGCGGAGACGGAACGGGAAGGCCGGTGGCCGGCATCCCGAGCATCGTCTGCTTGTCGCTGCCAGTGGCGCCGAGCGCAGCGGGCGTGCTCGCGATCGGCGCTTGCTGCGGCGGCGGAACGACGGCTGGCGGCGCAGGATTCGGTGCATTCTGCACGGAGCTCGCGGCGGGGCCAGGCGGGGGAGTCGACGGGGTGAAGACGCTCTTCGAGAGCGGGCTCGTCTCGACCGCCCGCGGCAGGTCCGCTGCTGCCGGCGGCGCGGCAACGGCAGGAGGCGGCGGCACGACGCCCCCGAGCATCATCGTCTTCCCGAGGACCTGGGCAGCGCGAGCGGACGCGCCGTGATCGTTCGCCTTCGGCCCGGGCGTCTCCGGGTTCGCCTCGGCCGTGGCTCCGGCCGTGGCTCCGTAGGGCGCGGGATCGAGCACCGTGCGCCCCAGGCCCGCCGCGGGCGTGGCGACGGGGGAGTGACCGATGACGGTCGCTGCTCCGGCATGGGGACGAGGCGCCGGCGCGGCGGGCTGGACGGGCGGGGGATCGGCGGTGGCTTCGTCGACCGTCGTGGGGATCGAGCGGCCTGGTGCGTCGGCGAACGTGCGACCGCACTGTCCGCAGAACCTCGCCTGGACCGGGACGGCCGAACCGCATTGAGGACAAGGCTTGGTGGTCATGATCAGTCGTCGGTCCTCAGTCCTCGGTCCTCGGTTCTCAGCGCCGCGATGCGAGCACAGCCTTGTATATGGCCACGGCGACTGGAGAAAAGCACAGGGCCCGAGGCGCTCCAAGGCTTCGCCACGACCCCGCGATCGAAAGACGCCGACGCGCCGACGCGGCGCTTGCCTCCGAGCGGCCGCCTTGAGACAACGTTGCGCTCCTTCCGATCCGGACTGATGTGGACGTCCCGGCCACGGCCGAGAACTGACGGAAGACCGAGCACCCAGCAACGAGGACGGAGGACTGAGAGATGCGCGTCTTCGTGCTCGGCAGTGGATCGAGCGGCAATGCCCTGCTGGTCGAGTCGTCCGGCACGCGCGTCCTCGTCGATGCGGGGATCGGTCCGAAGGTGGCGCAGAGCCGTCTTGCGGAGCTCGGCGTCGATCTTCGACCGGGAGAGCTCCACGGGATCATCGCAACGCACCACCACGGCGATCACTTCGGCCATGCGGACAAGCTCGCGAGCGCGTTCGCCGCGCCGCTCTACGTCCACCCAGGGATCGGTGCGCGCCGGCGTGCGGACGAGGAGGCGCAGCCCATCGAGGTCCGCCCTTACGACATCGGCCGTGCGTTCCGCATCGGTGAGATCACGATCACGACCGTTCACGTCCCGCACGACGCTGCGCAGGTCGCGGTGCGCGTCGACGACGGCTCGCGGGCGCTCGGCGTCGCCACCGATGTCGGCCGCGTCACGCCGGGCCTCGTCGCGCTCCTCGCCGATTGCGATGCGGCGCTCGTCGAGGCGAATCATTGCCGCGAGATGCTCGCGTTCAGCGAGTACCCCGACGTCGTGAAACGGCGCGTGTCCGGAGGGTGGGGGCATCTGTCGAACGACCAGACGGCAGAGCTCGCGGCGCGCCTCGTCGGATCGCGGCTCGCGCGCCTCTGGCTCGGCCACCTCTCGCGCTCGAACAACACGCCGGCGCGCGCCCTCGAGGTGGTCGCCTCGCGCGCCCGCCGCATCGACGTGGACGTGCTCCCTGCCAGCTCGCCCGTCGCGCTCGACGTCCGCGCGACGAAGCCCTGCCAGCTCGGGCTCCCGTTCTGAAACGAGCGACGCCGCCAACGCATTTTCACGGCTTACGCATGGGCTGGCGCCCAGCCGTTCGCACGAGTAAAAGGCGCGTCGTCATGACCGAACGTCTCGTCAAATGCAGGAAGCTCGGTAAGGAGCTCCCGGGTCTCGCCAAGCCGCCGTACAGGAACGAGCTCGGCAAGCGAATCTACGAAGAGGTCTCGAAGGAGGCCTGGGACGCGTGGATCCGCGACTCGGTCAAGTACATCAACACGTACCGCGTCGACCTGACCTCGCCCGAAGGGCAGAAGTTCATGTTCGACCAGGCCGAGGTCTATTTCGGGTTCAAGGAGGGCAAGCTGGCCGACACGGCGTTCGTCGCCGCCCAGCCTGAAGCCGCCGATTCCGACGACGACAAGTAATCGATCCGATCGCGCGAGCTCGTCCTCGTGCTCGAGAAAGAAAACGAAGAGCCTTCCGTGACCGCTGCCGCCACGCCCTCTGCCTTCCGCGTCTCGCGCAAATCGTTCCCGTCGCGCTCACCGGACGGGAGCCTTCCGAGCTCCGAGATGCCGCTCGGCGTCGCGGACTTTCGGTTCTCGGACCTCTTCGTCCCCGAGCGCCTGAAGGATCTGTACGACGCCTTCTGCACCGAGCTCGCGCAGAAGTCGCCGGACACCTGGCGCCTCTACGAGGCGTACCGGACGTCGAAGGGCGCGGGGATGAAGCCCGAGGACGTGTCGAACGCGATCCTCGCGACGGCGCCTTTCGTCAGCGCCTTCGTCGGCCGCCTGTTCGGCGTCGAGAAGGAGATGACGGAGCTCGCGAGCGAGGTGAAGGATCGCTCGCCGCTCTGGCAGTTCAAGGGCGAGTTCGCGAAGAAGCGTGTCCTCAAGGAGACTGCGGGCAAGAACTGGAAGGGCACGTTCGCCGAAGCGGGCGCCGTTGCGACCGCGGCGATCACCTCGATGTTCCCGCAGCGCCCCGACGCGGTGCTGAAGGGGACGCAGAGCTACCCGGACGAGGAGCTCGCGGTCGCGAAGGCCGTCCTCCTTCTCGTCGAGGTGGACGACACCGCGCGCAAAGCGGCGAAGGCCGGCGGCGCGACGTGGACCGACGAGCTCCGCGGGCGTGCGGGCGTGGTCCGGAAGGCGCTCGCCTCGAGCTGGAACGCCTCGAAGGTGAGCGAAGCGGCGTGCGCCGTCGCCGATCCGAGCGCGCCGACCGACGTGGAGAACCAGAAGGTCGTCGCCTTCGCGCTCGACGCGATCGAGGCGTGGCTCGCGCACCGCCGCAAGGACCACGGGGATCCCGCCTATCACTGGCCGTCGCTCCGCGTCCCGAAGAACGTCGATCACCAGCACCTCGTCGAGCTGCGGCGTCCCGAGCCGAAGGTTCCGGAGCTGTTCATCGGTCCGGATCACGAGCGCCGCGAGCGTGACGGCTTTCCGCTCACCGATCGTCGCGCCGACCCGCGCCAGGCCGAGCAGGAGGTCGACTACTGCCTCTACTGCCACGAGCGCGACAAGGACTCGTGCTCGAAGGGCCTGCGGGACAACAAGACCAACGAGGTGAAGAAGAACCCGCTCGGGGTCCTCCTCGAAGGCTGCCCGCTCGACGAGAAGATCAGCGAGATGCACGTCGCCCGGCGCGACGGCGATGCGCTCGCCGCGCTCGCGATCGTCTGCGTCGACAACCCGATGTGTCCCGGCACCGGTCACCGCATCTGCAACGACTGCATGAAGGCCTGCGTCTTCCAGAAGCAGGAGCCGGTGAACATCCCGCAGATCGAGACGCGCGTCCTCACCGAGGTGCTCTCGCTCCCGTACGGTCTCGAGATCTACGGCCTGCTCACGCGCTGGAACCCGCTCGACGTCCGCCGTCCGTACTCGGCGCCTTACAACGGCAAGAACGTCCTCGTCGTCGGCCTCGGTCCCGCGGGCTACACGCTCGTCCACCACCTGACGCGCGAAGGCTTCGGCGTCGCGGCGGTCGACGGCCTGAAGATCGAGCCGCTCCCCGTCGAGCTGACGGGGGACGCGACGACACCTCCCGTCCCGATCAAGGACTTCGGCACGCTCTACGAGGAGCTCGACGAGCGCACGCTCCTCGGCTTCGGTGGCGTCAGCGAGTACGGCATCACCGTTCGCTGGGACAAGAACTTCCTCACGCTCCTCTACATCACGCTCGCGCGGAAGCGCCTGCTCAAGATCTACGGCGGCATCCGCTTCGGCGGGACCGTCACGCTCGAGGACGCGTGGGCGCTCGGCTTCGACCACGTCGCGCTCGCGGCGGGCGCGGGCCGGCCGACGATCATCGACATCAAGAACAACCTCTCTAAGGGTATCCGTAAGGCGTCCGACTTCCTCATGGGCCTGCAGCTGACGGGCGCCTACAAGAAGTCGAGCCTCGCGAACCTGCAGGTCCAGCTGCCCGCGATCGTCATCGGCGGCGGTCTCACCGCGATCGACACGGCGACCGAGCTGCTCGCCTACTACCCGGTGCAGATCGAGAAGGTCGCGCAGCGCGTCCACGATCTCGTCGCCGACAAGGGCGTCGACGCCGTTCGCGCGATGTTCGACGACGAGGAGTGGGGCGAGCTCCAGGTGCAGCTCCAGCACGCGAAGGAGCTCGAGGAGGAGCGCGAGCGCGCGGCGAAGGAAGGCCGCGACCCGCGCCTGCAGCCGCTGCTCGACAAGTGGGGCGGCGTCTCGCTCGTCTATCGCCGCTCCGTGCTCGAGTCGCCGGCGTACCGCCTGAACCACGAAGAGGTGCAGAAGAGCCTCGAAGAGGGCGTTCGTTACGTCGAGAACCTCTCGCCGACGGAGGCCGTCCTCGATCAGTACGGCCACGTGAAGGCGATGAAGTTCCGTCGCATGACGGGCGAGCGTGACGAGGTCGAGCTCCCGGCGCGCACCGTCTGCGTCGCCGCGGGCACGAGCCCCAACACGATGTACGAGAAGGAGTACGAAGGCAGCTTCGCGCTCGACGCGAAGAAGCAGTACTTCCAGGCGCACACCGCGAAGGTCGAGGACGGCCAGGTCGTCCTCACGCCTTCGAGCGGGCGCGATCCCGAGGCGTTCTTCACGAGCCACCTCGCCGACGGCGGACGCACCGTCTCGTTCTACGGCGACAACCACCCGTACTACGCGGGCAGCGTCGTCAAGGCGATGGCGAGCGCGAAGCACGGCTTCCACCACGTCGCGGCGCTCTTCCCCGAGACGGCATCGCTCTCGAGCGTCGAGCAGCCGGCGCGCAACGAGAAGCTCGCATCGTTCTTCGCCGGCCTCGACGACGCGCTCACGGCGCACGTCGTGGAGGTGAACCGCCTCACGAAGACGATCGTCGAGGTCGTCGTGAAGGCGCCGCTGGCGGCGCGGAAGTTCAAGCCGGGGCAGTTCTATCGGCTCCAGAACTTCGAGTCGTTCGCGCCCGTGATCAACGGCACGCGTCTCGGGATGGAGGGCCTCGCGCTCACGGGCGCGTGGATCGACGAAGAGAAGGGCCTCCTCGGCACGATCGTGCTCGAGATGGGCGGCTCTTCACGCCTCTGCGCGGCGCTCCGTCCGGGCGAGCCGATCATCCTCATGGGCCCGACCGGCACGCCGACGCACGTGCAGAAGAACGAGACGGTGCTCCTCTGCGGCGGCGGCCTCGGCAACGCGGTCCTCTTCTCGATCGCGCGCGCGATGAAGGCGCTCGGCAACACCGTGCTCTACTTCGCCGGCTACAAGAAGGGCGAAGACCTCTTCAAGCAGGACGACATCGAGCAGTACACCGATCAGGTGATCTGGTGCACGGACACCGGCGCCGAGATCGCGCCGCGCCGCCCGCAGGATGGTCACTTCCGAGGCAACATCGTCCAGGCGATGGTCGCGTACGGGAAGGGTGAGCTGGGCGAGCGAAAGGTGAAGATGTCGCACGTCAATCGCATCATCGCGATTGGCTCCGACCGCATGATGGCGGCGGTGAAGGAAGCGCGCCACGGCGTGCTCGCGCCGCTGCTCAATCCGCTGCACGTCGCGATCGGCAGCATCAACTCGCCGATGCAGTGCATGATGAAGGAGGTCTGCGCGCAGTGCCTCCAGAAGCACACCGATCCGAAGACCGGGAAGGAGACGCTCGTCTTCTCCTGCTTCAACCAGGATCAGGAGCTCGACGCCGTCGACTTCAAGCACCTCAACGACCGCCTCCGCGCCAACTCGATGCAGGAGAAGGTCGCGAACGCGTGGCTCGATCGACTGCTCGAGAAGCACCCCGAGATCCTCCGGATCTGATCGTCGATCGGCCGCTCGACGAGAGCACCGACGCTTTCCCGATTTGAACGTCGCGGCGGCGCCACGCTGCTGTGGCGCGTCTTCCTCTCAGAGGCAGAGGAACTCGAGGCCTGCCGTCGGCGGACCTGCGTCTGCCGCGAACATCGTGAGCGGCTTCGTCGTGCTCCCCGTCTGCAGCTCCGGCGGGAGGTAGTGGCGGGGCGTGCGGAAGACGGCGGTCACCTCGGCGCCGTCGACGAGGAAGGTGAAATAGTACGAGCCCCCGCCGCTCGCGCTGACGAGCTTCCGTTCGAGCAGGGTCGGGGGCGCGCCGAAGAAGACCTTGTAGTCCTCGTATGTCCCGTCGACGGCAGGCTGCGTGACGATGATGCGCTCGCCGTCGGTCGTCGAAGCGGCAAACTCCACGACGGCGCCTCCGGGGATGTTCTCGACGGTGAGGCCGCCGTACACGGTTGCATCGACCAACTCGAGGACGTCGCCCTTTTCGCCGATCTCGAACGACTTGTCGTTCAGCTCGCCGCGGAAGACGCCCATGCGCTTCGCGACACCGTTCGCGCTCTCGACCTTCAGCGCGAACGGCGCGTTCGGGTCGGAGACCGTGGCCACCACCTCCGAGTCCCCATTCGAGCCGCTGCCGGCGACCTTCTTTCGCTGGAGGACCGATCCCTCCGAGACGAAGGCGCGGTAGTCCGGCTGGCCTCGGTCGAGGACGTAGATCGTTCCGTCGGCATGGCGGCCGGCGCCGACGACATTGTCGAGCGCAATCGGCTCAGTGACGGCCTCGAGCGGCGAGCAAGGATGCGACGCAGCGGGCGACGAGCCGCTGCTCGACAAGCCCTGCGCACCGTCGCTCGACGAGCTTCCGCCGTCCGTACAGCCGAGCGCGGCAGCAAGCGCGATCAGAGTCCCCCAGAAGATCCTCATATTCCCATCATTGCACGGATCGGCCCCACGCTCCCGTCGCCGGGGTCGCACCAGGGCGCCGATGGAACTAGCCTGAGCCCGTGACACGGAAGTCGGCGGCGATCGGTCTCTTCTTTGCGATCGCCGTCGGCCTTGCGTCACGTCGCTTCCCGATCGGCGTGCACCTCTGGGACAAGAGCCTCGGTGACGCGCTCTACACGGTGATGATCTACTTCCTCGTCGCGATCGCGCGCCCGGACCGGAGCCCAGCCGCGCTCGGCGCGTTCGCGCTCGCGATCTCGGTGGCGATCGAGGCATTCCAGCTCACGGGGATTCCGTCGCGGCTGCCGCGCATCCTGCAGATCGCGCTCGGGACGACGTTCGCGTGGCACGACGTCGCCTGTTACGTCGTCGGCGCCTTCGTCGTGTCCGCCGCGGACCACGTCTCTCGCAAGCAGGCGCGATAGCTCGGCGTCGAACCCGTCCTACCGTGGTGAGGTCGGGTTCGACGTCGAACGAAGCGTGTCGAGCGCAGTCAGCCCGTCGCTGCGAGCTCCTCGGGGAGGAGGCCGAGAAGGGTCTTCATCGAGGTCGCGCCGGTGTGTCGCTTGTGCTCCTTGCCGGCGACGAACGTGATCACCGTCGGCAGCGCACGCACGCGGTAGTGAGCAGCGATCGAGGCTGACTCGTCGGCGTCGATCTGCAGAACGCGGACCTTCCCGGCGTGTTCCTCGGCGAGCTTCTCGACGACGGGCTCCATCGCGCGGCACGGCGCGCACCACGTGGCGCCGAAGTCCAGGAGGACGGGCAGGGGAGACTTCAGCACCTCGCGCTCGAACGT
>JAEXCN010000580.1 GCA_023402175.1 Pseudomonadota bacterium | reverse complement strand
GCGCAGACGATCGGCAACGGCGCTGCGTCCACGGAGCCGGCGTCGCGAACGCTCGGCGCATCGACGCCGGCGTCGCTCGACGTGCTCGGCGCGTCGGCGGCGGCATCGACCGCGTCCGGGGCGGGGGCGGGGCCGTCGCTACTCGAACAGCTCGCCGCCGCGCCTGCTGACGCCAAGAAGGAGACGGCGATGAGGATCTGCGACGTATTCCGATTAGGGTGTCGTTTTGTGAAGTGCATAACGCGCTCCGACCGCCCAGAGGTTGGTGTTCGAGGTGCCTCGCACCTGGTGGAAGGGCGCGTCGAGGGGAGCGCCGTTGAGAGCGATCGTGGAAACGTTGTACGTGCCCTCGCCACCATCCGTGGCGTTCGTGGGTTCGGTGATAGCCATGCCAGTCGTCCACTGGTTGACGTCCTTGCCCATTCGAAGGACGAGACCCCATCCACTCATCCACGTCTCCGTCTCGTGGATCCAGACCGAGCTCAAGATGTATGGCGCGTCGTTGCGAGGAGACTGGACGGTTGTTGGGTTTATTCGCGCAATGCCGCCGTCTTTCGCTTCAACGTAAGCAAAGTAGGGGACGTGGCCTTGATAGATGCCGGCGACGGCGTTGGGGCCTGCCGACGCGATGCTCGTGAGCCGCGCGCCGGCGGTGTAGCCCATCAGCCCCGGAGGAATCAGACCTGGTAGACCTGCCTGCCAAAATTGGAAGTTCAGGGCATTGGTCTTTGCGGTGCAGTTTCCTTTTTTGTAATCGGTAGGGATCGTCCCGATGATGGTGTAGTCGACGAGGCGTCGGTACCCTTCGGAGGTCTTGTGAATGACGATGGGGCACGAGAAGACGCCCGTGTTCGCATGTCGGCCTCGCGTGCCGGAGAACCAGACGTCGTCGCGGCTCGAACCGGTGGCGCTGAAGAGGAAGAACGTGTCCGACAGATTTTCGGCGTCGTCCGCGATGTACTCGGCTACCCAGGTGGCCTCGCCGCCGCTCCCGCTCGTTCGATGGAAGATCGTGTTCGCGTACCAGGCGTAGACATCGTCGGCGGACGTCCCCCACACGCCGAGCGCGGGAAAGTCGGCTGGCGGCCGTGGAAGTGCTCCCTGCGTTGGGCCGAAACGGGCAAGGCCGGGGTCGCGGTCGGGATTGGTGTCGCGACTGTTGTTGTCGAGACGGCTGCGCTGCCACGACCAAGGTGATGACGGCGTGGTGCGCTTGCCATGGTAGATGAACGCGGGCGAGACTCCGTAGTAGAGCTCGTTCTCGTTCGGGGCCCAGATCTTTCCTGCGTACCTTCCAGACTCGAATGTGTTCTGTGTATTGTCGTCGATGTACTCCCACTTCTGCACGGCGTCGTCCCACTCGAGGACCTTGACGCCCTGAGTCGGGCTCTCGGCGATCGCGAACGCGCGCGTCTCGAAGGGCCAGATGTCCGTCAGTGTCAGATCCGGGTCCGGGAGCGAGGTCGTGCACCAGCCCGCGGCGCTGCACGTGTCCAGGCGCGGGGCCGCGCCGTCCTCGGCGGGGGACTCGTCCGCGCTCCCGGCGTCCGGCAGCGCCGTCGGGCCCTCATCGTTCGGCGGAGCCGACGGAGCGTCGACGTCCGAGGTCGCGCAGGCCACCACCGCCGCGAGTCCGGTCGCGGCAGAAGCGAGAAAAAGAATGCGTCTCATGGTTTTTCTCCGAGAGCGAGCAAGATGCCTTGTCCGCCGGCCCAGACGCGCCCCGGCGCTGGCGCCCAAACTGTGAAGAGGTCGGGCCGGCGGTCGCCGACGCCCGCGACCTTGACGCGCGACCAGCGTGCGCCGTCGTAGTGGAGGACGACGCCCGCGTCGCCGACCGCCCAGACATCGGACGGGGACGTGCCCCACACGGCGTTGAGGTTCTCCTTCGTCGGCACGTCCGAGACGCTCGCCCAGCCGAGCGACTCTCCCGCGTAGTGGAGGATGGTGCCCGCCCCACCGACCGCCCAGACGTCGGTGTCGGAGGCTGCCCATACGCCGGTGAGTCCCATCCACGTCGTCGAGTCGACGGCCTTCGCGGTCGGCTCTGCGCCGTCCGCGGCGGTGATGCGTACCACCGCGCCGACGTCGCCGACGGCCCAGACGGTCGTGCTCGAGGCGCCGTGGAGGCTTCGCATCGAGCCACACGAAATGACGCTGCACAGCGACGACGGGATGCCGGGGACGACCTCTAACGTCGACTCCGGGGTCCGACGAATCCGCCAGAGCGCGTTGGTCGTCGCCACCCAGAGCGACGTCGAGCCGGGGTTGGCCCACGCTGCCGTGATCCGCACGAGGTCGCTCGGGGCCTCGAGCTTCGCCTGACGCGTCCAGCCGCCCGCGGAGACGGGGCTGCCCGCGTCCACCTCGAGGCCTCGCGTGTAGATCCGACTGGGCGCGTTCGGCGTCCCGATCAAGACCTCGGCCGAGTCGAGGAGCCAGAGGATGTTCTGCGTCTCCCTTGTCCCGACGTCGGACGGGGTCCACGACGTCCCGTCGAAGTGGCCGACCGCGCCCGCGGCGCCGGCATACCAGACGTCGCTCGCCGAGCGGCCGACGACGACGTT
The DNA here is from genome assembly GCA_023402175.1 of Pseudomonadota bacterium. Classification (GTDB taxonomy): domain Bacteria; phylum Myxococcota_A; class Polyangia; order Polyangiales; family Polyangiaceae; genus Labilithrix. Next base: position 17,695 of record JAEXCN010000580.1, on the reverse strand, counting down.
GATTCGCGTGCGCCAGTCGAGGCCGCTCGCGGGGTCCTGCGCGTTGAAGGGACCGTTCGGGCAGAGAGCATCCGGCGCGCACGCCGCTGGGAAATACGCGCAGTCGTCGGTGGTGCACGCGTCGGCGTCCGCGTCGGCAAGTCCTGCGTCCCCTTCGGGCGCGAGCGTCAGCGTCGCGTCGGGGGCGTCGGGAGACGCGCTCTCGTTGGTCGCGCACGCCCCGAGCAGCGTGCTCGCCGCCGCGCACGAGAGGGTGGCTGCGGCAGTGATCTGGACGAGGAAAGAGTGTCGCGTCGTCGTCATCGCGCGCTCCCTCCGCCCGCGTCCACGCTGCACGGCTCGACCACGCATCGGCCAGCGACGCACGCCTGGCCGGCCACCGCATCGCAGAGGACCCCGCAGCCTCCGCAGTTTCGCGGATCGCTGTTCGTGTTGACCTCGCAGCCGTCAATGTTGCTGTTGTTGCAGTCGGCCAGGCCTTCGTTGCACACGGCGACGCATGTTCCGTATTTGCAGGCGGTCACGGTGGTCGGCGTGTTGTAATTGACGGCGCACACGACGTCGCATGCGCCGCAATTCTGCTGATCGGTGGCGACGTCCACGCACTTGCCTTTCTCGAGGCTTCCCGACATACCCGAGGCGCAGAACGTTAGGCCCGGCGGGCACATGCACCGCGCCTTCTGGTCAGGACCTATGCGGCATGCCTGGCCGCCCGGACACGCATTCCCGCATGCGCCGCAGTTCTCGTTCGTGTCGAGCGACGTCTCGCATCCGTTCTCGTCCAGTCCGTCGCAATTGCCATACCGTCCTTTGCACTTCAGGGCGCCGCATTGTTCCTTTGCGCACCCGTAGTAGGCATTGGCTGGGAGTGGGCCTCCGTCTCCGGTGGGATCGCACTTGTTGTTGCAAGCGCCACAATGCTTATCGTCGTCCTTATCTTGGCAGAATCCGTTACAGAGATTCGTGCCAGCGGGGCAGCCACATTGAAAGACATTGCCGGGACCGGGGAGATGCACGCAAGGCATCGCCGGATCGGTGCACTCCTTCCCGCACGCGCCGCAGTTCCGGTTGGTGGTCGCGTTGGTCTCGCAGCCGTTGTCGGGGAGGCCGTCGCAGTCGAGCTTCAGATTCTGAGCATTGCATTGAACGGCGCACACGCCGTTGTTGCACGTGAACTTGTCGAAGAACGGAGACGCGGGGCACGCGTTCCCGCACGCGCCGCAGTTGTCGACGTCCCTCAGCAGGTTCACGTCGCACGGGAAGCGTGAGTTCGGACAGGTCGTCCACCCCGCGGGGCACTTGTTCGTCGCGCAATACGTGATTTGCGTGGGCGCCGTCACGTCTTCGTTCGCGGCGTCGGCGTTCGTGAAGCTCACGGTGCCGGCTTCTATGGTCTCGGCGATGACCGTGGGGGACACGCCGCAGCCGCCGAGCCACGCGAAGGCGGCGGTCGATGCTAGAGCCAATTGCGCGGACCACCGCGCGATACGTCGAATCATGCCGAGATTCTCCTGATCGGAGTTCACAGTTCGGGCCGGACGTGAGTGTGTCCGGATATCGGAATTACGGATTTGGAGCGGCGTCGGGTGCCGGCAGCGGTCTGCCGAGCGCGAGCTCGATCCGCGCGGCGTACGGCGTGCGCGGGTAACGCTGCACGAGCGCGCGGGCGCGTTCGTACGCCTGGTCGTTCTGGCCGGTGCGCGCGAGCGCCTCGACGGCGATGAGCTCTCGCTCCTGGGCGAGCTCGCCGGAAGGATACGCGCGTGCGTGCTCGTTCGTGATCGCGAGCGCACGCGCCGGGGTCGCGGCGAGCGCCGACTGGGCGCGCTGCAAGAGCTCGAGCTCCGACGGCGCCTTTGTCTCGACACCGTCGCCGGTCGTCGCCTTGCCCTTCACGCCGCCTGCGGGGGGCGCTGCCCGAGTGAGGCTCCGGCGCGCGGCCGACGGTAGCTCTTCGTGCGCGACCACCGCGGGGGCGATCGGATCCACGTTTTCGAGAGGCGCGGTCTCGGCGGTCTCCGACGACGGCAGGCGCTCCGACGCCTCGGTCGGCAGCGGCGCGGCCGCGCTCGTGGTGACGCTCTCGGGCGAGTAGCTTCCCGATGACGAGCTTCCCGAAGACGAACTCGCGGACGACACGTGCGTCGCCTCCCAACCGGCGACGGTCAATCCGAGGGCTGCGATCGCGACGAGCGAGAGCTTGTGCGACGCGGCCCAGCGTCCGGCGACGCGCGTGCCCTTCGTGCGCGTCATCGGGACACCCGCCATCGCGAGCTGCTTGGCGATGCGCGCGGCGGCGGCGTCGCTCGGACCGCGGTCGTGCACGGTGCTCATCAGGGCGCGCAGCGCGTCGGGGCCTTCCTCGCTGAAGCGAGGCGGATCGCGGCGCGCGCTCATTTGCTCACCCCGCCGACCGCGTGCATCAGCTCGCGCCGCGCCGCGTACAGACGCGTGTACGCGGTGGGGAGCGGGCACTGAACGGCCTCGGCGATCTCACGCATCGACATACCTTCGACCTCGTACAGAAGGAGGACTTCCTGCTTCTCCTCGTCGAGCCCGTCGAGGACTCGGAACAGAAACCCGAGCTCTGCATGGGCGGAGGGATCGCGCACGTCGCTGCGCTCAGGCAGCGTCTCGACGGGGCTCTCGTGGCGGCGATGGCTCCGCCGGCGATAGGCCGACGCGCAGCGCCGGACGATCGCGTAGAGCCAGGCGCGCGGGTGCTGACCGTCCCACTCCTCGTAGCGGCGATGCGCGGTGAGGAAGACCTCCTGGCTCTGATCTTCGAGATCGACGTCCTGCACGCCGAGCTGCCTCAGGTTGCGCCACACGAAGGCGAGGCACGTCGAGAAGAGCTCTCCGATCGGCGGCCGCGCGGTCGCGGACTCGTCAACGTTCCGCGTGGCGACGTGGAGGGCCGAAGCGGGCACGTAGGATCTTATGCACGCGGGTCGCGAATTCTTTTGTCGCTCCCCGTCGATTTGTCCGGTTCACCGAAACTCGTAACCTAGCCCAATCGAGATGCGCGCTTCGACGGGACCGACGCGATGCACGTCGTCGAGGGCGCCGCCGCTGCGGACCTGGAACTGACGGCGAAAGAACACCGTCGCGATCTCAGGTAGCGCTTCGGCGAAGAAGCCCTGGCCGACCTTGGCGCGGGCGAGGACGCCGAGGCCGGCGAGGACGACGGTGCGCTCGTCGCTCTCGACGCTACGGAGGTTCCGCGGTGAAGTGCGGATCAGCCCAGCACGCAGATCGACGTTAGGGATGAGCTCGAGCCGCGGTGTCTGTAGGGGCGAGAGCCCGACGCGGGCGGCCGCGCTGAACATCTGGAACCCGACCTCGCCCCCGCGAGCTTCCACAGACGCGCCGGCGTCGAACCCGGCCTCCACGCCGACCAGAACGATCGACCGCGGAGCGACCATCGCGCGCAGTCCGAAGCCGAGCCCAGCGATCGGCAAGACGCCGAGCGACGCCGTGCCGCCAGCTCCGACCAAGAGGCGGAGCGGACGATCCTCGGACGAGGAACGAGGAAGCTCGCGGCCCGCGGGCGCCCTGCCTGGCCGACGAACGGGCGAAGGGCTTGGTGGCTCGGACGACGGCGGATCGGACGACGGCGGATCGGACGACGGGGGCGCCGTCCCGGGTTCCTGCGGCGATTCGGCCTGCGCGACGAGGTTGGGCCGGGCGACCGCGATCATCAGCGCGAGGACGAGGGCTCCCATCCCTTCGACTGCCTCGCAGCTCTGCCGTTCGACGCGCACCTCGCGTTCCCCCATGCCACGACCGAGCGCATCCCGTAGAGCCAGCGAGATCACGAACCCGCCGCTCTCCCGGCGGACCGCCCCCTGCACGAAGAGCTTAGGCGGAGCGTCGGAGCGGGACTCCCCGAGCCGCTCCAGGGTCGCGTCGATCATCGCTTCACGCGAGGGGCAGCCCTCCGGAGCCGACCAGGCCAGCTCGAACGGCGCCCCGATCGCTGAACCGGCCCAGGACGCAACCGCAAGCCCGGCCGCGCTCGCCAGCGCCCACGCCCGCTCACGCCCACGACGAAGCCTCAACGAATCCCGAACCTCGCCCCGCGACGCTAGCCGACCTGAGCGTGGCGGACCAGTCATCGCGCGTCGGCCGGGGCGGGCGGCTCGTGGCGTTCGCATGCAAGCAAGGCCGAGGGCTCTGGTGCACCGTCACCGAATCCGATGGCGGAGCGGACGAGCCGGAAGAGCCCGAAGCGCCGAAGCCGGTGAGCGTCGTCCTCGAGACGGACCTCGGCAACATCGAGATCGAGCTCGACGCGGCAAAGGCACCGAAGACGGTGGCGAACTTCCTCACGTACGTCGACGAGAAGGCGTACGACGGCACGCTGCTTCATCGCGTGATCCCCGGCTTCATGATTCAGGGCGGTGGGTTCGACAGCGACTACAATCCGAGGGACAAGCATCCCGCCATCCGCAACGAAGCGGACAACAGGATGAAGAGTCTGCGCGGCACGATCGCGATGGCGCGCACGAACGCGCCGCACTCGGCCACGAACCAGTTCTTCATCGACGTCGCCGACAACGAGGCGCTCGACTTCACCGCCAAGAACACGGGCGGCTGGGGCTACGCAGTGTTCGGTAAGGTTACGTCGGGCATGGACGTCGCCGACAAGATGTTGGCCGTGCCGACGGGCGAGGGTGGTCCGTTCAAGACGGATGCTCCGCTCACGCAGATTCACATCAAGAGCGCGCATCGCCGCTGAGCGTCGAACCGCCGAGTCGTCGGGCGGGCGACCATGGGTCGGTTCCGATCTCTCTCTTGCCCTCGACTATGGCTTTCGCTACTTGCGCGGGGCCGTGCATTGCCGGGTGTGCGGAAGCGCAATCGCCAAGGAGGCGACGTTCCGCTGGAGATGCCCCGATGCTGCGGGCACGATGGCGCTTCGAGGGAACGGACGTCCGACGCGAGCGAGATGTTTTGCGATCGCCGGTACGATAACGTCGCCGACGTGAGGAAGGCTTGGCCGCTCGTGATCGGGGCGATCGTGAGCACCGCTCGGCCCGCAAGCGCAGAAACACCGCTGCCGCTCGAGCTCGACTGGGAAGCGCCGAGGTCGTGCCCCGACGCCGGCGCGGTCCGAGCTGTCATCGAGCGCATTCTGCGGGGGCCCCTGACGAAGCCCAGCAGTGTCGTCGCGCGGGGACGCGTCGAGGAGACCGAGGATGGCCGATTTCATCTCTCGATGACCGTCCGTACGGGCAACGTCGAAGACCGTCGAACGCTCGACGCACCTTCATGCGCGACCCTCTCCCGAGGCTTCTCCATCGTCGTCGCCCTGGCCATCGATCCGACTCAAGGCAACGACCAGGCATCGGATCCTGCGACCCCGGACGAGCCCCCGCCCGTACCGGCCAGTCCGGCGATTCCCGTCCGCGCCCGGATGACGTCCGCCGCCAAGAAGGCAGCAATGCCGCCGCGCGAGCCCCATCTATCGGCGCCATCCAATGCGCGCGTGGCCGTAGGCGTCGGCGGATGGGTTACGCGAGGCATCCTCCCTGAGCCGATCCCCGGCTTGTTCGACTCGGTTTCGCTGCGACTCGGGCGATGGCGATTCGGAGCACTCCTGAGCCGATCCTTTCGTCAGAGGGCCGTCTTCGAAAAGAGAGCCGGAGCGACATTCACGCTGGTCGACGCGGGGGGCTTTGGGAGCTACCTCGTGCCGCTCGGAATCTTCGGCGTGGGTCCAGCTGCGAACGTCGAGGCAACCTACGGTCGCGCGACAGGTTTCGGCATCCGCACACCGTCCACGTCGTCCGCCGCATGGCTGACCGTGGCTTTTGGGGTTCGCGCCGAGATGCACGCCCTTTCCTGGCTCGATTTCGTCGCCCGGATCGATGGCCTCATTCCGATCGCCGCCCCGTCCTTCGCGTTGGCAACCTCGGACGATGTTCTTCTCCTGCACGCCCCGGAGTTTCCGCAACGGCTGAGCTTGGGCGCCGAAATCGTTTTCCCCTGATCTTTTCTTGATGGATCCGTGGGTCGAGTGGGACTCAAGCGGCGATGGGGCTGTCATGGACCGCTTACGCCGATGCCACTCCGGGTCCAGCCATCGAGTCCGGCGAAAAGTCCAGTCGTCATCCTTCCTCGGCCGCAACGGAGCAGCAATCGTCCCCGGACGAGGAGAACGGCCGTTCCAAGGCGTTCATCGAGCTCTATCAATCGAACGTCGAATACGTGTGGAGAGCTGCTCGCCGCCTCGGGCTCCAACCCACCGAGGCTGATGACGTAGTCCAAGAGACCTTCATTTCGGCCCTTCGCTTTGGAGGTTCGTTCACGTCGAGGTCCGCCGAACGGGCCTGGTTGTTCGCGCTTCTCTACAACGTGGCGCAGCACCATTGGCGAAGACGCCGCCGATGGGCTGCGAAGAACGAAGCCGGAGTGGACCTCGACGGCTTACCAGCACCGACCGCTGGCGCGCCGGACAAGCGCGCCGAGACGACCGAGACGGTGCGGATCTTCGAAGAGATCCTCGCCTGCCTCGAGCCGGAACGTCGCGCCGTCCTCATCCTCGCGGAGCTCGAAGAGAGACCGGTGAGCGAGATCGCCGAGATCCTGGGAATCAACGTGAACACTGCCACGAGTCGCCTGCGCCTGGCTCGCCAACAGGTCGAGACGGCCATTGCTAGACGCCGAGCACGCGATGGCTGGAGGTACAAGTGAGCATCCGCCGCAAAAAGGAGCCTTCGCTTCTCTCTCCGATCGAGGACGCATACACACTCCCGAAGAGCGACGCGGACCGTCTCCTCGCGAACATCCAAGCGTCGTTGGCCCAAAGAAAAGCGCCCCCTGTGACGTCTTCCTCCGAAGTCACCGCCCGCACCGCTGCGCCCATGAAACCGCTGCTGCTGGTCGGCGCGACCAGCCTTCTCCTAGCCACCATGAGCGCGGTGGTCGCTCTCCATCTACCGTCGGAGGATCGTCGGCCGTCGGGCCCGGAGCACACGCAGGGCATCGTCGATCCATCGAGAATGGACCCAGTCGTTGCTCGCGACCAGGCCCTAGGCGACGTCGAGCCTGCAGGCGAAATCCCGTCCGCAGACATCGACGATCTTCCGACGGTCGAGCCACCGCAGCGGTCGAGGACGGACAAGTCCAGCCGACGGGGTCCTCCGCCCGCGACCGCATCGACTCCACCGCCGAGCGACACGCTCGATCGTGAGATGACTCTCATCACGAACGCGCGACAGGCCCTCAACGCAGGCGATGGAGCGCGCGCGCTCGCCCTTCTTGGGGAGCACGAACGCCAATTTCCTCACGGCTGGCTCGCGAACGATCGTGCCGCCGAACGCATCATCGTGCTCTGCACCCTCGGGCGAGAAGCCGACGCGCGTCGCGAAGCCGTCTCGTTCCTGGATGGCCGCCCCGAGAGCCCTCTCACGCGCCGCGTGGACACCAGCTGCGCCGGAAAAAACTCATCGGAACTGAAGCCATGAAACTCTCGATGTCTCGCATCACGTCGGCAACCGTCATGGCATCACTCGTCGTCATCATGGCATGCGGCAACACCCGCAACCTCGTGATCGGGCGCGATTGTGAACATGGTTTCTGTGATGACTCCCCCGCCTTTGACATCCCGGACGCGAGCGGAGCGGACGCGAGCTCCTCGCCGACCGTCGCGATGTGCCCGGTAACGACGTGCTCGCCTCCGTACGTAACGTGTGAAACATCACAGTTTTCGTGTGAAGTAAACACCCTGACGGACGACGAAAATTGCGGCGGCTGCGGAGTCTCGTGCAGATCGGCGGGTGTCTCAACGAGCACCGGGCGCATGACGTGCGTCGAAGGCGAGTGCACACTCACGTGCGTTTTGGGCAAGAAGGACTGCAATCACGACACCAGTGACGGCTGCGAGACATCGACGGATGTCGATGAACGCAACTGCGGAGAATGTGGCGAGGTCTGTCCGAGCGGCAGCATTTGCAGCAAAGGACAATGCGTACTCGAATGCGACCTGACAATCCCAGGCATGGCGATCTGCGATGGACGCTGCACAAACTTGTACACAGACCCGCTAAACTGTGGAGTCTGCGGGACACTGTGCCAGCCATATGATCCGTCGCTTCCAGCGTTGCCTTCGGACATGCACTACACATGTGGAGATGGGCGGTGCAACGCAGCCGTCTGCAACGAGCCGCGTCGACGAGCAAATTGCAATGGACTTCTGAGCGATGGCTGCGAGGTCGACCTTCTAAGCCCTTCCAATTGTGGAGCGTGCAACAACGTTTGTCCGCCCGGGAAGCCTTGCGCGGCCGAAACGCCGCCTTGGGTAGACCTCGTGTCGTGCCTGTGCAGCGATGAACAGGCAACCCCGTGCCCCGGAGCGAGCGACGGACAACCGCCGTGTAGGCGACTCGACCAGGACCCTGCCAATTGTGGTGCCTGCTACAGGCGTTGCCCCGGTCTTGGAAGGGCGCACTACCAACCAACTTGCTCTTTCGGGGTCTGTGGTGGCGCATGCATCGAGGGATACGAGGATTGCGACAAACTGGAAGACAACGGTTGCGAGACCAACTTGACCGTCGACAATCGGAACTGCGGAGCCTGCGGAAACGCTTGCGCCCCGAACCAGGTTTGCTCCCAGGGCCGATGCCTCTTTGCACCTTGTGACGATCCGGAGACCAAATGAAGACCCTCCTCACCCGGACGCGCGTGCTCGAGAGCATCGTCGGAACCACGATCCTCTCGGCCTTCGCAGCGCTCCACATCCTTCCGATGGCCGCATGCGCTGCCTCCGAAGAGGTCAGGCCTGATGATACGCCCGAGGTCGCTTCGACTCTCGACGCAGGCAATCAGCCTCCTATCGCGGACGATGCCGCCGCTTCGCCGGATCAATGCGAAATCGGAAATTTGTGCAGGGTCGCCACGCCTCTGACGCTAGGCTCGATCCTCGCGCTCGCGGGTCGCTCGAAGGACGACGTCTGGGCCAGTGCCTCGCGCTCTCTCATGTTGCACTGGGACGGGGATCAGTGGAGGTCCTTGGAGACGCCGGCCGTGAACTGGTCGACAGGGCAATCCGTGACGAATCTGTTCCTTACGCCCACCGAGACGTGGGGGGTTGCCGGCCTGGTCCTGATGCGCCGAGAAATCGATCCGAGCACCGTGGTCCAGACGAACCTCACCAGCGTCAAGGGTGGATTGGGAATCGGCGCCACCTTTTCAGGGATCGCGGTCCTTTCGGACGGAGCGATCTACACCGGCAACGCCCCAGGATTCGTCAACGGCGGGAAGGATACGACCATCACCCAAATCCTCGGGAGCTTCGATCCTTCCACGACCAGATATACCGTCGCCGCTGGTGCGCGCATTCCGAATAGCACGCAAGACGAGAAGATGGCGATTCGATCGATGTACTTGGTTCCCAATAAGTACCTCTGGCTCGTAGGCGATCATGGCTGCGTTGCTCGTTACGAGGTGCCCCCCGTAGGGCCCGGGGTCGCTATGGCGTTGGACTCCCAGGTGGCCCTCCAAGCGGCTTGGGGCCATGACGATCATGTCTGGGTAGCCGGTAAGCGCGGCACGATCCTGCACTACGATGGATCTGCGTGGAATGCGCAGCCTTCTGGCACATCCGTGGACCTCAACGCGATCTTCGGGGTGGCTCCGGACGACATCTGGGCCGCGGGAGACGCTGGAGTCGTTTTGCATTTCGACGGAATGCAATGGCACACGATTCCTATCCCGGGCTACAGCGGCAATCTCATGGCGATCTGGGGTTCGGGGCCGGACGATGTCTGGATTGGCGGCGAATCAGGCATGTTTCATTGGGGACCAATTCATCCGGGGTCGGTTCAATGAAGCGCCGAGCCGTTGCGTTCTTCTCAATCACCTTTTGGGCGCTCCAGGGCTGCGGTTCCGAGCGCGGGAGCAGCGAGGTTGGGCCCGATCCCGCCGCCGAGGACGCGGGGCCCGCAGATGCGGGTCCCGCGGACACCGCAGAGCTGGCGGACGCGGATGCTTCGCTGCCGAAGTACGACTTGACCGTCCACTGCGCACGCAAGCCATGCGCGACCGCCGTCACGGCGAGCGCTGTCCATGCGTGTGCGCTCCTCGACGACGGCTCGATCCGTTGTTGGGGCTCGAACGAGTCTGGCCAGCTCGGGATCGGTGTCACCGGCGGCGCCGGTCGCCCAGGCGCGTTCCGCGCGAAACCGCAACCAGTGCGCGGCATCGTGAACGCCGCCTCGGTGGCGGCGGCCTACGATCCGGGCTCGTCCGGGGGGCAGCCCACCGCGTTTACATGTGCCCTGCTCCGAACGGGCCAGGTGAGCTGTTTTGGCTCGAATGCTTTCGGTCAGCTCGGCGCCGGACCTTCGGAGAGTACCGCACAACAGTTCGAGCCGACGCTGATCGAGAACTTCCAAGCCAAGTCGATCGCGCTCGGCGGAAGCTACGGAATGGCGCTCGATCCCGAGAACAAGCTCTGGACTTGGGGGACGAACGTCGATCTGCAGCTCGCGCAGAAGGATGCTCCACCACTCGCACCCGCGAGGGCGGATCTTCTCGCCTCTGCCATAGGCGCCCTTTCTGGAACTCCCAGAAATGCTTTTGCCGTAGACGACGCTGGGCGACTCCTATCGTGGGGAGCGGGCACAGACGAGCAGCTTGGCCGTCCCACTTCGCTCTCCCACGACCCCATACCGCGACCGATTGTCCTCCCGGACACGCCGAGCGTGTCGGCGGTCGCCGCAGGTGCAGCGCACGCCTGCGCGCTGGGCGGCGGGGCTATCCATTGTTGGGGCCAGAACAAATCCGGCCAACTTGGAGTCCTTTCAACGACGTGGCAGCCGTTGCCCGTTCGCGTAGCGTTCACGGAGGACATCGAGCCCGTCGCGATCGCGGCTGGGGGCAACGATACATGTGTCATCGCAGCCAACGGAAAACTCTACTGCTGGGGCGATAACAAATACGGCCAGCTGGGTCTTCCCGTCTCTCCCACTCAATGGTCCCCCGTACGAATGGAAGGAGTGGAGGAAGACATCGTCGGAGTGGCGATCCTGCGTACCGCTATCTGCGCGCTCCTTCGCAGCGGAACCATCGTCTGTCGTGGCTCCAATTCGGCTGGACAGCTCGGACGCGGAACGGCCGACATCGAGCCCCATCTCGAATTCGCACCCGTCGCCTTGGAATAGCGAGCGCGCGCCGGAAGGGCTCTCATGCGACGCCATCTAGTACATTTCATCATCGCGGGCTCAATCGCATCGTTGGGCTGCGCGCTTGGGCGAACGGACTGGGCCGAAGATGATCGTATTTTCGGCTCCGACGCAGGCCCATCTCCTGACCCTCCTCCCCCCGGGTGCTCGGCCTGCTCGAGAAATCTTCGTTCCGTCCTAGACTGCTCTGGGACGGTCATCAAGGAATGCAGCGCCGACCAAGCGTGCGCCCGCGGTCAATGCTTGCCGCCCTGCGAGGCGGCGGCCATGAACGAGGGATCCATCGGCTGCTCGTTCTTGGTTCCCCCCATGAACATGTCGATAACCGAAGGTGGTAGCTGCCACGCGTTCTTCGTATCGAACAACTGGTCATCTCCGGTGACGCTGCATCTCGAGTTCGCCGGAAGGGATCTCTCGCTCGACGGTGCCGTCTGGGTGCCATACGTCGAAGAAGGCGTTCTCAAACACAAGAAGCTCGAAGGACCGATTCCCCCGGAGAGCGGCGCAGTGGTCTTCGTCTCCAAAGCCAAGGATTCTTCCGCGCAAAAACATTGGGTCGACTGCCCCGAGGGCGTCGTGCCTGCGCTGGACGACCTGAACACGATCGACGGCTCGGCATTTGGAAGCGCTTCGTTCATGACGACCGATGTTCCAGTTTCGATCTACTCGATCTACCCGTACGGCGGAGCAAGTAGCGTCAAACCGAGCGCTACCCTTCTTTTGCCAACGAGCTCGTTTCGGAAGAATTATGTCGCAGCGAGCGCATGGGGTGGCCTGAACTACGGATGGGGCCGAGGCGTGCTGCCAAACTCGTCGCCTGGGGCTACTCCGAGCGGGGTTCCCACGCTGCAGGTCGCCGCGATCGAGGACGGTACGTCGGTCAGTCTGTTGACCAAGGTAGACATCGGCGGGCGGCCAGGCGGCATTCTCGACACCCCTCGCAACAGCGTCGTCAGCTACGAGCTCAATCGAGGCGAGGTGCTGCAAATCGCTCAGGGGGAGGAGCTGACCGGGTCGGCGCTCGAATCGACGAAGCCCGTTGCCGTATTCGGTGGCCATACTGGAATGCTCGTTCCGAGCGATATTTTGGCGGCGGATGCGGAGCATTTTCAAGTTCCTCCGGTCTCGGCATGGGGAAACGAATACGCTGTAATCCCTGCGCCGAACCGAGTGAACCTAGTCGAGCAGAAGCAAGGCCGTGCGCGAGATCCGAGCGTCACTCGCATCGTCGCTGCGGTCGACGGCACCGAGCTCGTCTACGAGCCATATCCGCCCGAAGGAGCTCCGCACGCTCTCCGATCGGGCGAGTTTGCGGCGTTCTATACGGACGCCCCGTTCGTCGTCCGGAGTCAGGACTCCGACCACCCCATCTTCTTGATGAATGTGATGACGGGGGCGAATGCGTCGTCCACGACGCTCGGCGATCCGGAAGTCTCCGTGCCAGTGCCGACGCAGCAATGGCTCGACGACTATCGATTTTTCTCGGACACCACATACCAGCTGAGCGCAGCGTTTGTCGCTCGCCGAAGGAGCGGCGGCGTCTTTCACGACGTCGAGCTCGATTGTGCTGGAGCGCTCGCGAACTGGACGCCGATCGGAGACGATTTCGAGTGGACCTATGTCGAGTTGACGCGCCACTCGAAGCCTCAGACATACCCGGCAGGCACCTGTGCTGACGGGCCTCACCGGATACGGAGCGACGGGCCGTTCACGTTCAGTGTCTGGGGTCTCTCCTATTATGCGAGCTACGAGTATACCGGTGGCACGGGCCTGCGCCCGCTGACTGAAATCACGATACCGGCCGTCAAGTAGCCCGAGCCCTCCGCCTGGCTATCGACATAGAGAGATGGTTACGACCTCGACGTGCTGCGTCGAGCCGATCATGCATTTGAACCGCTAGAAGAACAAATGAGAGGCGCAAAGGTCATGAGATTGGGCATTCTAATCGCGACATGGTTACCGGCTTGCGTCATTGGAATCTCCTGCGCGTCGAACGAAGGCTCGACTTCGCCCAACCCATCCCCAGGGACGCCGTCCGACGAGAGGAGGACTGGGGACGGCGGCGAAGAAGTGACGGACGCTGATACGGCTTCGGACGCAGCATTCCCTGATGGCGGGTTGGGGCCAAAGGATGCCTCGGAGCCCGAGGATGACTCGGGGCCGGTCGATGCGTCGGAGCCCGAGGAGGCGGGCAGTCCCATCATCCGATCCTTCCAGTCGGCGCCGTTGCCTATTCAAGCTTCGCTGGCGGCCGTATCGGGCACGAGCGCCGACGATGTTTGGGCGGTCGGAGGGAATACGATCTTGAGGTGGGATGGTACGAGCTGGGCGATTGCGTATCAACACGATACGTCCGCAAGCTCATTTTTCTCTGCCGTCTGGACCAGAGAGAAGGATGAGATGTGGGCGATCGGAGACCAGCTGCTCGTTCGCTACTCGAAGAAGGGAGGCGCACCTCCTTCGTTTCGGGAAATCCCCGTCTCCGTGGCATCGTCGAAAGTCCAGGCGCATTGGCTCACTCCCACAGGAGACGCGCTCTGGGCGGTGCGCGGCGGCGGCGAAGTGGTCCGACTCAAGGAGGATGCCGACGGGAGCATCATCACGGACCGTTGGACGCCCAAGGCCAGCGAGAGCGATACACTGAAGTACCTATGGCGAGGCGTGTGGGGTTTTGCTCCCGACGACATATATGTCAGCGGGGCTGCAAGTCCCACTGGAGCCAGCCTGTCTGCCAACGCCGCCATTGGGCACTATGACGGATCCAAGTGGTCGATCGTCGTCGACAAGAACATCCTTGGGTTTGGATTTTACGGGTTGTACGGAAGTCCACCCGTGGCGAATCAGAAGAAGCAGCTTTGGGTTCGCTTGCCACCCAGCAAGGCTGGGTACTATCTCTATCCTGACGTAGGTAGTGGCGGTCTCGGCAGCTACGAGTTCGTGCCGACGCCAGGAGGCTTCGTGCTGCAGCCCAAAGTTTATGAGTGCAAGCTCGACACTGGTAGCAGCCACGATACGGGATTTGTCGCCTCGTCGGCCGACGCTTGGTTCTCGGCTGGTTGCCTCATTTATCGATGGGACGGATCGGAGCTCGAGGAAGTGCCTGCTCCCACCGACGGAGGAACGCCACTCGGCAATTTCAGCGGGGTATGGGCCAACCGCGACGGCGCCGTATGGGCCGTCGGACATGCCTTTCCGGACGCTGGGACGAGCATAGGGCTGGCCATGCGCGGAGAGCCCTGATCGAAGCGAGTCGGCGAGCCCGCAATTGGGTCCCCACCGGGGATGGGTGAACGCCGTCGCCTTCAGGCGAAGCCTTCAGGAGCCTTGCGGTACTTTGGGATGCAGTGAAGCAATACCGTCACGGCTCGCACAGCGTCTACCAGTGCCACTAACGTAAGGTCTCGCCACGCCCCGTCATGACGTAGGCCGCGATCTCGTGTTCGCGTGCGCGCATGAAGACACGAGGCAGACGACCTGCGACGAGAACTCCGACGGCACGGCCGCGCGCGCGGGAAGCGCTTCGATCCTGAGCTTCGGCAGCGCGTCGTGGCCTTCGCGGAGGAGCGCGTGTGGCTGCACGGTGAACAAAACTTTGCGGGACCGTCCAGGCGGCGACGCCTTCGAGGCTAGGAACACGTCAGGGCTCAGCTTCGATGTCGCTCGCAAGGCGGATGGCGTCGGAGGATGCACGCGCTGGCGGAACAGGTGCCGGCCCAGCTCCGGAGCCGTGAGCTACGTATCGCGCCGGCTCTCGGCGAATGCTTCTTGGACCCACGCCCTGGCTTGGCCCCAATGCGCCGCCCACGCCGCCCACGCCGCCCAAGCCGACCGGGCCCACTCCATCGCGAGCCTCTCATAGTCGGCCGCATCCAGGCTGTAGGCGTCCACGGTCAAACGATGCGTGCGGAAGTGGTCCGGGTCGGAAAACTCACGCTCCCCCAGACGGTCGAACTCGGCTCGACAACCGTCCAGCCCGCCGACGCTAGGTGCGCCACAGGACGGGCAGTCGGTTGCATCGACAACCTTTACAACGGGCGTCGTGCTCATCGAACGTCCCTTACCGTCAACATCGGCATCAAGAGCGTAGAGAAGGCGGCGCTGCACGCGAGCTTGGCGCCGCGAGGACCAACCGCCTACCTGCCGGAGAGGAAGGACAGTCGCTGGAACACGCGCTCCGGCGTGTTTCTGACGATCGGCATGATCGCCCTCCAGAACGACGGTACGTAGGACTCCTCCGCTCGGGCGTCGATGGCGTGCACGATCGCCTGGGCAACTGCGGGCGGCTTCGCGAAGAGCGCGTGCTTGGCGTGCTCGGTGGTCATGGGCGAGTCCACGGGGCCGAGCTTGAGGGTGGTGACGCTCACGCCGGGCGGGTAGAGCCTCGTGCGCAGCCCCTGCAGATAGACGTTGAGCGCGCCCTTCGCCGCGCCGTAGGTGTAGTTCCGTGGTCTTCCTCGGTCGCCCGCAACCGACGTGATGACCGCGATGCTTCCTGAACGCGCCGCCTCCATGTGGTTCGCAAGCGGAACGAGCAGCGACACGACGCTCGTGAAGTTCACCCGCAGGATTCGCTCCGCTTCGTCGAACGAGCACTCGCTGGCGAGCTGATCGCCGAGGTCTCCATGGGCGATGAGCGCGACGTCGATGCGGCCGAGCTGGGAGACCGCTTCGGCAACGACGTTCGCGTTGTGATCGAGGTCAGCGAAGTCGGCCTGCCGGCTGGTGACGGTGCCGCCGCTGGCGCGGCAACGGGCAGCGACCTCGTCGAGCTTCGCTGGGTTCCGTCCGACGAGGTGGAGACGACACCCGCGCCGGGCTACGAGGTCCGCGACCTCTGCCGCGATCGCGGACGTGGCGCCGAGAACGAGGACGTTTTGCGTGGACCGAGAATCAGCCATCAGAACCCGATCTTTCGCATGACGAAACGAGGCAGCCAGCGGATGACGAACATGATGAGCGCCCAGACCCCTGGTGTGTAGAGCACGGGCTTTCGTCGTTGCATCGCGCGGACGATGTCCGCCGCGACGCGCTCCGGTTCGCCGGCGAACGGAGGTGGCCGGAGGCCGGCAGTCATCGCCGTCTTCACGAACCCCGGCTTCACGCACAGCACGGACAGTCCCGCCGCGTGGAACTTGTGGTCGAGTGCCTCGAGATAGAGCGACAGGCCTGCCTTGCCGGCTCCGTAGATCGCGACGGGCTTGCGTCCGCGCTCGCCCGCGACGGAGGAGAGCACTGTCAGTCGTCCGCCGCCGCGGGCGAGGAGTCGCTTGCGGGCGTGCTCGCAGAACGTGATCGTGTTCGCGAAGTTTACCGTGGACAGGCGTCGCGCGAGCTCGACGTCGGCCTCCAGCGCCTCCTGCGTCGCGAACATCGCGCCGGTCACGATGACCGCGTCGAAGCCCTGGAGCGCGGCGTCGGCTGCGTCCAGCGCAGGGGCGAACTGCTCGGGGCGCTCGAGATCACAAGGCGCCTGTCCCACTTCGGCCTCGCGCGGCTGGCGTGCGCGGAGATCGGCCGCGCTACGCTCGAGATCGGCTGCGTCGCGACCGAGCAGGAAGACGTCGTCGCCGCGCTCGGCGAGTTGGCGCGCGATCTCGCGCCCGATTCCGGAAGTTCCCCCGAGGACGACGGCCTTCATGTTCGATCTCCGAAGAGCCGCACCGACTGCGCGCTGCGCAACCGCCGATGTGGGTCCCACTTGTCACGCAGCGCAAAGAACGAGTCGAGGCGCGGCTCCATCGCTCGAAAATGCTCCGGGCGCGTGAAGCCGTCCTTCGTGAGGTAGATGCGACCACCAGCTGCGATCACGACCGCGTTGAGCGCGTCGACGACGCGTTGCATGTCGGGCGTGACCGCCATGTCGACCGCGATCGAGGTCCCCTCCATCGGGAACGACAGGACGCCTCGGCCTTGGGGACCGCAGTCTTTGATCACGCAGAGCGGCGAGGACGAGCCAAGGGAGACGAGGCGTTCGAGCAACGCGCGAACAGCGTTCGGCCCGGCCGCCCGCGGGAGAACGCATTGATACTGCGTAAAGCCCCGGGGACCGTATGCACGGTTCCAATGCAGGATCGCGTCGAGGGGGTAGAAGAACGGGTCGGGCGCGACGATGCGTTCGGAGCGGTGCTCGAAGTGGCCCCAGTAATGGAGCGAGTTGAAGGCGCTCGCGGTGATCCGGTTTAGCGCCCAGTTCGGGAGCTCGAATGGGAGGCTCCACGGCTTCTGTGGTGTGGGGGGCGTGCGTCCGGCCTCGTCCGGAGATGCCCACCGACCCGCCATGAGGATTCCGCGCCCGAGCGAGCTGCCCCCGCTCAGGCAGTCGATCCACCCCATGGTCATCGGCCAGTGATCGGCTGCGCGAGAGAGCGCAGAGAGGAACTCGTCGATGTCGATGACGCGCTCGCTCTCCATGACGAGCCAGCTGCTCGGGATGGTGTGCATCCTGAACTCGACCTCGAGGATGTGCCCGAGCAGGCCCATCCCGCCGATGGTCCCGAAGAAGAGGT
>JAEXCN010000579.1 GCA_023402175.1 Pseudomonadota bacterium | reverse complement strand
GGATCCCGGACCTCCGCTTCGTCTATGAAGCGGAGATCAACCCGTTCGGCACGGAGGGGTGAGGGAGCCCGACGAGAGCGGGCTCCCGATGTCCGTCAGCCGCCGTCCCCAGCGTCGGCACCTTCGTAGGCGCAGAGATACTTGATGCCGAGGAGGAGGTTCCCGCAGGTCGCGTCGGCTTGCGCGTTCGTGCAGCTCGACTGTGCCGCCGTGAACACCTCCTGGCACTGCTTGGCCACAGCGTCCTGCACGCAGGTGTTGGCCTCCGTGCCGGTGCACTTCGAGCACGTCGTGTTGACGCACAGCTGCAGATACTCCCTGGCCTTGCCGCACGCCGGATTGTCGATAGCGCTGTAGCATGCGCCGAAGTTCGCGAGCCCTACGGTGTCCGCGGCGTCCTGCACGACGATGGGGCCCCAGGTCTCCGAGTCCCTCGTCGACTTCGCGCAAGCCTGGCAAGCCGCGCTCGTCCCCTGGATGAAGTCGAGGTAGCTCTTCGCGGTCCCGCTGTCGACGACGCCTTGGATCGCTGCGAGATCGGCCGTGTCACACGCATTCTGTCGAGAGGCGTGAGGCTTCCAGCCGAACTCGGCGTCCATCCCCGCGATGGTCGCGTCGTCGCCGATCGGACCGCACGCCTCGGGGCCCGTGTCGTCGCCACCGGTCGGCGGAGGTGTCTTCGGCTTCGCGTCTGGAGTACCAGCGTCCGGGGTGACGGCATTGCCCACGGGCTCGGCAGATGACGAGCAACCGCCGACGGTGAATGCCAAACCAAGACATGCGAATGCCGTCACGCTCGCGAGAGCGGGCACCTTCTGGAACATCGAAATATCCTCCTAAGGAATCGCGATTGGATGGCGGAATCGACGCGAGGCTCGGCCTCGCGCCAATTCCGCGATCATGCACGTAAGTGAAACAGCGAGACGCCGTGGCTCGGTCAGTGCGGCCCGCCGAGGAGCGGCGCGTCGACGAGCTTCCGCTGGGCCATGCCGCCCGGGTACGCATAGCTGGCGGCGAAATCCCAACCCCAGAGCGTCGCGGTGAACGGGCCTTCGCTCTTCATGCGCTGGAGGCCGTTGCGGCAGACGCTCGATCCGAACTTGTCGCCGGCGCCGCCTCCCTTCGCGAGGTCGACACGCGTGTACTCGTAGTCGCCGCGCGTGCCGATCGGCTTCCAGTCCGTCAGGTTGCCCGCGCACTCGAGCCAGACGTCCTTGAGCTCGCCGCGCAGCTTTGAGCGCACGACGACGAGCGAGGCCTCGCCGTACGACGGATCCGCATAGAAGCTGTAGGCGTTCAGGTACTGGCTCGTCGCAACGACGTTCACGAACTCGGGATCGCCGCGGTACCCGTACGGCTTCGCTTTTCCGCCGCCCGCGCTTCCGGTCATGTGCGCGGAAACGTAGATGGGGTGCTCGGAGTCCTGCGTTCGAACGACGAACGCGTCTCCCGTGCCGTTCTGGAAGAGTGCCGACTCGCCTGCGTTCAACGTCGTCGGCGCGCCCGGGGGAATCTCGGGGTCGTAGTCGAGCATCGTCCCATCTCGGGCCGCGACGATGCGATACGGCACCGGTTCGTGCTCGTTGCCGAGGCGCGGACGGTAACCCACGCCGACGTATTCCGATCCCCAGTTCTCGAATGCGGGGATCTGCTGAGCGACGATGTCGCAAGTCCCGGCGGTCGAGGGGATGTCCGCGCAGCTATGTGCGCCGACGATCGACGTCGGCTTGTCCGACGCGACGATGCTGCCGGTCAGCGGCTGATCCTGGACCAGCCGCAGGTGCTGGCCTTTTGCGAGCTTGTACTTGACGGGAAGGCCTGCGCGGACGCCCTTGATGCCTTCGCCGTCCTGGATGGCCTGCTTCGGGATGATCGTGATCTCCGTGTCGTCCTCGGCAGCGACGATCTGCGCGCCTGGACCGCCGTATCCTCCCGGTTCGTCCCATCCGTTGACGAGGATGTGCTCCTTCGCCCACGACGCGACCGGGAAGACGAGCATTGCCGACGGCACGTAGCTCGATGCTCCGCCGAACGGGTAGACCGCCGTGAGCGATACGGGCGCGTTCGTCTTCAAGCGGAAGGACGAGCCGATTCCGGTTCCTCCCGTCAGCGTATGCGCGAAGGTCGCCGGGATGACGCCCGTCGGACACGCCGAATAGCTCAGCTGCCACGTCGGATTGCGAGGCATCTCCGGCGAGGCGTCGGACAGGAACAGGATGACGCTCTCTCCAACGGGGATCGAGCCCTCGTGCTGGACGAGGTCTGCGGTGCCCGCGGCCGTGCGGAACATCGCCTTCGAGACGTCGATCGGTTTTCCTTCGAGCTCGAGCGACAGATCGATCGGCTGCGTCGACGTGTTGACGATGAAGGCGGCATAACAGGACGGCGGCAGCTGCTTCGTGAGCAGCGGGGCCTGGAAGAAGAAGTCGCAGCCGTTGCTGCTCTTGTCTTCGGCCGCCGCGGCGCACGGCTCGATGCACTTGGCGCCGCCGCACGCGAGATTGTCAGGGCACTTCTCGACGACGTTGCCCGTGCAGGCTTCGATGACATTTCGCCCGTCGAGCGAGCACTGGAGACGGCAGTCCGGAGCGTCGATGGCGGCATCGGGCTCGAACTTCTGCTCCTGTTCGACGAACCTGCCCCTGTCGTCACCACAAGCGCCGAGGCAGGCGGCAGGAAGCGCGACGCCAAGAATGGCGGCGACGACGTAGTGAGACGTTCCCGAGCGGTTCATGGCAACACCACTTCCTGCGGCACGAGGCTCGGCGTGCGGACCTTTCCGTTTCCGAGCTGTCCGTAATAGTTCGTTCCCCAGCAGTAGACCTTGCCGGTCGTGAGCAGCGCGCACGTCGAATCCGGCAGCGCCTTCACGTCGACCGCGGGGGCGGGGAGGCCCTTCACCTTCACCGGGTCGTACGCATGCAGCTTCGTTCCGTCGCCGGCCTGGCCGCTTTCGTTGAATCCCCAGCAGTACACGTCACCGGAAGCGCCGACGGCGCACCAGCGCTGAGGCTGTCTGACGATATCGCCTGCGATCGCACGCTGAACGGCGCGCGTCGTCGCGATCCGCACGATGGGCTCCGGCGTCGCGACGGGCTCCGGGAGGACGCGATCGAAGAGCGGGTCGAAGACGGCGCGGCCCCAGCAGTAACCGACGCCGAGAACGGTCGCGCAAGCGGTCTCGTTCGTCACGTCGATCGACGAGACATCGTGCAGCGGGATCTTCATCGGATTCGGATCCGGATCCATCGACGAGATGCGTCCGAGCGAAGGGCTCCCGCCCCACGACAGCGTCGTGCCGTCCTCACGAACGGCGAACACCGTGTTCCCGACGAGGAGCTCCCGGATCGGCGCGCCCGTCGGGATCGGGATCGCCTTGGGAAGCACCGTCTGGTACCAGGCCGCGACGTCGAGAGGGACGATCTGCGCTTTGGTGTTCTTGCCCCAGCAGACGAGCTGGTCCTCGAGGACGGCGCAGGCGTTCTCGAGCCCCATCGCGATGCGCTTCGCGGGGCCCGGCAGATTGACCTGGAACGGCGTGCGCTCGGTCGTGGAGGCGCCGGAGTTGTTCCGGAGGAACGCTCCCGTCCCCCAGCACCATGCGGCGCCGTCCTTGTCGATCGCGCACGTGTGATCGAGCTGAACCACGTCCGCGAGCCCGGCGACACGCGCCGCCGTGGCGCTGTCGCCCGTTCCCGCGTCGTCTCCGCGTCCGAGCTCGCCGTAGCCGTTCGAGCCCCAGCACGCGACCGTGCCGTCGTCGAGGAGCGCGCAGTAGCCCTCGTTGTACTCGTAGGTGACCGACGGTCGCGTCGTCGTCAGCGACTTCGCGCAGGGCGGTGCCGCGCACACGATCGGGAGCGGTCCGCCGTCGTACGGCGCTGCATCCCGGACCGCGATCTCCACGTCGGCATCGCCAGCGTCGACGCCCGGGGCGTCGGCGTCGGGCGCCGTCGAGGTCTCCTGCCCGGCATCTCCGGACTGCACCCCCGGCCCCGCGGGGTCGTCGCTGCTCGAACAGCTTACGACCGTCGCGCCGCCGCCGAGGCCGGTGACGATCAAGAGGGCAATCGATGAATACCGGCGATCAATGAATCGACTTATGGAGCGCATTACGGACACCAATCGCCCAGAGGTTGGAATTGGACGTGCCACGCACCTGGTAAATCGGACGGTTGAGCGGCGCGCCGTTCATCACCATGGTGGAGAGCTCGAACTTGCCGCCGTCCCAGACGTCGCTTTCTCCCTTGACGACGACGCCTACGCCGCCAATCCAGACGTCACCGGCGACCGCGGACAGCGAGTTGACCGGGCTGCCCGCGAGCATCGAGGGAATCGGCACATAGGCGAAGGAATAGGCGCCCGCGTCGGGATCGGCGGTTCGATCGACGCTGATCTTCACGACGTCGCGAGCGCCCTTCAGGCCGACGAGCTGATTGGTCGACACGACCTCGAGGTCCGTCAGCCAACCCTCGGCGCCGCCCATCAAGAGAGAACCCGCTCGTGTCTTGCACGCCTGGTTGAGGGAGCCAGCCGTTCCATCGGTGATCCGCTCGTACGCGCCGGCGGTCCTTCGGAGCAGGATGACGCACGCGGAATTGACTCGGGAGCGCGCGCCCGCGAACCAGACCTCGTCGGGGCTCGTTCCCGCCGCCGCGAAGAAGTAGAACTGCTCCGTCGCGACGTCTTTGTCCGACGCGGTGTAGTCAGGCACCCACTCCGGTGCGCCTCCGTCGACGCTCGCCCGGCGGTAGATCGTGTCCTTGAACCAGGCGTAGACGTCGCCGCTGCTCGTGCCCCAGACACCGAGCGACGGCGCCCGCGTAGAGGTCCGCTTCCAGTAGTTGAGATTCCCGTCGTCTGGATCGGCAGGATTGTTCGTGCCGATTCGCTGTTTATCCCACGAGAATGCCGCTCCCGGCGCGGTTCGGGTGCCGTGGAAGATGTAATTGGGCGCGACACCGAAGTAGATCTCGTTCTCGTTCGGCGCCCAGAGCCTCCCGACCCAGCGACCGCGGCCATCCTCGTTCTGCGTGCCGTCGTCGACGTACGTCCACTTGGATTCGGCATCGACCCACTCGAGGACCTTCACGCCGAGCGTCGGGCTCTCTGCGATCGCGAATGCGCGGCCGGGCAGGACCTGGATGTCCCTCATGAGGAGGTCGGCGTCCGGCAGCGCCGTGATGCACCAGCCCGCCTGGCTACACGTCTCCGGCTTGGGCGGGGGCTGGTCGGGTGTGCCTGCTTCTTGGACCTCGGCTCCGCCCTCCGCGACGGGAGGTAGCCCCGTTCCACTGTCGACTTCCGGCTGGGCCTCCGGATCGTCACCTGTTGCGGCGCACGCCGCTGCAGCGGCTGCCGCGAGCGCGAACGAGCCGACGAAGAACCAAGCCCTCATGGCTTTCCTCCAAGCGAGACGATGACGCCCTCGCCGCCGATCCAGACGTGACCGGCCGCGGCGCCCCAAACAGCGCTGAAGCTCGGGCGATCGGAACCGAGCCCGGCGATCTTCACGCGCGACCAGCTCTTGCCATCGTAGTGAAGGGCGACGCCGGCATCGCCGACGGCCCAGATGTCCGACGAAGAGAAGCCCCAGACCGCGTTGAGATTTGCCGTCGTCGGGACGTTGTCGACGATGTCCCAGAGCAGCGGATCGCCGGTGTAGTGGCGGATCGTCCCGCCGGTGCCGACGGCCCACGCGTCGGTCGCAGAGGCTTCCCAGACGCCACGCAGCGCGTTGAGCGTCTGCGTGTTGAAGCTCTTGACCGTCGGCGAATCACTGTCGGCATCCTTGATCCGGACGGCCGCGCCGTGCGCGCCGACGGCCCAGAGCTCGTTGGCAGTGATGCTGTGAATGTTGGCGATCCAGTTGCAGCCTGCGGTGGAGCACCTGTCTGACGGGATTCCCGTAACGCCCTCGAACGCGTCGTCGGTGCCGCGTCGGATACGCCAGAGGCCGCCGCCGCTCCCCGAGATTGCGCACCACAGCCAGTCGGACCCGGGCGCCGACCACGCGGCGGTGAACATCCCGTCGGGCGGATATTCGAAGAAGAAGTCGAAGGACGGCGAGTACGCGCTCCAGCCGCCCGGAGATGTCGTGCCTCCCTCGGGAACGTCGACGCCGCGCGCGAAGACCTGGTAGACCTGTCCGAGCGCGACCTCCGCGCCCGCGGGAAGCCAGAGGCCGCGAAGGGTCTCCTGCGTCGATGCATCGGAGCGCGTCCACGACGTGCCGTCGAAGTGAGCGAGTCCACCGACCGCGCCCGCCGCCCACACGTCGTTCGCGGAGCGCCCGCGGATGACGGTGATCGTGGTCCTCGAGTCGAGGCTTGCCGGATTGCTCGGATCGAACGGGCCGTTCGGGCAGAACACGTCCGTCGTGCACTCCGCAGGGAACCATTCGCAGTCGGAGCACGGGCCCGCGTCGAAGCTCGTCGTCGGCGCGTCGGACCCGGCGTCCGCGGGCGGCGCCGGCGGATCCGGCACGTGCACCTCGCTCGGAGGCTCTTTGTGGTCGTCGATCCCTGCACTCGCACTGCACGCCGCCGCGGCGCCCGCGGCGACGAAGAACCAAACCGCTCTCATTGCGGCACCTCGACTGGTCCGGCGTCTCGCGCGGGGCGGTCGCACGGCTCGACGACACAACGGCCGCCTACGCACGCCTGACCCGCAACTCCATCACACTTGATTCCGCATCCACCGCAGTTCGACGGATCGTTGTCGGTGTTGACCTCGCAGTCGTCGGCGTCGTTGCCGTTGCAGTCGGCCCAGCCCTTGGCGCAGGTGCGGTTGCAGATGCCGTACGTGCACGTGGCAATGCTGCTGTTGCCGCCCTTGTCCATGCAGGAAGCCCCGCATGCGCCGCAGTTGTTGCGGTCCGAGGAGAGGTCGTAACAGCCGCCTCTGCATTGATCGCCGAAGCAGAACAACTCGCAGTACGTCTGGCCCGCGGGGCACATGCACATGGGCGTGCCGAGCTCGTCGAGTCTGCACTCCTGTCCCGGCGCGCACGCGATCCCGCAGCCGCCGCAGTTCTCCTTCGTGAGGATGCTGGCCTCGCATCCATCGCTGTCGTCGCCATTGCAGTTGCCGAGGTTCGGCTTGCACTTCAGATGGCCGCACTCACCGGCGTAACAGCCGTAGTACATCGTGCTGTGCGGGGCACCGCCGTCACCGTTCGCGTTGCACTTGTTCCCGCACGTGCCGCAGTTGTTGTCGTCGGTCCTCGCGTCGACGCAACGGTTCGTGCAGTAGAGCTGATCTGCCTTGCACCCGCAGCCGATGTCGCTCGTACCGAAGGCACCGCGCGCGACGCACGGCTTGGCCGGATCGGTGCACTTGTTCCCGCACGCGCCGCAATGGTCGTTGTTGACGCCCTTGATCTCGCAGCCGTTGTCGGCGAGGCCGTCGCAATCGAGCGCCGTGGGCACGCCCGTGCAGCCCATCACGCACTTGCCCTCGATACACTCGTAGATCTCGCTGCCGGTCTCGGTAGGACACGCGTTGCCACATGCGCCGCAGTTCTTGCGGTCCGTCATCAGATCGACGTCGCACTTGAACCTCGACGTCGGGCACGTCGTCCGTGAGGCAGGGCACTCGCTCGACGCGCAGTAGAGCGTGAACTTGGCCTCGGCCTCGGGCGCCGCGTCTTCGACGGGGGGCACGAAGACCTGGGTGCCCCCGTCGCCGGCCGTGCCGAACCCGAGGTTCACGTCGCGGTCGGTGCACGCGAAGACGACGAGACAGGAGACGCTGACGATCGCGCTGATCGTGATTCGCGGCATCCAGCGCCGCGGCGAATTCGAGTAACCAGCATTCATGGCTTCACCTCGAGAGGCCCATGGAGGAGCGAACGCGCCGCTCGTACGGAGAGCCGGGCCGCGACGCGAGGAACCGCTCTCCCTTGGCTCGGGCTTCTTCGAGACGACCGAGCGCCGCGAGCGCCTGGATCTCCAGAGCGTCGGCTTCCTCGGTGAAGCGGCCTTCGTGGAAGGTGCGGTGATAGCGGTTCACGTTCGAGAGCGCGACGTCGGCGCGCCCGGACGCGAGCGCGGCGCGCGCGGCATCGATCGCGGCGAGCTCGTCCTCGAGCCCGGGCTGCCCGTGCCGCTTTGCCGCGAACGACGAACCGCGCTCGGGAGCCTTCACGTCGGCACGCTGACTCGCCGCTGCCGTCGGAAGATCTTCGACTCGAACGGTGTCCGTCGTCGACGGCACCGGCGGAGCCGCGGTCTGCATCTCCGCCGTCGGTGCAACAGCGGCGGGACCGGAGGTCGGCATCTCCGCGGGAGCGGTCGACCACGAGCGGACTGCCACGACGCCTGCGAACGCGGCCACGACCGCGATCGCGCCGAACGTCGCCGCGCGCGACGAGGAGCCGAGCGCTCGACGCAGCGGCGACGCGGACGCAGCGAGGCCGGTCGACGAGAGCAGGCCGAGCGCTGCGAGGGTCCGGATCTTTTCCGACTCGGGGGATACGGGGCCGTCGCTGTCCGCTGAGCGGAGCAGCCTTGCTGCGTCCGCGGAGACGGACTCGTCCAGCAGTGGCTTCATCTCGCTCATGGTTCACCTCGGGTGCCGCATTCGACATGGGACAAGAAGAACTCTCTCGCTCGTCGCAGGCGCGAGGCGACGGTGCCCGCAGGGATCCCGAGCATCCGAGAGATCTCGATCATCGTGATTCGTTCGAGCTCGAAGAGCAGGAACACGACGCGCAGCTCCTCGGGCATCGCGTCGAGGATCGCCTGGAGTGTGGCGCGAGCTTCGGCGGCTTCGACGCTCTGTTCGGGCGTCGCTCGCTCGTCGATCTCCGCATGCACGCGCTCCTCGTCGACGACCTCGCGGCAACGCTGAGCGCGTCGCCGGATGTGCCCGGCGACGAACATGGACGTCTGGAAGAGGAAGCCGCGATCGTCGCGGATCTCGTCGAGCTTGCGGCCGGTCAGGAGGAACACCTCCTGTACCGCGTCCGCGATCTCCGCCGAGGGCACGCCGAGACGCTGCAGGGTGCGCCACACGAACGTGTGGTGCTCGCGAACGAGGCGTTCGAGCTTCGCTCGACGCTCCGCTTCGCTCGCGACAGCCCGGGGGTGATCGCGCAGCACCAACGTTACCCCAGGAACGCCGGCGACGGGCCCTTCGATCGACATCCAATAACGAGGAACCCAGCCGAGGCACGTCTGATCACGGCACGCTGAAAACTCTCATGGCGGGCGGCGCCCCGTCACTGGAATCGGGCGACGACCCCAAGCCCAGCCGTTCCGTCGAACACGGCCATCGGGGCGCGGTAGACGATCCGGTGTGGCTCCTGCACGGTAAAACGGGGACGTTCGAACGGTAGGAGGGCACCGACCGAAAGCTCGACCTCGAGCCACGAGGCGAACGACCAGCTGCCACGGAGCGTCCCGGTCGCCGCCGACCACCGGGTCGCTGCCTGGGCGAAGCGGGGAAGATCGGGCGCCGTCGCCGTGAGCGTCCCGGCGTCGAGCCCTGCGCACGCTGCAGCGGCGAAGGGCGGGACGACGAATCGACCGCAGCCTTCGACGCGCACGGTCTTGCGCCGGAAGTGGGCCTCTCCCGCCAGCGGAGGGAACGTCGAGAAGTCCGCCCAGCCCCACGAGAGCCGTACGGCTGGGAGGAGGCGTGCGCGCGCTTCACCCCAGGCGAGCTGTGCATCGAGACGGTGGCTCCACCCGGGTTGAGGCGATCGGACGTAGCCGAGGGCGTAGCCCGTGCTCCACGTCCAGACCGTGGGCGTCTCCCGTTCCGTTCGAGGAGGGGGCCGCGGGCGAGGTCCCCGCAGAGCGACGAGATCATTCTTCGGCGGAGTCGCTTCCTCCCTTCGATGATGCCCCTCTTCCCGTTCCTCGACCACAGGCGGTTCCTCGCGCTCTGGTGGCGCGCCCTCCGATTCGGGATCAAGCGCAATCGCGATGAAGACGGCGACCGATGTCATCACCGCCTTGCATGACTCCCCGCGAATCTCTCTAGCGCTGGAGCGCGTCGGGGGAGGAGCGCTGGTCGTCGAGCGCGTCGGCGGAGGCGCATTGGGAACCCCGTTTCCCTGGTGGATCTCGAGCCTGCCGATGAAGCTCCCGTCCGGAGCTCGCGCGACGCGAACATCGAACGAGCGCGTGTCCGATCCGTCGACCCAGCTCGTCTGGATGCGCGAGTCGAGCGCCGTCAGGAGCTCCTGACGTGACGGGCAGTCGGGCGGAGCCTCGTAGCGGAGGTGGAGGCGCGAGGCAGCGCCCTCGGCTCGTGCCTCGTTCGAGAACAGCACGAGACACCCGCCGAGGACGGCAGCGTAGCCGGCACGCCGCGACGACGGATGGTTCATTCCGTGGACGACAGTACCTCAGTGCGGCTCGGCGTGGCGCCCGGGCAACGCTACTTCGAATGCGCGAAAGCGCGCGACGGCGGATGACCCGAATGCGCCGATGGCGACGACAAGGATCGCGAGCGTCCGGTGCACCCGACGGTCGGGTGACCTGCGGCCGAAAGATAACATGCTTCGTGCGCTGCGCCTTCCTTCCGTCCTCTTCGTCGTGATGGCCGCGGGCGTGCCCGTGCTCGCCGCGTGCTCGTCGGACTCCGCACCCGGAGCGCACGCACAGAGCTGCGACAGCACCAAGTGTGCGCCCGGCAACACGTGCCTTTCGCTCGACGGCGAGCTCAAGTGTCGCAAGACGTGCAGCTCGAACACGGATCCGGCCACGAGCTGTCCGTTCGGTTACACGTGCACGGACACCGGGACGGGCGACTCCCCGTTCTGCGTCCAGGATACCGCCCGGCGCGCGGACGGGCTGCCGCTCGAGAAGAAGGGGAGCGGACAGTGGGGGGCGAGCTGCCAGGCGAACCTCGGCGTCGAGAACCCCCAGTGCGATACCGAGCAGGAGTTCTACTGCTACGGCGTCTCGCCGACCGACGGCAACGCGTACTGCACGCGATACGAGTGCGAGACCGATCGCGATTGCGGTGCGGGCTTCTGGTGCGGTGAGGTCAATCAGACGCCGAACGTGCTGACCGCCAAGCGAACGACGTTCGGAGCGGTCCAGAAGGTCTGCCTGCGGCGTGATTACTGCTCGACCTGCACGGTCGACCTCGACTGTCCGCCGATGGGCGGCAAGAACCAGCACTGCATCGAGGACGCAAGCGGAGCACGCGTCTGCACCCCGGAGTGCGATGGCAATCAGAGCTGCCCGACGGAGGCGAGCTGTGTCGACGTCGGGGTCGGCGCGAAGGTCTGCTACCCGCGCGCGACGGTATGTGTCGGTGACGGAGCGCTCTGTTCCCCGTGCCGGAGTGATGCGGACTGCGGCGAGGACGGCATCTGCGTCAAAGGCCAGTACACGACCGAGAAGACGTGCGCGAAGAAGGCGAAGGGTTCCTGTGGGACCGGTTTCGACCCGAAGGCGGGGAGCTGTCCCTCGTCGGTACAGGCTGGTCCGAACACGGAGGTGCGCTGCCTCGGCTTCGCCTTCAAGGAGGTCCCGGAGAACTACTGCCACGGGTACTACCCGTTCAAGAAGAGCGGCGGCGACGTCGGCTGCTGGTCGCCCACGCGCTGAGCCCGGCACGCGTCGCGTCGAGGAGCGTTCCTGATCGGCGTCCGACGACGCTCGTAGCGGCGTCGTCGAGCGTGGCTCCCACCACGCGCGGGTGAACGGTGCTCCGCGCGTGCCATTCTCGCCGCATCGACATCCGAGGCCCATGCAGTTACGACAGGGGGGCCCCATGTCCTCATGGGGATCAAGATGAGACTCCCAGTGTGATCACGGGGAGCCGAGATCGACCGCATGGCCATCCGGGAACCCACGGCGACGGCGGTTGTTCTTCTCGGTGTGAGCGCGCTGGTGCTCGTCTCGGCGCTGGCGAGCCGCGTAGCATCGCGCGTCGGCGTGCCGGTGGTGCTGCTGTTCCTCGCGCTCGGGATCCTCGCCGGCACCGACGGGATCGGCGGGCTCGAGTTCGAGAATCACGGGCTCGCGTTCCGGATCGGCGCGGTCGCCCTCGTCCTCATCCTCTTCGACGGAGGGCTGAACACGAAGGCGTCGGTGCTGCGGACGTACGCAGCCCCCGCTGGGGTGCTCGCGACCGCCGGCGTCGTCGGGACGGCGGCGCTCGTCGGCCTAGCCGCGCACGCCGTCGGGATCGGTTGGAAGCAGGCGCTCCTGCTCGGATCGATCGTCTCCTCCACGGACGCTGCCGCCGTCTTCTCGGTCCTCCGCGGAGGCGGCATACACATCCGCGACCGTGTCGCCTCGACCGTGGAGATCGAATCGGGCCTCAACGACCCGATGGCGGTCATCCTGACCGTCGTTCTCACGGACGCGATCGCGACCAACACGACGCCCGATGTGGCGATGATCGGGCTCGTGCTCGTCCAGCTCGCGGTCGGTGCGCTCATGGGAATGGCCGTCGCGGTGCTCGGCAAATACCTCCTGCTCCGTTCGCGTGTCCCGGCGGCAGGCCTCTACCCGCTGTTCACGATCGCCCTCGCGTTCGTCGCGTTCGGCTTGGCGACCATCGCGGACGGGAGCGGCTTCCTCGCCGTGTACGTCGCCGGCGTGGGCATCGGGAAGGAGCGTTTGCCGTACCGCCCGCATCTGTATCGTGTGCACGACTTCCTCGCGTGGGGATCGCAGCTCGTGATGTTCGTCGTCCTCGGCCTGCTCGCCACGCCCTCGCGAGTCATCGGGGTCGCAGGCACGAGCCTCGGGCTCGCCTTGTTCCTCGCGCTCGTTGCCCGGCCCACGGTGGTCTTCGCGTGCCTCTTGCCGTTTCGCTATCCGATCCGCGAGATCGCGTTCATCGCTTGGGGCGGCCTGAAGGGAGCCGTGCCGATCGTGCTTGCGCTGATGCCCATCCTCGCCGACGTGGAAGGTGCGCTCAGGATCTTCGACGCGGTCTTCTTCGTCGTCTTCGTCAGTGCTGTCCTCCAGGGCTCGACGATGCGCTGGCTCGCGCGGAAGCTCGGCGTCGCGAAGCGTTCGCTGCCGCCGGTCGCGACGACCGTGGAGATCGTCTCGACGCGACCGCTCAGCGCCGACCTCCTTGCGTTCCAGGTGATGCCCGCGTCGGCGGTGAACGGCGTGACGCTCGCCGAGATCCCATTCCCTCCGGGATCGTCCGCGATGCTGGTCGTGCGAGGCGAGGAGCTCGTCGCGCCGCGCGGTGAGACGCGGCTCCAGGACGGCGATCAGGTGTATGTATTCTGCAAGGTCGAGGACCGCACCTTCTTCCAGCTGGCGTTCGGCCGCATGGGTGAGTGACCCGCTCAGTTCGCGCGCGCGAGGCGCGACGAGGGAATGCTCTGCGCCGCGGAATTGCGCTGCGGCGCGATCGGAAGGAGGAGCCTGAACGAGGTCCCACCACCTTCGCGTGGCTCGACGGCGATCGTCCCGCCATGCGCTTCGACGATCTGGCGCGTGATCGCGAGGCCGAGCCCCGTGCCTTCGCCCTTCGTCGAGAAGAACGGATCGAAGATGCGCGAGCGCACCTCCTCCGGGATGCCGCTGCCGCGGTCGTCGACACCGACGACGACGCTCATGCCTTCGGCGCGCACGTAGACGTCGATCTTTCCGCCGTCCGCCATTGCCTCGCGTGCATTCCGGAGCACGTTGAGGATCGCCTGGCGGATCTGGCCCTCGTCGAAGAGGACGAGCGGGATGTCGTCCTCGACGTCGAGCTCGAGCTCGAGTCCCGCGCGATCCATCTCCGGCTTGGCGAAGCTGACAATCTCGCGGACCTTCGATGCGAGGTCCTCGGACTCCATCCGTGGCTGCGGAAGGCGCGCGACGCGGAGGTACTCCTCCGAGAGATGCTCGAGGCGCTGCACCTCGCGCGTGATCGCCTGGAGCAGGGTCTTCGACTCGCCGTCGATCCCCGCCTCGACGAGGTTCTCCTCGAGCAGCTCGATGTTCAGGCTGATCGAGGACAGCGGATTGCGGATCTCGTGCGTGACGTGGGCCGCCATCTTGCCGATCGCCGCGAGACGCTCGTTTGCGACGGCGCGGTTCTGCGCCTTCGCGACCGCGCCGACCATCCGCTCGAACGCCGACGCGAGCTCTCCGATCTCGTCGTCGGTGCGCTCGGTCGGCTGAGGGGTCAGATCACCGCGCGCGACGGCTTTGGCCCGCTGCGTGACGCGCTCGAGCGGTCCGAGGAGTCGCCTCGTGTGGATCGACACGCCGACGCCGACGGCTAGGGTCAGCGCGGCGAGCAGCGCGAGCTCGACGATGGCTCGCTGCTCACGTGCGCGCGCGGCGTCGGAGAGGTTCTTCATCGACGTCTCGACGTGGTTCGTGAGCGCGCTGAGCCGCTTGTTCGCGGCGTGCTCCATCGCTCCGAGCGCGATGAGCTCGCGGTTGATCGCGTCCCGATCGCCCTGTTCCAGCGAAGCAAAGACGCGATCGCGCGACTCGCGGTCACCGGCCCACTCCGCACCAGCCGCGTCGAGCTCGCCCGTCAGCACGAGCGCGAGCTGACGCGTCTCGTCGCTCCCGACCTCGCGAAGGTCGTCGTGCATCGCGGCGCGCGTCTCCTCGAACATGAGGCGGCGTTCGTTGTCGAGCGTCTTGAGGATGTCGCGCGTCGACTGCGGATTCTTTTCGTCGGGGATGCCGTCGATGATCGACGCGAGCGTCGACTGGACCGCGCGGAGCTTTCCTAGCTTGAGAGCAACGGGGACGAAGCCGTTCGCGAGCTCCTCGCTGTCCTCGGCGGCTCGCTTCTGCGCCGCGACGGTGAAGCCGACGGTCACCGCGAACGCGATCAGCGTGACCGCGAACGACACGAGGATGCGCGTCGCGAGCGTCTTGCTCGGCTTCACGTCGGGCGGAAGCGACGCGCGCGCGCTCATCGGCGAATCACCCGGCAGCATCCGCTGCATCGAGCGCCTGCAAGACGACGGTGGCGAGGTCGAGCACCGTGCCTTGCCCGCTCTTCTGGAACGATCGGGCGCTCGAAGCGCACGCGGTGACGATCGTCCCGCCGCCGGAGCGCTCGTGATCGGCGAGGCGCTGCTCGGCGATTCCTCGCGCCACGTCCGGCATCGTCACCGGCAAGAGTCCGCCCGCGCCGGAGCAGCGAGCATCCTCGCGACGGCGCTCGAACTCGTCCGGTGCACGCCCGAGGACCCGCGAGAGGATCTGCCTCGGGGCCTCGTAGACCCCGAGCCCGCGCCCGAGCTGACAGGGATCGTGCCATCGAACCGCTCCTCGTCCGAGCGAGCCGTCGAGGCGACCGAGCCTGCCGACCTCCTTGGCTGCGAGCTCGGCGAAGTGCAAGACGGGAACGGGCATGCGAACGCCTGCGGCTTCGTGATGAACGCGAAGCGCAGCGGCACATCCGGCGTCACCGACGACGAGGCTCTCGCGACCGGCGAGGGCCACTCGGACCTTGTCGCCTTGCTCGCGGAAGCGCTGCTGATCGCCGGCATAGAGGAGAGGTGCACCGCAGCAAACATCGAGGAGAGCGACCTTCGAGCCGGTGAGTCGCGAGACGGCGCGTACGGTATCGACGCCGCCGTCGGTCCCCTGCCGCGCGTGCTCGCAGCCGACGAGGACCGCGACGCGACCGCTCGGATCGACGGACGAAGCAACCCGCGTATCGGTCGCGATCTTCCCGAGGACGGACGATCGCTCGGCGAAGCTGTCGAGCACGCGCTTCGCTCCGTCGGGAGCCTCACCCGCAGAGACGAGCGCGCTGCGCGCCTCGAACAGCGTCCCAGTGACGTCGTTCTTGTGGTCGCAGTGGTCGCGGCATCCGAAACATCCCGTGCATGCCCACGCGGGCGCCGCGAACGAGCGCGCGAGGGCGACGCTCTCGTTCGCGACGAAATACGCCATGCTCATCTTGCCCCACGGCGTCAGCGTCTCTCGGGGCTCGGCGTTCGAGACCGGGCACGCGCTCCGGCACAGCTTCGGGCAGAAGACGCACCTCTCGAGCGTCGCCTTCCTGTGCGCGAGCTGAGGTAGCCGCCGGAGCGGGCGGTCGTCGGGGCGGGGCATGTAGGCATTATCGAGGGCCCGCGCCCCACCGTCGAGCGCGAGCTGATCAGCCGCGCGGCGTGCCATCATCGGCTCATCGGCATCACTCCGCGTCGGTCTGCACGTGGACCGCCCCCGCACGCGCCGGCCGCGCCGCGTCTCGCGGCTTGGCGAGCGAGCTCTCCCAGACGAGATGGGTCGCGTAGCTCCTGCTCCGCCAGTCGTCGAGGTACCGCTCGAGGATGCCCCGCACCGTGAAGCCCGCGCGGAGCTGGGACGAGAGGACCCTGTCCTTGCGCAGACCGCCGACGACCTCCTCGACGTAACGCGCCGGGCTCATCGACGCGGCGAGCTCGTTGTACCCCCAGAGGCGTCCGCCCGCGACGACGCGCGCGAGCCGGCGGCGCTCGCACAGACGGAAGAGCGCGTCGTAGAGCGCAGCCCCGACGCCGCGCCCTCGCGCCGTCGGAGCGACGTAGATGTCCGCGAGGTACAGCGCGTCGCCGCTCCTTCCGTCGTGCGCCGCGAACGTGCCGTGGCTCGTGATCTCCGCCCACGTATGCGGCCGGAGCGCGGCCGCGCTCGAGACGATCAACGTCGAGATCGCACCGACGACGCTGCCCTCGTGCTCGACGACGATCTGCCCCTCGGGAAACACGGCGAGTTGGGCCTTCAGCTGAGCGGCGTCGAAGACGACGCCGTTCGCGACAAGCTCCGGGTACGCCTCCGAGTTCAGGCTCACCAGCCGGGGAACGTCTTCGATGCCTGCAGGACGAACGTAGAAGGTGCTGCTACTCATCCTTCAAGCGTTCGCGGTGGAGGGGCTTGCTTCAAGCCCAGCCATGCGGGGATCGCACGCGAATCACCCCTCGGAGATTCGTCGCCGCAGATGCCAACGCGCAGCGGTCGCAGACGCGGATCGTGAGCCGCGACGACCGCGCTTGGAGGTCGCGTCGAAGTCTCTCAGCGAGCGCGTTCGAGCCGAGCCGCGAGCTCCTCGAGCGCCTCGCGTGGCAGGCCTTTTTCGCGTGCGAGCTCGATCATCTCCCGGATCATGACCCGATGCTGCTCCTTCAGCTTTCGACCGAAGTGCTCCTCGGCGTAGAAGAGTGCCTCGGGGGAGAGCTTGCCGAGCGCGCGAAGCCACGCCCGGAGCGCCCACGGGGCGGCGAGCGCCGGAGCGAGCGGGGCCCAGACCTCGGGCTTGCCGAGCCGATGCGAGAGTCGCACGCCTTCGCGGCATGCGCGCGTCGCGAGGTCGAGCAGCGCATCGTCCGCGACGAGCGCCTCCGCGCTGCCCGCGATCGAGATCACCATTCCGATCGGGATCCAGCAGACCGTCGTGGCAGGGTTGATCTCGTGGACACCGAGCTCGAGCTTCGCGCGGAGCCCGGCGCGTGAGAGCGCCGCGGCGAGCTCGCGCACGACCTCACCGCTCGGACTGTCGGTGCGCGGCTCGTCGATCTTCGTCGGCGCCGGTGGGCGCCAGTACCGGAAGACGCCGTCCTCTCGTCGATAGGCGATCACGTTCGGCATGGCCGCGTACGCGCGCTCGGCACCGAAGGCATCGCGCACGCGCTGCCAGTCTTTGGGCAGCATCGGCGTCAGGATGACGAGAGGCGCGCTCGATGCCCCGATCGGACCTCTCAGCGCGTCGAGGTCCTCGGTCCCGACCGCGAGCAGGATGACGTCGGCGTCGTCGGGGACGACCGCGGAGCGATGCGGCGATGGGGCGACGTCGCGACGATCGCCTCGCACGCTCTCGATGACGATCGGCTCGCGCGATTCCACGCGAGATGGTCGAACGACGAACGTGACGTCGACCCCGCCGCGAGCGGCGAGCAAGACGCCGTAAACTCCGCCGAGCGCGCCTGCGCCGAAGACGGCGACCCGCATCCGGCCGTCGTCAGCGGTACGTGAAGCGGAGGTCGTGATCGCAGATGCGGAAGACGTCGCCTTCGGCGATCTGCTTCCGAGCGATACGCTGGCCGTTGTACTCGACGCCGTTCGTCGAGCCCATGTCGACCATGAAGTAGACGCCGTTCTGGTACTCGATCATCGCGTGCTGGCGCGAGACGTTCGGGTCCTTCAGCGTCAGATCGCTCGACTGCTTGCCACGGCCGATGACGAAGCGGTCCTTCGTGATGCCGTGCTTTTCGCCCTGGTAGATGATGCTGAGCGCTGCTCCGGCGCTCGACGAGAGACCGCCGTTGAAACCACCACCGGGGAGGGGAGGCATCGAGCCCGGCGCGCGACCGCCCGGGATCGGAGGAGGCGCGCTGCGAGGCGCGCTCGGCGGCTGCGAACGCAGCGAGCCTGCACCGCCGCTCAAGCGGGGCGGCGGCGACATCCCGATGCCGCTGCTCATGCTGCGCGGCGGAGGCGGCGGAGCGGGAAGCCCACCACCACGCGCGGGCGGAGGCGGAAGACCGCCCTGCCCACGTGCCGGAGGCATTCCACCGGCGCCACGCATCGACTGCGGAGGCGGCATCGGCGGAGGAGGCGCGCTCGCGTAGCCAGAGCCGCCCGCGCTCTCAGCGCCGCGCTGCCCTGCAGGGTACGGCGTGCGCTGCCCGTAGCTGCGCTGCCGCGCGTACTGCTTCATCGCCTCGTTGATGAGGTAGTCGACGCTGCATTCGAGCTCGCGCGCCATCTGCTCGAACGTCTCCCAGAGCATGTCCCTGCACTGAAAGGTTCGAGGGCGCTTCTTGTTCGGATCCGAGCTCATCGCGTCGTTCGGTGATCTCTCGATCGAGGGAGGCCCACTCTTGG
>JAEXCN010000576.1 GCA_023402175.1 Pseudomonadota bacterium | reverse complement strand
TAAGCCGATCGCACCTGACGATCGTGTTGTGCGCGGCAGCGCGCAAGTGATCGATCTTGCTGTGTTCTAAAGATCATCCGCATGCGCGAAGCGTTTTGCGAGAGGCGACGAGGGTCCAGGTCGGAACTGAAGCGGGGCCCCTCCCTCTCGGCTCCCTGTCGCCCTGTCACCCTGTGAATCTCTTCTCTGAGGCCGCCGCGAGATCCGCAACGCACCCGAACCAGTGTCCACCCCCTCGTGAACAGCCACCGACTCCTCTGAGCGCGCCGCCGAAAACGAAGGCGCATCCGGCAACGAAAACGACATCCTCTGCGAACAAGAGGGACGCGGAAATGAAGAGCGCCGCCGGGCGATATGGCCCCGGCGGCGATCTCGATACGATGAAGTGCTTCGCGATGTGAGCGTGAGTGAGCGTCGGCGAGCGTCAGAGCGTCAGCGGAGCGTGATCTTGCCCGTGCTGCCCGCGAACTCCTTCGAGGTCAGCTTCAATGACGCGAGACCAGTGCCCGCCTGGCCGCGGCCGCCCGCGCCGGAGCCGTTCTTGATGTCGGCGAACGGGCCGAGCTCGATCTTGTCCTCATCGGCCTGGAGGATCACTTCGTCGGCCGCGAAGTCCGCGGGGAGCTTCACCGCGATGTCGTCGGCCTCCTGTCCGACGAGCGAGATGTTCGCGCCCTTGGTCGCGGGGACGTCGGCGTTCGTCAGGCCATGCGCGTTCGTGCCGAGGTTCTTCAGCGTCGCATTCGACAGCTGCAGCACGAGGCCGCCATTGCCCGAGAGGACCTTCAGATCGAGCGGCTTGTCCGCGCTGCCGGCGGGAATGACGACCTCCACGAGCTCGCAGCCGGACTCGCCCGCGTTCGAGCTGGCGTGCGAGCCGCCATGACCGCACGAGACGGTGATCGCGTCCCCCGAGTTCGACAGCGTGAACGTGTTCTTCGCCTCCGCGATCGACAGGTCGGCGCTCTCCTTCTCCTCCGAGAACGCCATCGCGAGCATGCGCGCGGTGGCTTTCACCTTCTTCACGCTGGGATCCGCAATGACCTTGACGCCGCCGTTGAGCGCGGCGCCGACGCCCTCGATCTTGATCTCGATCCGCTGCTGACCGTCCCAGTCCGCCGTGTCTTCCCTGACGACGTTGGGCTCCGTGAAACGCGTCTTGGTCTTGATCGAGGCCTGGACCTGGCACCCCGTGACGGAAAGAGCGACGGCTGCGACGACGGTTCCAAAGACGAGACTCGAGACGCGGCTCATGCTGGATTCTCCCTCCCGCTCACTCGAGTGCGGGCAAAAGCAAGGGCAGATTGGCAACTCTGTGCGAACCCACGGAATGAGTGGGCGCCCTTTCGCGTTGGACCGATCTCGCGCTCTCGACATTCAATCCGTTCAGCTTGGGCGGGATCGCTTCGAACGAGGGGCTGAAAACCTGCAAAAACGTATCATGCGGGAACGCGGCGCGGCCAAGATCGCCTCGGCAGAGGCATTCGCCGCGGCGATCGAGGTCGCCAGTTTGGCTACTCCGGCGGCCTCGTCCACCTCGGTCGCGAGCTCGACCGGAGCGCCGAGGACGACGCTCACACGCGCAAACGGCCAGGCGAGCTCGAAGCGGTCCCATGCCCGCGCAAAGATCTTCGCACCTCGGATCGCGCTGCCCATCGGGACGACGACGGCGGTCGCGGCGCGTGCTGCGAGCAGGACGCCCGGCTTCGGCACGCCGTAAGGGCCGCGTGGCCCGTCGACCGCGAAGGCGGCATCGTGCTCGCCGGCCTTCAGCCGGCGCACAATCGCCGCGAGGCCCCGGGCTCCTCCGCGCGAGCTCGAGCCGCGCACGATCGAGAAACCGAGCATCGAGAGCGCGCGCGTCTGGATCTCTCCGTCCTTCGAGAGGCTCACCATCACGAGCGTGCGCCGGCGCCTCTTCCACGCGAGCAGCGGCCACTGCTTGCCGTGGAAGAACGCGAGCACCCACGGACGCTCGTCGGTGAGCAGCGCCTCGAGCGCCGGGTGAAGCCGGAGCTCGAGCCGTAGCGTCATCAGCCAAAGGCGCGCGACCGCACCGAGGACGGATCCGAGGACGGCGCGCGCGAGTTTCACAGCTCTACTGCGCTAGTTCTTCAGCTCCGAGAGCATCGCCTTCGCTCGGGCGAGGTTCGGATCGTTCTCGACGGCGCGCTCGAGCATCTGGACGGCCTTGGCCTTGTCGCCCTGCTTCATGCTGATCTCGCCGAGATAGTAGAAGACCTCGCCCTTCGAGATCCCGCTCTGCGCATCCAGACGCTGGAGGAGGAGCGCGCGGAACGTTCTGTGCGCCCGCTCGAGGTCGTTGGCCTCGAGCGCGAGCACGCCGAGATCGCGGAGCACCTCGATGGATCCCGGATCGATCTTGAAGGCCATGTCGAGCTGCGTGAGCGCGACGTCCTTCTCGCCGAGCGTCGCGAGCGCGCGCCCGAGCCGGTGGTGATAGAGCGAGAGCTCCTTCGTTCGCTTGTTGCCGAACGACGCGATGATCTTCTCGAGCACCGCCGCAGCGTCACGCTCGCGCTGCGAGGCGGTGTACGCGTCGCAGAGGAGGAGCAACAGCTCACGGTCGTGCGGGACGAGGCTCGTGACGCGCTCGAGCACCGGGACCGCATCCGCCGGAGCGGTGCGCTCTTCGAGGTGGATCTTCGCCGCGCGCCGGAGCAGCTTCACCTGATCGGCGACGTGCGGCGGCGCCGGCGGCGCCATCGAACCTCCAGGCGGCATCGATTGCCGGCCCACAGGAGCCGGCGGCGAAGCAATGGCATCGCCGTTCCCGTGCATCGCCGCGATCACGTCCGCGTTCGACACGAGGAGCTCGGCGAGCTCACCCCACTTCTTCGTGCGCTCGTAGAGGTCACCGAGCCGCTCACGCACGTCGGCGCTCATCGAGTCGGCGTCGAGCGCGCGCTTCAAGGCGTGCTCGATACCTTGGTCATCGCCAAGCGCCTTTCGCGCGTCCGCCAGGCGAAGCGCGGTCTCCACGGCCTGAGAGCCCCCAGCGGTCTCGAGCAGGCGGGCGAGCGCACGCTCCGCCTTGTCCCAGATCGTGCGGCTTTCGGCGAGCCGAGCGACCGCCTCGAGCGCGCCGCGGTGGTTCGGATCGCGTTCGAGGATCTCCTCGTACGTCTCGAGTGCGCGGCGTGCATCGTTCACGCGCAGCTCGAGGATCTCGCCGAGCGTCGCCATGCGCGACAGCTCGAGCGCGCTGTCACCCCGCGCACGAGCACGTTCGACGAGGCTCGTCTGGAGCTCCGCCAGCTCGGCGTGTTGTCCCTGCTTGTCGAAGACTTCGCCGAGGACGCGTGACGCCTCGTCGTGATCGGGCTCCTCGTCGAGGATCGCGCGCAGCGTGTCCGTCGCGTCGCGCGAGCTCTCGAACTTCTCGAGCTGCAGGCGCGCGAGGTCGACGCGAAGCGCGGACCTCGTCTCGGGCGACTCCGCGAGGTCGATCAACGTCGTGAGCAGGCGGGCGAGCTCGTTGTACTTTCCGAGCTCTCCGTAGAGCGCGCGGAGTCGCTCCTGCGCGCGCAGGTCCCCGCGCTCCTGCTCGAGGATCTCCTCGTAGAGTGCGACGGCGCGATCACGATCGCCGAGCTTGTCGGAGGCGACATCGGCCGCGCGATGACGGAGCGCGACGGCCTGCTCACCGTCCGCTTCGGCTTCCGCGCGACGGAGTAGCAGCGCCACGACCTCTTCGTGATCGCCGGCGTTCTCGCGGAGACGTGTGAGCTCCGTGTTCGCCCACGTATCCGCCTCGTTCTCGGCAAGGAGCTCGCGAAGGACGTCCTCGGCCAGCTTCGCGTCGCCGAGCGTGACCTCCGCGATCTGCGCGGCCTCACGCGCGAGCTCGCGCTTGCGCTCCGGCTCGCCTTCGAGCTTCGCGACGCGGCGGAGCGTGGCGACGCGATCGCGTTCCCTCCCCGGACCTCGCTGGAGCTCCTCGAGCGCGCGTACGAGCTCGATGTTCTCCGGATCGACGGCCAGCGCCTTCGCGAAGGCCTCCTCCGCCGCGCGCGGATCGCTCACCTTGTCGCGCTGCCACGCGCCGAGGCGCGCCCAGAGCTCCGACGACCCGCTCGCGCCCGGAGTCGCGCGCTCCTGCGCTTCGAGCGCCCGCGAGAGCGCATCGGCAGCTTCGCGCCAGCCATTGTTCTTCTCCGCGAGGCGCTCGAGCTCGACGAGCGCATCGGCTTCGGTCGGATCACCGATCACCGCGGCCTCGACGGCGCGCTGGGCTCCCATCCGATCGTTCGCCTCGTTCTCGCGGATGCGCGCGAGATCGAGCCGCGCACGCGTCCGGGCGCGCACGCCGTCGGCGCGATCGATGCGGCGCTCGTAGAGGCGCGCGAGATCTTCGCCGCGGTTCGTCGAGCGATAGACGCCTTCGAGCGTGTCGAATGCGTCGTCGAAGAGCGCGTCCTCGAACAGGAGCCGCTCCACTGCTTCGCGTGCCTGCGCGTGCTCCGGAACACGCTCGACCGCGAGGCGAAGCGTCGCGAGGCCCTGCGCCTTGTCGCCGAGCGCGTCGATCTGCAGGCTCGCGAGACGGTGATAGAGGTCCGCCTGCGCAGCGGGATCCGTGTCGATCGCGATGCGCCGCTCGAGGACGTCGACGAGCGCGCGCGTATCGCCGAGGCTGCCCTGGACGCGCTCGAGCGCGACGAGCACCTCGGCGCTGTCGCCGCCTTGCTCGGCCGCACGCGCGTAGGCCTCCGCGGCTCGCGCGAGATCGCCGAGGTGCGTCTCGGCGACCTTGCCGAGGCGCATGAAGAGCTCCGCGGTGATCCTTGCATCGAAGATGGACGCCGACCGCTCGCCGAGGGCGTCGGCGTAGCGCGTCCAGCCATCCTGCCCGACGAGAGCAGCGATCCGCTCGATCTCGGCGTGCAGCTCAGCATCCTGCGGCTGCTCACCGAGCGCACGCAGGAGCGCGCCTTCTGCACGCGTGAGATCGCGCAGCGACTCCTCGGCGACCTTCCCGATCGCTCGGAGCGTCGCCGCCCGATCGAGCGGGTCGGTCTCGGCACGCAGACGCAGCTCGAGGGCGTCCGCGAGCTCGTCGTGTTTCCCTGCCCCGGCGAGCACCGGCTCGAGGACCTCGGCGGCATCGCGACGGAGCTCGTCGCGGTTCTCACCAATCTGACGCACCGCCCGCGCCGCCTCCTCGTCGTAGCCCGACGCGAGGACCTCGCGGAAAACATCGAGCGCCTTCGCGTGGTCGTCGAGCTCGTTCGCGAGGAGCTGGCCGATGCGCTTCGTGATCCGCAGTCGCGGCTCCGCCTCCGTCATGAGGTCACGCTCTGCGCGCAGGCTGTCGAGCAGCTCGGGCCACATCTTCTCCGCCTCGTAGAGATCGGAGAGGCGCTTCATCACGTCGGCGTCGTTCGGCTTCGTCGCGAGCGCCTGGCCGAGGAGGACGATGGCCTCACGGCGGTCCTGGAGGCCGACCTCGTAACATCGCGCAGAGTCCAGCAAGAGTCGGTGCTTCAGCTCGTCGTCGTATTCGGCGCAGAGCTCGACGCGTCGCCGGTACAGATCGACGAGCCGCGCCGCGTCGTTCCGGTCCTCGTACAGCGGGATCAGGTTGTCGAGCGTCCATGCGCTCTCGGGCTCGAGCTCGAGAGCGCGCTCGTACGCGTCGATGGCGCCTTGCGGATCGTCGAGCATGTCGCGACGCGCTTCGCCGATCCGGCGCCAAAGGCTGGCGCGATCCTCGTCGTCGTTCGTGAGCTCGGCGCGCTTCGCGAGCACGCGCACGAGCGTCGGCCAGTCGGAGAGCAGCGTCGCGAGCTGATCCATCTCGTCGAGCGGCCGCGGGTCGGACTCGTCGAACGAGAAGAGCCGCTCCCACGCGGCAAGTGCCATGCGAGGATCGTCGCGGCGCTTGTCGTGCAGCTTCGCGAGCGACTCGAGCAGCTCGCGGCGCCCGATGCCGTCGATCTTCTCGATTCCCTGCTCGTACGCGTCGGCGAGGTCGTCCCAGCGTGAGGTCGCGACGGCGAGCCGATCGAGCTCCTCGCGGGTGTCGCCGTCGTCGGGATCGATGACGAACGCTTCTTTCAGGCAGTCGAACGCGCGATTCAGATCGTTGCCGCGCTCCTCGAGCAGCCTCGCGGTGTCACGCAGGACGGAGACCTTCTCGTTCGGGCTGCCGGCGATCGCGTACCGGTGCCGTGCGACGTGAACGAGCTTCTGCCAGTCGTCCGCCTGCTCGTAGATCGGCCGCAGCAGCTCGACGACGCGCGGGCGAAGCTCCTGCGCTTCCTCTCGCGAGAGCATCGCCTCGAGCGACGCGACCGCAGCTTGTCCGGCCTCGCTCGCCTGCGCGGACACGAGTCCGAGCACCGTCTCGAGCTCGTCGATCGCCGAGGTCGTGTCCCCGAGCTTCTCGTCGAGCACGCCCGCGAGCGCGAGCCGCCACTTCGCCTCGTCGTCCGGCATCGCGCTCTGCTCGGCGCGCCGACGATCGAGATCCGCGAGGTCCGACCACTTCTCCCGCCGCGTGTAGAGGCGCTCGAGCGCATCGAGGGCACCGACGTCCGTCTCGTCGACGTCGAGGATGTTCCTGAACGTGACGATCGCCGCGTCGTCGTCGCCGACGCCTTCTTCTTCGATCTTCGCGATCGTGTGCAGCGTCGCGACGCGATCACTCGGCTCCGTCCGGTACTCGAGCGCGTCGCGATAGAGAGCGACGCGCTCGGCTGCGCGCCCTGCGGCGGCGAGCAGACGGTCGATCGCCTGGAAGGCGCTCTGCTCGTCCTCCGGCGCGAAGTCGTACGCGCGTCGATAGAACTGGAGGGCGCGGTTCGTGAACTTCCGCGCGTCTCCCGCCTCGGGAAGGTCCGGCGCGCCAGGTGCTCCCGTCGCGGTCCTCGCCTCTCCGCGCTGCGCTCCGAGAGCTTCGAAGAGCTCCCCCGTCCGGTACGAAAGGCGCGCCGTCGAGGGCTCGTCGGAGGTGATCTTCTCGAGCTCCGTGGCGAACACCTCCGCGAGGCGGTCCTCGGCGGAAGCCACGCGCGCGAGCCGTTCGAGCTCCGCCCACGTGGACTCGTCGGTGATGTCCTCGGCGAGGAGCTTCGCCATCACGTCGAGGGCGGCGCGGTAGTTCTCTTCCTGCTCCTCGTGGAGCTTCGCGAGACGGCGGGGTAGCTCGCGCCGCTCGTCGGGGTCCTGGCTCCCTTCGAGGCGTGCCTCGACGGCGCCCATCACCTTCCGCCAGTCGAGGCGCGTGATGTAGACGCCCTCGAGCATCTCGGCCGCGCGCGCGGCGTGAGTCCGATCGCCGGTCGCGCGCTGCGCCACGATCTGCTCGAGCGACTGCACGGTGGCCTCGTGCGTCGGCTCGACGCGGAGCGCCTCCGACCACGCCTCGAACGCACGCTCGGTCTCACCGAGCTCCTTGTCGAAGACGCGGCCGAGCGCGTGGTACAGCACCGCGCAGCGCTCCGGCGTCGTGCCATCGACGCCGAGCTCGCGCTCGTGGAGGGCGACGAGGTCGCCCCAGCGCGAGGACGCCGTGTAGAGGCGTTCGAGCGCCTCGACGGCGGGAGCGTCGAGGCCGAGCTCGAGGATCTCCTCGTACGCAGCGATCGCGCGATCGCGATCGGCGAGCGCGACGTCGCAGATCTTCGCTTCCTTGTAGAGGATCGCGCGCTGGCGATCGGACGTGCCCTCGCCCGCCGCGATCTCCGCGCGGCGCTTCAGGACCTCGATGAGCAGCTCGTGCTCGCCAGCCTCTTCGTGGAGCGCCTCGAGCGCCTCGAGCGCGCGCGCCTCCTCCGGACGCAGCTCGAGCGCGCGGCGGTAACACTGCTTCGCGAGAGCGGCATCGGCAAGCTTCGTCCGGGCCAGCTCGGAGACGCGGAGCAGCACGGACACCTGCTTGTCCTCGTCGAGGATGTCCGGGAGGATCGAGCGGTAGAGCTCGACGAGCTCCGCCCAGCTCCCGGTGCGTTCGGTGAGGCGCTCTGCGCGCGCGATCCACTCGTCGACCGACGGTTCCGCCGCCGCTTCGCGCAGACCACGTGCGGTGTACGTGAACGCCTTCGCCGGATCGCTCAGCGGCCCCTCGCATACGGCCGCGGCGCGAGCCAGCAGCTCGAGGCGCGGCTCGAGCTCGGACTCCTGCTCGATCTGGATGTCGAGGACGCGGACGAGCTTGTCGTCGGCGCCGGTCGACTCGTAGAGCGGACGCAGGATC
>JAEXCN010000550.1 GCA_023402175.1 Pseudomonadota bacterium | reverse complement strand
TACTCCGAGAGCCCGTACTGGAGCGTGCGCACGCCGATGTTGACGACCTC
The DNA here is from genome assembly GCA_023402175.1 of Pseudomonadota bacterium. Classification (GTDB taxonomy): domain Bacteria; phylum Myxococcota_A; class Polyangia; order Polyangiales; family Polyangiaceae; genus Labilithrix. The sequence goes on along the minus strand of JAEXCN010000550.1, from coordinate 44,268 downwards.
TGCAGCGCGAGCCGTGCGCGCCCGCGCACGGATGACGAGAGGGCGGCTACTTCCGGAGATCCTTCGACGTCAGGCCGTACTCGGAGAGTCGGTACTGGATCGTGCGCACGCTGATGTCGAGGATCTCCGCAGCGCGGGCCGTCGAGCCCTGCGTCGCCTCGAGCGTCGCGAGGATCGCATGACGTTCGATCTCCGCCATCGTCGATCCCGGGATGCGCAGGGGGCCCTGGATGGGCTGCGCGGCGTCGAACGGCAAATCGTCCGCGTCGACCTTCGGCCCTTCGCACATCACCACGGCACGCTCGATCGCGTTCTCGAGCTCGCGAACGTTCCCGGGCCAGCGGTGGCCGAGGATCTTCGTGCGTGCCGCGTCCGAGAATCCGTCGATGTTCTTGTGGTTCTCGCGCGCGAACCGGTGCAGGAAGTGCTCTGCGAGCACGACGACGTCGCCGGCGCGGAGGCGGAGCGGCGGCATCTCCACTGCGACGACGTTGAGACGATAGTAGAGGTCCTCGCGGAACCGTCCTTCGCGCACCTCGGTCGCGAGGTCCTTGTTCGTCGCGGCGAGCACACGCACGTCGACGGGCACGGTCTGGCCGCTGCCGATGCGCTCGATCGTCCTCTCCTGCAGGACCTTCAGGAGCTTCACCTGCATGAGCGGCGGGATATCGCCGACCTCGTCGAGGAAGAGCGTGCCGCCCGCGGCTTGCTCGAACCGGCCGACGCGGCGCTTGTCTGCTCCGGTGAACGCGCCCTTCTCGTGACCGAACAGCTCGGCCTCGAGCAACGTCTCCGGGATCGCTGCACAATGCAACGAAACGAACGGCTCCTTCGCACGCGGGCTCAGCGCGTGGATGGCCTTGGCGAGCTCGCCCTTCCCCGTACCGCTCTCGCCGGTGATCAGGACCGTGGCTTTCGAGCCCGCGACCTGCCGCGCAACCCGATAGACCTTCTGCATCACCGGGCTCGTCCCGAGGAGCCCTTGAAGGCCGTCGCCCGCCCGATCACGAATCTGGCGCTTCAGGTTCTCCGCTTCGACCCGGATGGCGCGCTGCTCGAGCGCGCGCTCGATCGCGACCGACAGCACGTCGAAGTCGATCGGCTTCGTGATGAAGTCCGCAGCGCCCTTGCGCATCGCCTCGACGGCGTTGCTGACGTCGCCGAACGCGGTCGTGACGATGACGGGGAGCTCCGGATCTTGCTCGCGCAGCTTCGAGAGGAGCGTCATGCCGTCCATGTTCGGCATCTTCAGGTCGGTGACGACGACGTCCGGCGCGCTCTCCGCGGCGACCTCGAGGGCAAGCACGCCATCAGCCGCCGAACGGACCTCGTACCCGGATTGCTTCAGGAGCTTCTCGAGCCCGCTGCGCGCGGAAGCTTCGTCGTCGACAACCAGAATTCGTGCCTTGCTCATCCGTCCGCCTCTTGCCCTGAGAGCGGAAGATTTACTCGAAATCTCGTCCGGCCAGGGCGGCTATCCACGTCGATGTTTCCGCCGTGGTCCGTGACAATCCGATGCGCGATCGCGAGGCCGAGGCCGGTGCCGGCGGGCTTCGTCGAGAAGAAGGCATCGAAGATCGACGGCTGAGCGGCCGTGATTCCCGGCCCGTCGTCCTCGACCTCCACCCAGAGATGCCTCGGCTCGCGGCGCGCGCGAACCGTCACTTTGCCGTGACCGCCCGGCGCGAGCGCCTCGATCGCGTTCTGCAGAAGATTGAGGAGCACTTGCTCGAGGCGCTGAGCATCGGCGTCGAGGATCAGGTCGCGGACGGGAAGATCGACGTCGACGCCGACGTGGCCCGCCTCGGCAGCCGGCGCGACGAGGCGGACGGCTCGCAGGCAGAGCTCGCGCACGTTGACGGGCGCGCACTGAAGCGGCTGAGGACGCGCGAAGTCGAGGAAGTCCGTGACCAGACGTGCGAGCCGTCGGATTTCGTCGCCGACGACCCGCACCGCATCGCGAGCCTCGGCGGATGCGCCTTCTCGCGAGAGCGCCCGCTCCAGAAACGACACGTGGAGCTGGGCTCCGTTGAGCGGATTGCGGATCTCGTGCGCCAGCCCGGCGGCCAGCGTACCTACGGCTGCCAGCCGTTTTTGCTGCTGCTTGCGCTCACGTTCGATCCGCTCGTCGGTCACGTCGGCGCCGATGACGAATCGTACGGCGGAGTGCTCGCCCGCACGCTTCGACGGGTCGGTCGCGAGCTGCCAGCGGATGTCACGGATCTTCCCGGCGCGCGTGACCAGCGGAACCTCGCGCACGGGCTCGGCGTCCGGGGCGGCGAGCGCCGCCGCTTCGCGTTCGCGGAGCTCTTCGGGGATGAGCACCTCGACGAACGAACGTCCCAGGACCTCGTCACGCGCATATCCGGTCGTTCGCTCCGCTTCGCCGTTGAACAGCGTCACGTTTCCTTTCGCGTCGAGGCCGATGACGAGCAGCGGCGCGAGCTCCACCGCGTTCACGTACTGCTCTTCGGTCGCGGGCGGGCTCGGGGCACGTTGCGCGGCGCGCTCGACGCGCGTCATCAGATCGGAACGATAGCTCTCGAGCATCACCGCGAGCTCGATGTCGAGGAGCCGCGAGAGCGCATCACCCGTGGCGGCCGCTTCCTTTCCCCCGTGCTCGTCGATCACCGCGGTGAGCGACGAGCGGATGACCGCCATCGCGCTGAGCATGTAGCGCTGCGGGAGCCCGACACGGACGTGGACGCGTCCGATCTGCTCCGTCTTGAGGAAGTACGCGTCGTCGTAGACGCCGCCGAAGACGCGTTCGAGCCAGCGAACCATGGAGTTCTGCAGGCGCCCGATCTGCTCTTCGCCGGTGAAGACGGCGTGCGCGTCCTCGTGCTCGCGGATCCGTTCGTAGAACTCCTGCGCGATCCGCCGGAAGTGAGGCGCCACATGAACGGAGATGGAGGCGAGCCGACGGGCATCGCTATCGGTGAAGCGGACGTACCGCTTCAGCTCGTCGGCGATCGATCTCATCTGCTGCGGAGCATAGTCCAACATCACACTCGAGCCGATTCCGGTCGCAGTGCAGCACGCATGCCACCGCTCGGCTTCGTCGCACGGCACGACGGGCGCGCCGACCGAACGACACACGCGCGACCTCCGCGCATCGCTTGCGTGCCTGCGCAGGATCTGCGCCGCCGTCGAGGCGTCGAGGATGAGGCGTCCCCTCACTCGCGCAAGCAGCCCATCGCTGGCCGATCCTCAGGCGCGAGGCGATCGCGCGAGCATGGACGACGCTGCGTCCCGGACGGCTTCGAGCACTTCGCATAGCTCGATGGGCTTGTGCATCACGCGATACGCGCCGAGCGTGCGCCCGAGCACGTCGATCGATCTGTCGGGCACTCCGGTGAGCAGCAAGGTCGGCGGGCGGTGCGCAAACCGCCGCATGACGTTCAGCACACCGAGCCCCGAATACCCCGGCATTCGCACGTCGAGGATGACCACGTCCGGCGCGGGCGCGAGGCCATCCGCCGCCATCGACAGCAGCTCGAGAGCTCGGGCTCCGTCGCCCACGTCCTCGACGGCGTATCCATGCGCGAGCAGCGCTTCCTTGAGGACGAGCCTGAGCACGTCGTCATCGTCGGCCAAGAAGACCAGCGGTGGGGTGCTGAGCACGCCGCTCGTTCGCTGTTGTTCGTGCACTTCGTCCTTCATCCTCACCACCCATCCCGCAGCTCGCAATCCGGCGTGTCGGTCGCGATACTGCCGAGCGCACGCGGCCGGCGGGGGCGGTGCGGACCGGTCGCCGCGGTGCTCGCTCGCCTCACCCAGCCGCGACTGCAAGCTCGTGCCGGCCTTCGATCGGCCAACGCGTCCCGGGGTCGGAGAGCGCATGGAACCTAGCGCGCTCTTTCGATCGGGCGCGCACCCGCGGCATGCGTCGTGCTCCGCCGAGGTCCCAGCCTTCCGAACGCGCCGCCGAGGCCATCAGGCGCGCGATCTCGACCGACGAGCGACCGCGATGGGAACGTTCACGAACATCCTCGTGCCGATCGACTTCGGCGAGCCGTCGGAGCGTGCACTCGAGCTCGCGATCGAGCTCGCCAAGCAGAACGGCGCCGCGCTCACGATGCTGCATGTGTTCGACGTGCCGATGTCTTATCCGGGAATGGATCTGTCACCCGTCGATCTGCTCGCGCCCATCTGGGCTGCCGCGGAAAAACAGCTCGAGGACGCGCTCGCGAAGGTCAAGACGAGTATTCCCGAGGCGACGCAGCGGACCGCCCGCGGCGTCCCATGGCGCGAGATCCTCGCGACGATCGAGCTGGTCCATCCCGACCTCGTCGTCATGGGAACACACGGCCGGCGCGGCGTACCGCGCGCAGTCCTCGGCAGCGTCGCCGAGAAGATCGTGCGGATGTCTCCGTGCCCCGTCCTGACGGTACGAGCGCGGGACGACGAGTGACGTCGCCCCGCACCTAGCCAGCTCCACTTCGCGCCGGCTCCACTTCGGGCCGGCTTTACTTCACCCGGCCCAATGTCGTGCCGAACACGTCACATCGCCAGCATCGAGCTTCACCGGACGGACGCGTCACGCCGGTTCGTCAGACCCGGCGCGCCGCACGCTGACGGCGCGCGTGATCCCGCAGCACCCGCTCGGCTCCTTCGAAGGCCGCGTCGACGGCGGCATAGGCATCCTCGTGCTCTTTGCTCTCGGTCCGGTCGCGGTCGACGACGAGCTCGCCGCCGGGGACCGCGAGATCGATGCGGACGCGATAGTGATTGCCATGCGTCTTGTGACGATGCGGCGTCTCGATCGTGACGTGGCATGCCGTCAACCGACTGCACAGCTTGTCCAGCTTGGCAGCGTGCGTGCGGACATGGCCTTCGATGGCCTCGCTCGGCGGGAGATCGCGCATCGTGATTCGAAGAGGCGATTGCATCGATTCGCTCCTGGAACGCGAACGTCGAGCCCGAAGCGTTGCTGCTCGGGCTCGAGCTCGAGTCGATGCTTGTCCTCTCGCAACGGCCGTACCGCGCCGATTCTCCGCGAATCCCGCACCGACGGAGTACCGCGCGTGCACTCGCTGCGCTGCGCGCGCACCGGCTGCGCCGCGAACATCTCGACATCGAAGTCCGTTCGGTTCGCTTCTTCGACTTCGAAAGAAATGGGTTCGCTTCGACTTCAAAGGAGCTCGGTGCGGCGGCTGGGTTGTCGGCGATGCCGCACGCGCGCGGGCGCAGCTTCTGGTTGGATCGCCGATCGGAGCTGTCGAGGCCGACATGAAGACGGATCAGGGGGCGAGCGCGCGAGAGCGCGTCGGTGAAGCGGTCGAACGGATGAACGCGTTCGCGGAGCGGACGGGGCTGACGTCCGGCGGGCCGTCGCGGCGGTATCTCTGGACCGACGCGTTCGCCGTGTGCAACTTCCTCGGCCTCGCGCGCGCGACGGGCGATGATCGCCTGCAGCATTTCGCGCTCACGCTCGTCGAGCGCGTGCACCACGAGCTCGGACGCCACCGGCCCGACGAACGACGCGCGGGATGGATCAGCGGCCTGTCCGAAGAGCAGGGCGAGGATCACCCGACGGCGGGAGGCCTGCGGATCGGCAAGCCCCTTCCCGAGCGAACGCCATCGGAGCCGATCGATCCCGATCTCGAGTGGGAGCGCGACGGGCAGTACTTCCACTACCTGACGAAGTGGATGCACGCCCTCGATCGCGTTGCGCGCTCGACCGGACGCCCGAGGTACGGCCGGTGGGCCCGCGAGCTGGCGCACACGGCTCATCGCGCGTTCGTGTACGGGCCGCCGCACGACCGAGGCATGGTCTGGAAGCTCAGTATCGATCTGACGCGCCCGCTCGTCCCGTCGATGGGCCAGCACGATCCGCTCGATGGCTTCGTGACCAGCATCCAGCTCGATGCGACGGCGCAGCTTCTCGAGCAATCGTCGGATCCTCAGCTCCGTACGGAGATCGCGGATTACGGGACGATGATCGCGTCCGAACGCCTCGTGACCAGCGACCCTCTGGGCATCGGCGGGCTGCTCCTCGACGCGTCCCGGCTCGTCCAGCTCGACACGGAACCGGAGCTCGTCTCCGCGCTGCTCGCTGCGGCGGTGCGCGGGCTCGAGCACTGTCGATGGCGAATGGATCTGAAGGCGCCTGCCGATCATCGTCTCGCGTTCCGTGAGCTCGGACTCGCGATCGGGCTCGCGGGCGTGCCGATCATCGAGCGCTTCGTGAACCGACTCGCACCTGCAGCGCGCGCTCGTCTGGACGACCTCGCACCTCACATGCCGCTGTGCGACGCGATCGAGTCCTTCTGGCGTCGTCCGGAGCACCGCCAGGGCGCAACGTGGACCGAGCACGCCGACATCAACGACGTCATGTTGGCCACGAGCCTGGCGCCGCACGGCATCCTCGTGCTCGGGCCGGAGCCCGGCGTCACGGCTTCAGCCGCTCGGTGAGTGGCTTGCCGGTTGACCATGTCGTTCCGAACAGATCGCCGCAGCGCATGCATTGGCGTCCCGCATTGGTATTCTGGTGAGATGCGCGCGAGGTCTCCGTTCGTGAAGGGGTCCGCCGTCGGTGTCCTCGGTCTGCTGTTCACTGCCGTTCTCGCGACGGCAGCGTGCAGCTTCGGCAACATGCTGGACGGCTACTCGGGTGGAAGCCGACAGGAAGCGGCTGGCGCGAACGACGTAGACGGCGGCACCAGCGGTGACGACGCAGCGACGCCGTCGACCGGCGACGGGTCGCAACACCTGGACGCGACGACGGACGACGGGCCAGGCGCCGTGAATCTGATGACGAACGGCGACTTCGAGCTCGGATGCGCCGGGTGGACGACGGCGTTCGGTTTCATCTCGGAGAGCTCCGTCGCGCGCGGAGGAGCGGGCTCGTGCAGGTTCTGCATGGACACGAACTGGGAGGCGGTCCTCGAGCAGAAGGTGAAGGTACCGGTGAAGGCCGGCGACAAGTTCGTCGGCGAGATCTGGGTGCATGGCGCCACGGCGCCGGCCGACCTGGAAGCGAAGGGCCTCGTCGGCTCTTCGCTGCGCATCTACGCGGCGCAAGGCGATCCGGACGGCACGAGCGGGCCGAAATCGCCCGCTGACTGGACGCGCATCACGACGCTGTTCACGGCAACGGCTGATCGTACCCAGCTCACGCTCCAGCTCCGGCTCCAGCAAACGGGGAACCCAGCCTCGGTCGGCAACGTCATCTGTGTCGACGTCGACGACGCTGTCCTCCGCCCGATGACGAACTGACGAAGAGCTCAGCGGCGAGCCGTCCCGCCTGCGCGGCCACCTTCGAGCGCGAGCGCTTGCCGCCACGTCGTCGGCTGTGCTGGCCAGCGCGCCGAAAGCTCGACCGGCAACGGCAGAATGCGCGGTCATCGAGCGAGGTCTTTGGTATCAGTCGAAGGGGGCCACTTTCCTTCGCCTCATGGTCATCGCGGTCCACGGCGCGCGCTCGATTCACGGAAGGCGAACGTGGTGCGGCGCCGTGGCCGTCGGCGCCTACGTCGCTCTCCTCGCATCGCCGGCGGACGCGCAGCCGAGCGAGCGACCGGCGCTCGTCTCCCCCGGAGAGACTGTCGAGCACGAGCTGATCCGGATCGAGTACGACGCGGATCCGAGCTGCCCGACGTACGAAGAGCTCGTTGCGAAGGTTCGCGCGTACACGTCGCGATGGTCGCTGGCTCGCGACGGCGACGACGCGAGGCGCTTCCGGCTCGTGCTCCGGCCAGGCGACGGACGGTTCGTCGGCACCCTCGCGATCGCGGGTCCGAGCTCCGAGGCGGCCGAGACGACGACCGCATCGCGCACGATCACCGGCCCGGACTGCACGACCGTCGCGAGGGGAATGGCGATCGCCGTCGCGATCGCCGTGGATCCGTCCGCACTGTTCTCGGATCGCCGCGCCGATCCCGAGCCCGATCCCCCCGCAGACGCACCATCACCTCCTGCACCTTCCGAAGCACCTCGTGAGAAAGCGCCCCCACCGCCTCGACGGCGCGAGCCCGAGCCGCGAGCCACCCGCTTCGCAATCGATGTGAGGGTCGAGCTGAGCTCGGCCGTACTCGCCGGCTTGTTGCCAGTCGCATCGGCAGCCCTCGAGGTGGAGCCACTTGCCGGCGCGCGCTCGATGCGCCTTCCACGCTGGCTCCGGCCGTCGCTGGCGATCGGCGCGAGGCAGAGCCTCGATCGGAGCGTCGAGCGAACGACGGTGACGACCACCTTTCTCTGGACCGCGGGCGTCGTACGGCTGTGTCCTGCGCGCTTCGTCGGCGTGGGCGATCGCCTCGAGCTCACCCCGTGCATCGAGAGCGATCTCGGCGTCCTTCGCGCGAGCGCAACCGGTAGCTCGGACGCGCGCAGCGCGACGAACCCGTGGATCGACGTCGGCGCCTCCGCGCGAGCGACCTGGTCGATCGGCGGCGGGTGGTTCATCGGGGGCGCGGCCTCCGCCGTCTTGCCGCTCAGCCGGAACCGTTTCGAGCTCTCGACCGGGACGCTCGTCTCCCAGGCCCCGCGGATCGGCGTCACGTTCGGCCTCGCCGGGGGCCTGCGCTTCTGAGCGAGCAGGCGAAATCGATGCTCGCTCACTTTTTTGGATCAAACCGCGTCCTCGCAACATCCATGGAAAATGGCGGCCTTTTCACCGGCTGTATCGCGTTCGGATCGCGCGTCCACACAGGACGATGCGATGGCGGATGACGCGCACAAGGTGAAGCTGCGCGCACTGGTCGAGCAGCACTTCGCCGATGTCTGGAGGTTCCTACGGCACCTCGGTGTCCCCGAGCATTCGGTGGACGACGCGGCTCAGGACGTCTTCCTCGTGGCCGCTCGCCGGTTCGACGAGATCCTGCCCGGACGGGAGCATTCGTTCCTCTTCGGAACGGCCTTCAAGATCGCCCAGGCCGCGCGCCGCGACTTCGTGCGCTCGCGACCGATCGACGAAGGCGAGGCCGAGGAGAGAGTCGACACTGCGCCGACACCGGAACAACAGCTCGACGAGAAACAGGCGGAGGCGCTCGCGCTCCGGCTGCTCGACGAGCTCGATGAAGAGCAGCGACAGGTGTTCGTCCTCTACGAGATCGAAGGACTCACGATGCAACGGATCGCCGAGCTGACCAACGTCCCGATGGGCACCGTCGCATCACGTCTACGGCGCGCGCGCGAGGCTTTCCAGGCTCGCTTCGAGCGCCACCGCACGAGCCTGCGAGGTGCCAAGTGAAGCCGTCCGACGGCGACCGCCTGAAGGACCTCGACCCCGAGTTCGCGAGGCTCGTCTCGGCGCTCCGCGGCGGAGGCCCGTCGAAGGAGGCACTCTCGCGGACGATGGACGCAGTGGACTCGGTCGCAGCAGAAGCTCCGGCCGCGTCGGGCATGCGTCCTCGCAGGTCGACCGCAATCGCGCTCGGCGCCGGTGCCGCCGCTCTCGTCCTCGCGGCCACGGCCTACGACTGGAGCCACGGCGCCGCGACCTCACCTGCGGAGACGGCCGCCATCGCGACTCCTGCAGCACACGACGACGCTCCGCTCTCCGAGGTTCCAACCGCGAGCGTGCGCGTCGAGGACCTTCCTCCGGCGCGAGCCGAAGAACCGGTCCCCTCTCCGGCCGCCCAGACCAAAGTCGCAAGCGCGCAGAAGCCGGCACCGAGCAGCACGGCGCGTCCGGCGCCGACCGCTGCGCCGGCGGCGGACGACTTCCGCGACGAGCTCGCGCTCGTGGAGCGCGTGCGCACGCAGCTCTCGAGCGGCGACAACGTGGGGTGTCTTCGTTCGATCGATCAGTACGGCCAGCGCTTCCACGATGGCGCCTTCGTGCCGGAGGTCGAGGTGATGCGCGTCGAGGCGCTCGCCGCATCGGGCGATCGCGAACGCGCGCGCGCCTTCGGGGGGAAGTTCCTGACGGAGCATCCGACGAGCCCGTATGCGGGCCGTGTTCGCTCCGTCCTCGAGAAGAGCAAGTAGCTCCGAAGAGCAAGTAGCTCCAAAGCATCACCGATCGAAAGCTCGCATGAACAACACGAGATGGAATTCGTCCGACCGCCGGCGTCGGTACCGGAGCGGCCTGCTCGTCGGCGCCGTCACCTCGGTCGCGCTCGCCCTGCTGACTGCGTCGTGTGCCGGTCTCGATGATCCGGTCGTGCTCGCCACGCCCGATGTCGACGCCAGCACTGCACCGCCCCTCGTCACGCAGGAGGACGCGGGCGCGGACGGGAGCAAGGTGCCCCCCGCCGAGACGCTTCGTTGCATCGCGACCGAGTGCCCGGCGCCGTACACGACGTGTCCGGGGACGGAGCCCGACGCGCCGCCGCCTTTCAAGTGCGAGCACAACCTGCTCACGGACAGCATGAACTGCGGAGAGTGCGGGCACGCATGCCCGTACTTGCCGGAGTTCGGGACGTTCGGACACTGCAGCAACGGCGTCTGCGAACCGCAATGCGAAGGTCATCGACGCGACTGCAACGGCCTCCCCGACGACGGGTGTGAGGTCTGGATCGGTCTCGACCCGAAGAACTGCGGCGCTTGCGGAAACGCGTGCCCCGACGGCGTGCGCTGCAACGACGGAGTCTGCGGGTGCCCCGCGGGCCAGACCGAGTGCCGTGGAAGGTTCGGAGCGTTCTGCGCCGATCTCTCGTCGGACGACGGGAACTGCGGTGCGTGCGGGAACTTCTGCATGGATCCGGAGGACGCCGATCCTCCCCCGCCGAACATGCGGTACGGCTGCGCGAAGGGCAAGTGCGAGCAGCTCGTGTGCATCGGCAGCTGGCGCAATTGCAACGGCGATCTCGAGGACGGCTGCGAGGTCGACATCGAGGCGGAGATCGCGCCCGGGCTGCTCGATCCGAACAACTGCGGTGCGTGCGGTGTCTCGTGCGGGCCCGGCGAGGAGTGCCGCCGCGATGCCACCGGCGTCGTCATGTGCGGCTGCAAGGGCGGTCAGACGTGGTGCGGCGCTCCAGGAAACTACAGCTGCGTCGACACCTCGAACAATCCAAAGCACTGCGGGCTGTGCAACCACGCGTGCCCGTTCGTCGACCTGCGCCAGCGGCATCAGGTGGCGACGTGCATCAAGGGCATCTGCGGGACCGAGTGCGAGCCTGGCTGGGGCGACTGCAACGACAACCCGGCCGACGGCTGCGAGACGAACCTCTCGTTCGACGGCGCGAACTGCGGCGCATGCGGTAACCGATGCAGCAGCGGTCTCGGACAGCCCTGCGTCGACGGGCGTTGCCTCACGGTCGAGTGCGATGCCGGGGATCCGGTGACGCGATGAAGTACGCCATGAAGTTCTCATCCATCGGCATCACGATCGCGCTGACCGGCGCGCTCGCGGCCGTCCCGAGCTGCGCCGAAGCGGATCCCGCGACGGAGGGGCCGCGCGACGACGCGGGAAGCACCATCCTCGAGCCGCCTCCCGACGCCGGTCTCTCGGACGCGGCCTGCGAAGCCGGCGAATGCAGCCCAACGGGCATCGACTGCAGCAAAGCGTCGTTCTGCCCGGTCTCGACGGGCATGGACTCGCGCGTTGCGTTCACTGCAGTCTGGGGCTCGAGCAAGGACGACGTCTGGATCGTCGGCACACAGGGCGCGATCCTCCACTGGAACGGCACGAGCTTCACGACCACGCCGTCGGGGACCAAGAACGCACTCTTCGCGGTGAGCGGCACGGGCCCGAACGATGTCTGGGCCGTCGGCTCGCGCGAGACCGTGCTCCATTCGAAGGGCTTCGCGAACGGAGCCGCGTCGTGGGCAGCCGGGCCGGCCGTCGCTCCGATGCTCGTGAAGTACGGCGCCCCGGCCAACGAGAACCTCCTCTTCGCTCTCTGGGCGCGCGCGGGCGGCGAGGTCTGGACCGCAGGCGAGCCTTATCCGGTCCTGCTGGACGACAGCACGAACCCGATCAACGCGAACTTCTGGCGTCGCGGAGGCTTCGGCGACGAGCCGTGGACCTGGGACGTCATCGCGGACGCGCTCGTCGTCCGCGGCTTCTGGGCCGCCGCTCCGGACGACGTGTGGGCCGTTGGAGGAACCGCCGGCTCGAGCAAGAACCGCACGGGCCGGACGTTCCACACGACAGGAAGTACTCGCGGCGCGAGCCCGGAGTGGACCGAATACGACAGTCAGTCGTTCACCCAGCTCAACGCCGTCTGGGGCAGCGGCGCGAACGACGTCTGGGCCGTCGGTGATGCCGGCGTCGTTCGGCGATGGACGGGCGCAACCCCGAAGCGGTGGCAGGTCGTCTCCGTTCCGACGGACCACGATCTCACCGGCGTCTGGGGATCCGGACCGAACGACATCTGGGTCGTCGGGGAGCACGGCACGATCCTCCACTTCGACGGCGCGAGCTGGACGCAGCCGGTCGCGGCGTTTCAGCCCGGCGTCGAGCCGCACTTGCGAGGCATCTGGGGCTCGGGACCGAACGACGTCTGGGTCGTCGGCGACAGCACGGTGCTGCACTTCAACGGGAAGGTCGGCCAGCCATGAAGTCGACACGGGCTCATCGACTCGCTTCGTTTTTCTCCACCTCTCCATTCGCGCTCGTCCTCGCGTCTGCCGCCCTCTTTGCGGTGAACGCATGCGCGAGCGACGAAGAGCTCGGTCACGAACTCTCCCTCGACGGCGGCTCGCCGGACGCCACGGATGATGCTTCGACTGTCGACGCCGACGTCGACGTGGATGCCGGCGGCGCTGACGCCGATGTCGATGCAGCACCGCGGACGTGCACGGACCAGGGCTTTTGCCATGTCCCGCTGCCGGAGCCACTGATCCTCCGCGGCGTCTGGGGAGACGGCACGGGTGTGGCCTGGGCGGTCGCCGAGGAAGGCAAGATCCTTCGCTGGGACGGCAGCGCGTGGACGGTTCACGCGACCCTCAGCGCCCCGCTGTTCACGATCTGGGGCAGCAGCCCGACGGACATCTACGTGGGCGGCGAAGGTGGCATTTTCCACGGCGCAGGACCGAGCTCGAGCCAGCTCACGTTCACGCCCATCGCGTCCGAGAGCGGCAGCTCGATCACGTCGATCCAGGGCTTCGGACCGAACGACGTGTGGGCCGTCGGAAGCCGAATCGAAGACGAATGGGAGCAGAGCCGCGTACTCCACTACACCGGGCCGACCGGCGATTCCGCGACGGAGTGGCAGATCGATCCGGTCTCCGAGCAAGGCACCATCTTCTCGCGCGTGTGGGGATCGAGCGCGGACGACGTCTGGATCGGCGGCAACGGCTCCGTCCTCCGTGGGAGCAGTGACGGTGCCGGGGGCACGTCGTTCACGTCCGTGCTGGTCGGTTCGGGGATCTTCAATCGCATCTATCGCGTTGCCGGCGGCGCCGCGCTCGACGAGGTCTTCGTCGTCGGCGAAAACCGGAACACGATCGGCTTCGTCTGGATCGGGCCTCGCGAAGGGAGCGAAGCCGCGCCGCGCATCTTCACCGGCGACGACTTCGGCACGGGCTACGGCATCAACGCCGTCTGGGGCCGATCGAAGAACGACGCCTGGATCGCCGGAAACGGCGGCCGCGTCTGGCACTGGGACGGGACGAGCTGGTCCGTCGGCGGAGTGTCGATCACGAAGTTCCCGCTCTTGAACGACCTCCACGCGATGTGGGGCTCGCCCAACGGCGATCTGTGGATCGTCGGTGATCGGATCGCGTTGCGGAAGGGCCTCGCGGTCGGAGGAGACAAGTGATGTTTCGCCCTCTCATCCAATGGCGCGGGCTCGTCGCGGCGAGCGCCGTCGCGACGTGGTCGCTGCTCGCGGTCGTCGCATGCGGCGACTCGAACGAGCGTGTGACCTTCGACGAAGACGCGGGAACGGACGCGGGGGGCGCGAACCTCCCCGACACGCCGTCCTCGCCCGAGACCGATGGTGGATCGGGATCGTCCTTCGACGCATCGGCCGAGCCCGTCGTGTGCGAAGTCTCTCCGTGCGTCGTCGAGCTCGCGGCCGGCACGAACCACCTCTGCGCGCTGCTCTCGACCGGAGAGGTGAGCTGCTGGGGCGAGAACTCGTTCGGCGCCGTCGGCAATGGCACGCCGGAGCCGAATGCGGGCACGGGCGGCGGGAAGGACAAGGGCGATCCGGGGCCGGACGAACAAGTGCTGGAAGACATCACTCGCCCGGCGCGCGTGACCGATCTCTCGAACGTCACCCAGATCAGCGCTGCCTACCGCACGACGTGCGCGCGGCGCTCCGACGGCGCCGTCCTCTGCTGGGGCGGCAACGAATGGGGACAGCTCGGGCTCTCGGCATCGGGCGGTGAGGCCGATTGGTTCCCGCATTCGTACCGGAACGAGGTCGAGCTCGGCACCAGCGCGATCCGCGTCGACGTCGGACAGCAGACCGCGTGTGCGCTCCTCGCATCGGGCGAGCTTTCCTGCTGGGGCGCGAACTACATGAAACAGCTCGCTCGCCCAGAAGAAGACGGCATCCTCGGCCCGGGCACGAGCGACCGCGCCGGCTTCGTCGTGAAGCGCACGGCGGGCTCGGACACGTCGAGCTACGGCGTCACCGAAGGCGGCGGCCTCCTCTCGTGGGGCGAGCTCGCGGCGCGCGAGGGATCGCTCAATCCGGATGCCGTTCCTGCCCAAGTCCCGACTCTGAGCAACGTCCACGACGTCGCCGCGGGACCGACGCACGCGTGCGCGATCGCCGGTGGACGCGTCTACTGCTGGGGCTCGAGCCAGGTGTATGCGCTCTGCACGGGACTGCCGAGCACCGAGCGCCTCCCGGCACATGCCATCCTGCAGACGACCGCATTCCCGCAGCAACTCGCGGTCTCGACCAACAACACGTGCGTGCGGCTGACCGACGGCTCCATCCAGTGCTGCGGAGCTGGAAGCCTCGGGCAGCTCGCGATCACGCCCGATGGCGGCCTCGACGCGATGATGTCGTTCACGCGCGCCGAGAACTTCAAAGGCCACGCGGTCCAGGTCGTGACCACGGGGATCACGACCTGCGCCCTCCTTCGGAGCGGCGCTGTCGAATGTTGGGGCGGCAACAAGCACGGTGAGCTCGGGCAGGGAACGCGCGACAAGGGCGCTCATCCCGAGCCTGTCGTGGTGAGCTTTCAATGAAATCGGAGCATCGAGTCATGAACACGGCGCGCCTTCGTTCGCCGCTGCTCGTCACCTGCATCACCATCGCCGCCGTCGGCTTCGTCGCATGCGAGTCCAGCTCGCGCGCGCCGCTGTCGACCGACACTCCACAGTTCGAGCCCGACGCCGGTGCCGCCGCCCCGCCGCAGGAATGCGGGATGCTGCGCTGCTCGCGCGATCTGAAGTCGGTCCTTCGTGTCTGCGAGGGCAAGGAGGAGGTCATCGAACGCTGCAGCGAGGGCTTGGGCTGCGGAGACGGCCGCTGCGTCGATGCCTGTACGAGCGCCGAGCTCTCGAAGGGCTCGACCGGTTGCTCCTTCTGGGCGATCCCGCCGGAGGAGACGTTCCGCGGAAGCGGCTCGTGCTTCGTCGCGACGGTGACGAATACGTGGGACAAGGCCATCGCGATCTCTGCCGAGCACGGGGACGCGGCGCTCGACATCTCGAAGTCGACGTACACGGCGGAGCGAGTCGGCGATCGCGTCGTCTACACGCGGCTCGAAGGACCGCTGCCTCCCGGCGGCGTCGCGCTCGTCTTCCTCTCGGAGGGAGATCCGCGCGGAGCTCCCGAAGACTTCATATCGTGTCCGACCGAGGTCGTCCCGGCGCTGCGCGCCAATCCCCTGCGCGAGGGCACGACGATCGAGCGAGCGTTTCACCTGAAGACGGACGCGCCCGTCAGTGCGTACTCCATCTATCCATATGGCGGCGCGCGGTCGATGATCCCGGCGGCGACGCTGCTCTTGCCCGTGTCGTCCTGGGGCACGAACTACGTCGCCATCACTGCAGGCACGCTCCCGATGGCGGGCGGCAACTACCCGATCAGCCAGCCAGCGGCGACGACGCTCCAGATCATCGCGGACGAGGATGATACCGAGGTGCGCATCCGGCCGACAGCCGACATCGACGACGGCGACGGCGTGCCGGGCACGGCGCAAGGCTTCCCGCGCGCGTGGAAGCTCTCGCGCGGACAGGTCCTCCAGTTCGTGCAGATGCGCGAGCTCACCGGCAGCGCGCTCGAGTCGAACAAGCGCGTCGGCGTCTTCGGCGGGACCGAGTGCACGTTCATCCCTTCGTCCTATACGGCTTGCGACGTCCTGCAGCAGCAGATCCCGGCGCTCTCGCAATGGGGCAGCGAATACGCGCTCGTCCCGTATCCGACGCGGATCCCGTCGGCCGGAGGTGCAGAGATCCTCGAACGCGTGCCGTGGCGCCTCGTCGGCGCCGTCGATGGGACGCGGCTCACCTACGATCCGGCACGCCCCCTCGGCGCCCCCGAGACGCTCGCCGCTGGTGAGTCGATCACGTTCCTGACCCAGGACTTCGTCGTCGTGAAGAGCCAGGACGCGGAGCACCCGTTTTATGCGGGCCTCTACATGACGGGCGCCGCCTTCAACGGGATCGTCAAGACCGGAAGCGGCACGACCCAGACGGACACGCTCGGCGATCCGGACTACGTCAACGTCGTTCCGACGGATCAATTCCTCGATCGCTACGTCTTCTTTGCAGACTACACGTATCCGGAGACCGGCCTCACGATCGTTCGACGGAAGACGCAGGACGGGTTCCGCCCCGTCGAGCTCGACTGCGCGGGAGAGGTCGCGGGCTTCCGTCCGCTCGGCGCGAGCGGCGAATACGAGTTCGCCTGGCTGACGCTCACCAGCGCAGGCATCGGCAAGACGTTCGCGAAGGGCACGTGCAACTACGGCCGCCACGAGGCCCACAGCGACGGACCGTTCTCGATCACGGTGTGGGGAACGGGTCAGTACGCGAGCTACGGCTTCGCCGGCGGGATGGGCAGCCGTCCGCTCAATCCCGCGAGGGTGCCCGTTCCGCACTAGCGGATCCTGCGCCGCCGCGCGTGGCGCCCGTCCGAACGTCATCTCGATCCACGGATGGACGACGGAACGAGAGCCGGCGGCGCCGAGTCGGGGGCCTAGGGAGGCCAACTTCGGCAAATGCCTCGAAAATGTCACCACTCGGCGCGAGCCTGTGGCATCGAAGAGGCGGGAGATGGTGGACAATAGCGCTACGGGAAACGACGACGTGAAGCGCGCGCTCGGCATCGGACGAACGCGCAGCAAGCGGCTCAAGAAGTGGATCACCCTCGCCGTCGTCCTCCTCCTCGTGGTGGGCGTCGTTCTCGTCGCGGTGCGCCGACGGGCGCGGTCCAGCGTGCCGAAGTTCGTCACCGAGCCGGTGCAAAAGACGGACATCCGCGTGACCGTCTCGGCGACCGGTAAGCTTCAGGGCCTCAACACCGTCGAGGTCGGAGCCGAGGTGACGGGCAAGGTCCTCACGGTCTACGTCGACGACAACGACCGGGTCACTACCGGTCAGCTCCTCGCAGAGCTCGATCCGGAGCAGCTCCGGGCCGCCGTCGACGAAGCAAGCGCTCAGGTGCTGTCCGCGGACGCGAACGTCCGCACCGCGGAGGCGACCCTGCTCGAGACGAAGCAGGCGCGCGCGCGTGCCGAGGAGCAAGCGAAGCAGGGGCTCATCGCGCAGAAGGACCTCGAGGCAGCGCAGGCCGCGGCCGCGCGCGCAGAGGCCTCGGTCTCCACGGCGAAGGCCAACGCGGTGGTCGCGCGGGCATCGCTCAAGTCGGCCCAGTCGCGACTCGGCAAGACGAAGATCGTGGCGCCGAGCAACGGCATCGTCCTCGCGCGCTCCGTGGAGCCCGGGCAGACCGTCACGGCGGGGTTCCAGACGCCGGTCCTCTTTCGACTGGCCGAAGACCTCACGAAGCTCTCGTTGCGTGTCGACGTCGACGAGGCCGACGTGGGACGCGTGAAGCAAGACAGCGAAGCGAGCTTCACCGTCGACGCCTATCCCACACGGACGTTCCCCTCCAAGGTCGTCTCGCTGCGCAACGAGCCAAAGACGTCGCAGAGCGTCGTCTCCTACGAGGCCGTGCTCACCGTGGACAACGCGGAGCTCTTGCTCCGGCCCGGCATGACCG
Source organism: Pseudomonadota bacterium (assembly GCA_023402175.1). Classification (GTDB taxonomy): domain Bacteria; phylum Myxococcota_A; class Polyangia; order Polyangiales; family Polyangiaceae; genus Labilithrix. The sequence goes on along the minus strand of JAEXCN010000550.1, from coordinate 26,242 downwards.
CAACGGCGACGATCGTCAGCGAGACGGTCAAGGATGCGGTCGCGGTGCCGAACGGCGCCCTTCGTTTCTCTCCCCCACCCGTCCCCGGTCAGCCGCCCGCACCTGCGCCGCGAGCCGGCGAGAAGCGCGTCTTCGTGCTGCACGGAACGACGCCGACTCCCCTCTCTCTCAAGATCGGCGCGACCGACGGGACCGTCACGCAGATCTTCTCGACCGAGCTCGGCCCTGGGGCGGAGGTCATCGTCGATGCAGTCGCCGCCCAGTGAAGCCGCTCCGCTCATCGAGCTGAGAGACGTCACCAAGATCTACGGACACGGCGATGCCGAGGTCCGAGCGCTCGGCGGTGTCAGCCTCCGCATCGCGCCCGGCGAGTTCGTCGCGATCATCGGAGCGAGCGGCTCGGGCAAGTCGACCTGCATGAACGTGATCGGCTGCCTCGACCGCCCGACCGGAGGCTCGTACCAGTTCCGTGGCGTCGAGGTCGCCGAGCTCGATCTCGATCAGCTCGCGCTCCTGCGTCGACACTACATCGGCTTCGTCTTCCAGGGATTCAACCTCCTGGCGAGGACGACGGCGCTCGAGAACGTCGAGCTCCCGCTCGTGTACAAGCGCGTCGCCGCCGCCGAGCGGCGCGAGCGCGCCCTCGAGGCGCTCCGCGCCGTCGGTCTCGAGGGGCGCGAGCACCATGCGCCGAGCGAGCTGTCCGGCGGGCAACAGCAACGCGTGGCGATCGCGCGCGCGATCGTGAGCGATCCGTCCATCGTCCTCGCAGACGAGCCGACGGGCAACCTCGACACCGCGCGCAAGGCGGAGATCATGCGCCTCCTGATCGACCTCAATCGAAGCCGCGGGATCACCGTCGTGATGGTCACGCACGAGCCGGACATCGCACGCTGGGCGCGGAGGATCATCGAGTTCCGCGACGGCCTCGTACTGCGGGACGAGACGAACGAGGCGACGGAGGCCTGATATGTGGATCGCGACGATCTTCATGGCGTTCCGCGAGCTGCGTCGCAACGTCATGCGCTCGGCGCTCACGACGCTGGGGATCGTGATTGGAGTGGCATCGGTCATCGCGATGGTCACCCTCGGTCGCTCGGCCACCGCTCGCGTCACGCAGGACATCGCGAGCCTCGGCCAGAACATGCTCATGGTCTTCCCCGGCTCCGATCGACGCGGGCCGGTGAGCGTGGCCGCGACGCCATTCCGGATGGATGACGTGCGAGCCATCGAGAAGGAAGTCGGAGACCTCGCGACGGTGGCGCCCACGGCGAGCAAGAGCGAGCTCATCGTCTACGGAAACGCGAACCACACCACCGCCGTCTACGGCGTGACGAACACGTTCTTCGTCGTGCGATCGCTGAAGATCCAGCGAGGCCGCGACTTCTCCGACGCGGAGCTCGCGGGCGGCAACCCCGCATGTGTGCTCGGCGAGACCGTCCGCAAGGAGCTCTTCGGGACGCAGGAAGCGCTCGACAGCTCGATCCGCGTCGGCACCGTCGCGTGCCGCGTCGTCGGCATCCTCGAGGCCAAGGGGCAGAACACCTTCGGTCAGGATCAGGACGACTTCATCGTCATGCCGCTCACCACGGTGCAGCGGCGCCTCGCGGGCAACTCGGACATCGGCATGATGTACGTGTCGGTCGCCGAAGAGAAAGCGATCGCGAGGACCAAGGCGCGCATCCAGAGCCTGCTCCGCGACCGGCGACGCATCCAGCCCGGTCAAACGGACGACTTCAACGTCCAGGACACGAAGGAGATCGCGAAGACCGTGAGCAGCGTCACCGGTGTACTCACGGCGCTGCTCGGCGCCGTCGCCGCGGTCAGTCTGCTCGTCGGCGGGATCGGCATCATGAACATCATGCTCGTCGCGGTGACCGAGCGGACAAGAGAGATCGGAATCCGCCTCTCGATCGGCGCGCTCGCCAGCGAGGTGCTCATGCAGTTCCTGGTCGAGTCGATCATGCTCTGCACCCTCGGAGGGGTGATCGGCGTCACGCTGGGTCTCCTCGGCTCCTACGGCGCGACACGCGCGCTCTCGATGCCGTTCGAGGTCGATCCGGTGATCGTGCTCGTCGCGTTCGTCTTTTCGGCCGCGATCGGCATCGCGTTCGGTTACCTACCGGCCCGAAAGGCCGCGCGGCTCAACCCCATCGAGGCTCTTCGACATGAGTGACACGAAGCGGCGTCTTCTTGCGATTGCTGCAGCTCTGCTCACTGCCGGGGCGTCCCCCGCGTGGGCTACCGAGACGGTGATCGACGAGGCAACCGTCGTGCGCGTGGCGCTGGAGAAGAACCCGACGCTCGCAGCAACGATCACCGAGCTTCGCCGCGCAGACCTGCTCGAGGAGGCGGAGGCAGAGCGGTACCCGCTCACCCTGGTCCTCGATGGAAAAGCGACGCGCAACGCAGCTCCCAACCTGGGTGCGGGTCGTGTGAACTTTCCGACCTCGACGCTCTACACCGCCGGCGGTGAGCTCCGGAAGAAGCTGCCGTGGGGCACCGATCTTTCGCTCCGCCTCGAGGCCTTTCGCCAGGAGTCGAGCTCGCTCTTCTCCTTCGCGCAGCCGGGCCAGTCGCCGCAGCAGGTCCTCTTCCAGCTCGGTCCCGGCTACGGCAGCTCGCTGCGCTTCGGAGTCACGCAGCCGCTGCTCCGAGGTGCGGGTCGTAGCATCGTGGAGGCCCAGCTCGATCAGGCCCGCGTCGGTCGCACGAATGCGAAGCTCACGCGTGACCGCACCGCGAGCCAGACGCTGGCCGATGCGCTCACTGCGTACTGGGAGCTCTACTACGCGAGCCGCGCCGTCGACATCCAGGAGCACACGCTCGCTCTCGCGCGCCAGCAGCGCGACGAGGCCGCGGCGCGCGTGAAGACGGGAGGCCTGGCCCCGGTCGAAGAGCTCACGTTCGAGTCCCGGATCGCGCAGCTCGAAGAGGATCTCGTCTCGGCGCGGGCCGAGGAGCGCCGGAAGTCGGCAGCGCTCGGGCGCATGCTCGGCGATCCGACGCTCGAGCAGCGGCGCGCCGCCGAACGCGAGCCTCCGTACCATCCCGAGCCCGGCCCCGATGCGCGACGCCACGCACTGTCGGAGTCGCCCGAGATCGCCGAGCAGCGCAGCGCGATCGAGCTCGCCGAGGTGACGGCTCGCAGCGCCTCGGATTCCCTCCGATCCAGGCTCGACCTCGACGGCTACGTCCAAGCGCACGGCCTCGGCTACGACGATGCCTCGGCGTTTGGACAGGTCGGAACGCTGCGCGCCATCAGCGCGCAGGTCGGCCTCACCTACGAGGCTCCGCTCGACGACACGCGGCATCGGTCCGAGCGCGCCCGCGCCGAGCTCGCCGTCGTGACCGCGAAGCAGAAGCTCGATGCAACCACGCAGAAGGTCCTGACCGATCTCGACGACGCCACGCAACGGGACGCATCGGCGCGGCAGCGCATCGAGCTCGCCGATCGGACGCTGGAGCTCGCACGCAAGCAACGCGATGCAGAGCAGGCGCGCTTCCGAACGGGAGCCGCAACGGCGCTGCAGGTGCGCGAGTCCGAGGATCAGGTCCGCAGCGCGGAGCTGCGTGCCCTACGAGCGCGCGTCGACCTCGTCACCGCCCACGTCAGCATCGCGCACCTCACCGGCGGTCTGGTCGTGGAGACGGCTCGCAGCACGAAGCCAGCGACAGCTCCGTAGCCGGCGCCAGAGCCCCGATGTGCGGATCGCAACCCCGATCGCTTCGATTCGTCTTCTAAACGGTGGTGTTCATGCGCTGACTGGGGGCTCTCGGAATGGAATCTACGCGCGCGACGCCGCCGGAGACCTCGCCTTCCACGCTGCACCGCCGACGACGATCTCGGTCGCGAGCGACTCTGCCGGCGCGATACGTGCTGCTTGGTCGCTCGCAAAAAGCAGACGATGATGTCGCCCGATGAGCGGTGTGGGCCGCATCGGTCCGTGCGTCCTCTTCGGATCGTTGTTCGTCGCGAGCCCGGCGTATGGCGACGACGGATTCGCGTTGTCGTGGCGCACCGACGAGTCGTCGCGGCACTGCGTGAGCAGCACGGCGCTCCGCAAGGCGGTCGAGCAGAGGCTTGGTCGCCATCCCTTCACCGATCCGGAGCACGCCAGCGTCTGGATCGAGGGAGAGGAGACCGCCCTCGGACGCGACCAGTTCCGCGCTCGGGTGACGCAGCGAGATCGCAACGGCGTGTCTTTCGGCGCGCGCGAGCTCGAACCTCAGAGCTGCAGTGGCCTCCTTCGCGCCGCCGTGCTCGTGGTGTCGCTCTTCATCGACCGCCATCGAGACGAAGGCTTCGGAGACGAGGCAGAGCTCGAGCCGCTGCGGACGCCACCGCCGATACCGCAACCGCCTCGCCCCGAGCCTTCACCTCCCGTCCCGCCTGCTGACCGCCCCCGTGCTCCTCGCGGTCCTCGTGCACCGGCGCCGAATCGCCGTGCGTCCACGCTCGAGCTTTTGCTCGGCGGGGGAGTCAGCGCGTCGGTCGGCCTTCTTCCGTCCGTCGACGGAGCGCTGTTCGCGGCGGGTCGTCTCGAGCCGTCGGGCTCACGCTGGAGCTTCGCGTGGCGTGCTGGGTACCACCTTCCGCAGCGCATCGAGGACCGATCGGTGAGCGGCCGGTTCTCCGCGATCGAGCAACGCCTCGACGCGTGCGTCTCGCCCGCGCGCTGGCCGACGACACGACTCGACGTCTGTGGCGGCTTCGTGTGGGGCGCGGTGATCCCGCAGACGAGCGGGACGAATTCCGGCAACGACAGCTGGAGGGTCATCGCCGGGCCGGCGTTCGCGCTCGCGCTTCAGGTCGGCGGGCGACCGACGGCGGGACGCATCGAGCTCGGCCTCATGCTCCCGTTTCGCGAGTACACGTTTGTCTACACGGACCCGGACGGGAAGCGAAAATCCTTCTATTCGACGGACGAAGTGCTCTTCGTCATCTCGATCAGCGGGCTGCGTACGATTTCGTAAGATTTGTCGCGAGAGCCGAGCACAGCCTCGATCGTGCTGCGCCCGTCCTCTCTCGACGCCTCGGGCGACGCGTCCTCCGTACTTCCGTTGAGCAGCACCCTCGATGTAGCGTCGATCTTTCGGGAGTACGGGTCGTTCGTCCACCGCGCGCTGCGCCGGCTCGGCGTTCGTCCGTCCGACGTCGACGACGCTTGCCAGGAAGTCTTCGTCGTCGTCCACCGGAGGCTCGACGACTTCGAGCAGCGCTCCTCGTTGCGCGCGTGGGTCTATGGGATCTGCGTGCGCGTGGCGGCCGCTCAACGGCGACGCCGACACGTCGGACGGGAGGTCGTGTTCGACGACGTGCCCGAGCCGATCGATCCGAAGACGCCGGCGGAGTCCCTGAGTGTCAGGGAAGCGCGCGCAGTGCTCGACTTGATCCTGTCGAATCTCGATGACGAGAAGAGAGCGGCGTTCGTGCTCTACGAGCTCGAGGGGCTCACGATCCCGGAGGTCGCCCAAGCGCTCAACTGCCGGCGGCAGACGGCATACTCGCGCCTGAGCGCGGCGCGCGAATTGGTCGAGGCGGCGGTCCGCCGCCACCGATTGAAAGGTGGATTCGAATGAGCCGCGAACTACCTCGCTACTCGGAGGCCAGCGAAGACGCGTCGCCGGAGCAAGCGTTCCTGCGCACGCTCATTGGCACCGAGCAGAAAGACCGCCCTACGGACGCGACGATGCGAGAGATCGCGACCCGCCTCGGGCCGATCCTCACGAGTCGACGTAGACCGCCGCGGAGAGCGACGTGGCAGCGCCTTTCGGTCGTCGCCATCGCCGCCGCGCTCGCCATGGGGGGCTATGCCGTCCGCCTTCGTAACGACCGCGAAACTCCTGCGCCACACGTCTCCGCTGCCGCGACCGGAGCGGAGCGCGGCAACGTGGTGGTGGCACCGACGCCCGACGTGAGGCCCGACGAGGCGCCTGCCTCGAGCGGCCCGCCCGTCCCGACGTTCTCCGTCGAGTCTTTGCCACAGGCGCCGGCTCCCTCCGGGCGCACGGGCGCACGGCCCGCGTGCACGAACGAAGTTGCGCTCCTCGAACGTGCCGACGCCGCGCTCCGCTCGGACGACGCCGCGACCGCGCTCGCGATCACGCGCGAGCACGCCGCCCGCTGCGCGACGGGCTCCTTCGTCCAGGAACGCGAGCGAATCGCGATCGAGGCGCTCACCCGGCTGGGGCGAAGAGCGGAGATGCGCGAGCGCGCCGTCGCCTTCGAAGAACGCTATCCAGCATCGCCTCACCTCCGTCGGATTCGCAAGCTGCTCGTCGAGAATCCCGAATGAGTCGAGGGCCCGCGTCATGAAACTTCGAACTACGGTCGTCGCTCTTACGTTGCTCGCGATCTTCATCGGTTGCGCAGCACACTCCGACGAGGATCTCGGCGTCGCCCCGCGTGACACGGCCCCCTCTTTCACCGGAGAAGACGCCGCGACCATCGTCCCGGACGAAGCAGGGCTCACCGACTATTGCCCGTCGAATGCCTGCCCCGAGGGACTCACTACGTGCCCCAACTCACGCTTCCGCTGCGACGTCAACCTGATGGTGGACCCGGAGAACTGCGGAGCGTGCGGCCGTGCATGCCCCAAACCGACGCTCGGAGCCTTGTTCGCGTGTGTCGAAGGCAAATGCGTGATGAGCTGCGACGGCACCATCTACCCGCCCACGCTCGACTGCGACGGAGTCCTCGACAACGGTTGTGAGGTCTCCCTCGGAAGCAACGACAACTGCAGCATGTGCGGGGACAAATGCACCGATCCGCAGGAATCCTGCATTCGGAGACTCACCGGCGCCTTCGGATGCGGTTGCGGCAAAGGGTTTCTTCTCTGCACCGACCCCGATACGCGCTGCGTCGACCCTCGAAATGACGACGAGAATTGCGGCGCATGCGGCAATGCTTGCGACCCCGTCGGCGGCGCCGTCGCGCCTCCCCAGAACATGTATTTCGGGTGCTTCGCTGCTCGATGCGGCGAGCCCAAGTGCATGCTCGGCTACGGGAACTGCGACGGCGAGCTGAAGAACGGATGTGAGGCCTCGCTCTTCTCGCGTGAGAACTGCGGGCGATGTGGAAACGCGTGCGCGGCGGGTCAGGATTGCTTGCCAGATAGATGGGGCAACCCGCAATGCATGTGTCCTAGTGGGAAGACATATTGCTCCCTCGGTTGCATGGGCCCCCTCTGCTTCGGCGAGTGTTTCGATCTCGCCACGGACCCGAACAACTGCGGTAGCTGCGGATATGCCTGCAATGGAACCACGTTCAAGTACTACAGTGCGCCGGTCTGTACGTACGGCTCGTGCGCCGTTCGATGCTTGCAGGGTCGCGCCGACTGCAATGGGAATCCGAGCGACGATTGTGAAGTCAATACCAACTCCGATCCGCTGAACTGCGGCGGCTGCGGAAGAGTCTGCGACGCGGTCGCCGGGCAGGCATGCGTCGGCGGCCAATGCGTGGTCGTGCCCTGCGAGCGCGACGGGGGAATGGCGCGATGAGAGCAAGGTTCTTTGCGCTCCTGCTCGGTTTCGGTGCATGCGGCTCGTCGATCGCTGCGCTCGGGGCATGCGCCTCCGACAATGTTTTGATGTTTTATGCGGACGGCGAGGCGGACGGGGCCGACGGGGATGCGTCCGATGGCGGCGTCGACTCGGGCGCCGAAGAGGCCGACGCGTGCAGCAGCGACGACTGTGTGTACTTTCCAGCCATCTGCTCGGGCGACGTTCTCTGTCCGAATGGCCCGTTCGACCCGACGACCGGTGGCGGCGCCTTCGATCTGCGGACGCAGATCAACGTCATTCGCGGTCGCTCCGTCAGCGACGTCTGGGCCGTGGGGGCGCTCGGAGCGATCGCGCATTTCGACGGTACCTCATGGAGGCGCTCGGATCCCGGCACGCGAGACTCGATCCGAGGGATCTGGCTCCGCGGAGAAGCCGAGATCGCGCTCACGACGCTCGACAAGGTCTACTCGCGCGGACTTCCGGTACCGGACGGGGGCGCCGCGCCGTCGAGCGACGGCTGGACGGACCACGCTCTGCTGTCTGCCCCAGACGACTTCGCGCCCAACACGTTCCAATCCGCGTGGGCTGCGCCCGGCGCCGAATGGCTGTGGGCGGCCGTGAGGGCGAATTGGAGACAGAATGGCCTCTGGCGGCTTCACGTATCGTCTTCGACGAACGCGTTCGAAATCGGGCACGCGATCCCCTCGAATACATGCAAGACGCTCCCATGCGACGAGATGCTCGCCGTCCACGGAACGTCGCCTGACGATCTCTGGGCCGTCGGTCTCATGGGGGCCGTCATCCGCGTGACCGGGGCGGACGGCGACGCACCGAAAGCCACTGCGTTCAACGCCCAGACCTTGAACGCGCTTCGCGGCGTGTGGGCAGTCTCCTCGACGGAAGCATGGCTCGTCGGAGCGAACGGCGTGATTCGCCGCTACACGGGGGATCCCGTCCTGTGGGACGTCGTAAGGGACATTCCGACGACCGCGAACCTGAACGCCGTGTGGGGCTCGTCGGCCTCGGACGTCTGGGCGGTCGGCGACGAGGCTGTCGTCCTCCATTGGGACGGCGCGAGATGGTCGCGCGTGAAGATCGCCGGGCTCGGAGAGCGCCGGCCGAAGCTCACCGCGGTGTGGATGCCCGAGCCGGGGCACGTCTGGATCGGCGGCCAGGGCGTCGTCCTTTCCCTCGGAGGAAAGCCATGAGAGGCGCATTCTTGGTCGGCGTCGCGCTCGCGCTCGCCGCGGTCGCGGCGTGCGGAGCTTCGAACGATGGCGAGGCCACACGTCCGGCCGACGCGGACGGCGGCGGCAACCTCGTCTCTCACGACGGCGGCTCGACCGAAGCGGCGACGACCGAAGCCGGGACGAACGTATCGATGTGCAGTGCTGCCGGCTGGTGCGTCACCGACCTCCCCGACGAAGATCTGAAGGTGAAGGACGTCTGGCCGCTCGACGGCCGCGCCTTCGCCCTCGTCGAGAGCGGTGCCATCGGCGTGAAGGTCCTCGAGTGGGTCGAAGCGTCTTCGACGTGGAGCTACATCGATGACAATACGCAGAACGAATCAGGCTACGGCAAATACGTAGGCAACATCTGGTCACCGGGCGCAAACGAGGTCTACTACGCCGTTGCTCCAGCGACCATCTATCACGGAACGCGCTCGTCACCCGGCGCGACGTGGACGTGGGAGCGACGACGGCTCGATGACCTCACGAACTATTCGAGCTCGGTGAACGATCCATCATACCCGTACGATGTCCCCTCGGGAGTCCGATATCCCGCCTTGGGCGTCCGCGGGACGAGTAGGGACGACGTCTATGCTTGGTACGTCAACGCCATCTACCGCTGGAAAGCCGGTCCCGGCGGTGCTCCGGATTGGATCGTGGAGCACGTACTCGGCGACTTCGACCCCATTGACCCCCAGATCGTTCTGAGCGCCGGGGGCACGCAGCCCGACGACGTCTGGTTCGCGGGCGGGAGAGGCAACGCGGGCTCTTGCGGGCTCCTCCTGCGCAAGACCGCCTCCGGGTACGAGCGCGTCGCGGACGGGGTCAGCGGCGATCCCACCGGCCGGCGCTGCGCAGCGAAGGATGGGTTGTTGAAGATCGACGGATGGCTCACGGACGTTCAGGCACTCCGTCGCGGCGAGGTCTTTGCCACCGGAAACACTCTCGGCGTCGTTCGGCTCTCCGTGCTCGATGACGGGTACTCGGTGGCGACGGCATCACCGCCGGAGACCGTCGCTCGGGCGCCGTGGAGCTCGATCTGGGCCGCATCGGCGGATCGGTTCTGGCTGAGCAGAGTCGGCAGCGTCATCCAGGGAGACGACGTCTGGTCGGACGCCGGCGTGTATCGGATCTCGACGATCGCGCAGAACGGAGCTCCGCTCCTCCGAGCGTTTTACCGAGTTCGTGGGACGTCCAACACCAATCTATGGCTGGTCGGAGATGGTTATGCGCTTCACAAGACGACTCCGTGACGGGTGGCCTTGGAGCGCCGTCGCCGTCGCGGCGATCGGCGTCACGATCGCGAGCTGCTCGAGCGAAGATGCGTCACGGCCAGGGTTCGAGGAGAGCGACGGCTCGTCCCCGCCGTCTCGACCGAGCGACGCCGGAGCGATCGACTCGACACCTCCGTTGCGCGACGCAGGATCGTTCGACGCCGCCCCTCTCCCCGTGACATGCACGTCGACGCCTTGTGCGACCGCGCTCGTGGCGACGACCAGGACCGCCCAGGGCGAGGGCTACTGCGTCCTGCTCGCCGACGGTACCGTCGCCTGCTGGGGTGCGGATGGAAACGGCCAACTCGGTCGCGGCCCCGAGGCCGCCGGCGACAGCGCGACGGCCGCGCGCGTCGTCGGTCTCTCGGATGTGGTCGCGCTCGATCGTACGTGCGCGATCGACAAGAGCGGCGGAGCCTGGTGTTGGGGAACCGGTGCATATCTCGTCAGCGAGACGAAGCCGCTGACCACCGAGCGCTCACCCGTGAAGCTGCCGATTCCGCCCGCGAGGAAGGTGTCCGTGGGGGGGGACGTCGGATGCGCGCTCGTCGACGACGGCGTTCTCTGTTGGGGCATGGCCTATGGGGGTCAGGTGCCTGTTCCCGACGGAGGTGTCCCCGACGGGCAGAATCCGATGGGGCCGTTCCCGCCGCAACGCGTGCCGATGCCGCCGGGGCCGCCGATCCGAGACATCGTCGTGGGTCGCGCCTCGTTCGCTCTCCGCGACGACGGAACCGTCGTGACCTGGGGAGACAATCCGCCGCTCGGACGCCTCTCGCCGCTCTTCCCCGATCCCCATCCGCAACCGATGGCGCTCGCCCCCGTTTCGATGCTCGACATTGCGACGACGAACGTGTGCGCGACCGCCGACGGCATCGCCCATTGCTGGGGCGAGTCCATTCCGAGGTACGACCATGTCCAGGACTCCAAGCGGCAGCTCGACCGCGCGTTTCCAAAACCAGTTACGTTGCCGGAGCTCGTCCTTCGCGTCGCGACTACGGATTTGATCGCGGCCGGATCCGGCGGCCTGACCGGCCCCGTCATGCATCCACCCCGCGGATGCGCGTGCGGCGTATCGGGAGCCGTCTATTGCTGGGGACACAACTCGAGCGGTCAAGCCGGAGACGGAACGAAGGAGTACAAGTACGACGCGGTCAAGGTGCAACTGCCAGGCCCTGCCGCCGACGTGAAGACGACGGCGAGCGCGACCTGCGCGCTCTTGACGTCCGGCAAGGTCTATTGCTGGGGCGCGGACTCCTTCGGGCAGCTCGGCGGCGGACGAATCAAGACTCCAAGCCTCGTTCCACAGGAAGTGACATTGCCATGATCCGAGCACGAATCCCGCGCGCGGCTGCGGCCGGTCTACGAGCCGTCGTCGTTTGCGCTCTATGCGTGGGCGCCTGCGGTGACGAGCGGTCGGGGTTCGAACGAAGGGAGTGGGCCTTCAACCCGGACGCCTCCGTGGATGCCGGGGATTGTGGGCGCCAGTGCTCGCTCGACGGCCGCTCGGTCGTGGAGCGCTGCACGAACGAGGTCGTCGAGAGATGCCCCGCGGAGCTCGCGTGCGGTGCCGGGCTCTGCCAGGATCCGTGCGCAGCCGTCGCGGCCGACCGAAGCTCGAACGGCTGCGAGTTCTATTTGCAGCCGCCCCGGTTCACGAAGGCATTCACGCAATCCTGCTACGCTGCGTTCATCGTCAATACGTCGACCCTACCCGTCGAGGTCTCTCTCGAGCTCGAAGGCCAGGCTCTCGACATTTCGAAATCGATGTACCGCACGACGCCGGGCGACGCGACATTGACGCAGCATGCTGGGCCGATCCCGCCTGGCGAGAGCGCCATTCTCTTCGTCTCCGATCGAGAGCGCGACGCCCCGATTTCGATTACTCCGATAAGTGATGAATATGCAAGTTGCCCCGACGGCGTCGTCCCGGCGTCGTACACAGACAGCGTTCCCGACGGCACGGGGATCGGCGCGTCGTTCCACTTGACGACGAGCGTCCCGATCGCGCTCTCGACGATCTATCCGTTCGGTGGCGCCACGAGCGTCGTCCCTGGAGCAACGCTCCTCTTGCCCGTCGCGACGTGGGCGAAGGAGCACGTCCTCATCAATGCATGGGAGGGCTTCGACAACCTCTACTACCCGGCTTGGCCGGGCGCTCAGATCGTCGCGTCGGAGGACGACACCGACGTGACCATCCGCCCGACGCATGACGTTCAAGACGGGCACGACATCCGCGGGACCCCTGCAAAGGTTCCGGCGTCCTACCGGCTCCAGAAAGGACAGCATCTGCAGCTCCTGCAGTTCGAAGAGCTCACCGGGAGCATCGTCTCCTCGAACAAGCCGACGAGCATCTTCGGCGGCCACGCGTGCGCGTTCATTCCGTCGACGCGGCCGGCGTGCGATGTCATGGCGCAGCAGATCCCCGCTTTCGAGCAGTGGGGTTCCGAGTATGTCGGCGTCGGCTATCGACCGCGCATCGGAAACGAGCACGAGCCGATGGTCTACCGCATCGTCGCGGCGAAGGACGGGACACTGCTCGACTACGACCCCGCCGTGCCGCATGGCGCGCCGATCACCATGTCTGCGGGCGAGGTCGTGACCTTCACGTCCGGGACCGGGGACGCGTTCGTCGTGCGTAGCCAGGACATCGACCATCCGGTGTACCTGGCAGCTTACATGCCCGGCGGTGGCAATGGATTTGTCGAAGACATGGTCGGCAGCGTCGACTTCTTCGGCCACGGCGATCCGGAGTTCGTCAACGTGGTTCCGGCCGGCCAATACTTGAACTCGTATAGCTTCTACGCGGATCCAACCTACGAAGAGACGTCGCTCGTCGTCATACGAGCGAAGGCCAACGGCCGATTCGAGGACGTGTGGCTCGAGTGCGCTGGCGACTTGGTCGACTTCAAACCGATCGGGACGCGAGGAGACTACGAGTTCGTCCGCGTGGATCTCTCGCGCCGAGGCGGGCCCGGCCAAGCCTTTGGCGATCGGCTATGCAGAAATGGCCTCCAGCGCATGCGGAGCGAAGGCCCATTTACCGCCACGCTCTGGGGTTGGTCGGATTATGCCAGCTACGCGTTCCCCGGCGGCATGGCCCAACGCAAGCTCGTGGCAACTCCGCTCTTGCCGATCCGCTGAGCGATGCGGCACGCGCGTCTCGCGTGTCATGCAGCGGGCGCGCGGCCGCGGACGAGATCGTCCGCCGTGACGAGCGCAACTGGGTTGCGCTGTAGACGGGCGTTGCCGAACGGACGGGAACCGCACGTCAGCGCGCAGCGCTCGCCTTCAATTCACGCGCACATCGGCGGTATTGAGCGTGCGGAGCGCTGCACCGCCCGGGTACACGTAGCTCGCGTACACGCCGGTTCCACGAGACTGCGTTCGCGACGAGGTTGGGCTCGGATCTCCCGCCACGATCCGACCAGGAGGTCGTCGTCCTCATGTCGGGGACGGTCGCGATCCACGAGAAGGTGGCCGTCCGGCGCGCGCTCGAGCTGCTCGCCGCCGCTCATCTGCGCGAAGCTACCGTGGTCGACGACAAGGGCGTTCGCTCGGCGTCTTCCGCGACGTCGATGGCCTCCGCTGGATCGCCGAGGCACGCGAGCCGCGTTGAGGAACGCGCAGACAATGCGCGAATGCGCGCGTCTTGCACCCGCGCCAACGACGACGGCGGGCTCGCGAGGAGACGCCCGTCACGAATAGAGGATCTGGAGCAGACGTAGCCACCGCTCGAGCGCAGAGATGCTGAGATAGCGCTCGCAGACGCGCCGGTACGCGGCCTGCCCGAGCCGCGCACCGATGTCGGCGGACTCGAGCACGATCTGGAGCGCACGCGCGGTCTCGTCGGGGTCCGTCGGATCCCGGACGAGCAGCCCTTCGACGTCATCGCGTATCTGGTCTTTGATCCCGCCGACCGCACTCGCGACGATCGGCCTGCGCTTCCACATCGCCTCCGTCACGGTCAGGCCAAAGCCTTCACGCAGGCTCTTCTGGACGACGATGGCGGCGTGACGCTGCAGCGCGTTCACCATCGCCGCGTTCTCGTCCGAGTCGTCCATCGGCAGCTCGGCGATGTGAACACGCTTCCGCACGTCGTCGCGAAACCCCGCCCACGCGCCCTCGATCTCGCGCAGCACCTCGGGTCCTTCCGGATCGTCGGCGACGCCGTCCACCGATGGTCCGGCGAGCACCAGCTCCGCGCCGTAGTCCGCCGGCTGCTCGAGCAGCTTCGCGAAGCCCTCGAGCACGCCGATGTGATCCTTCATGCGATCCCACCGCGACACCTGGACGATCAACGGAACGTCCCATGCGGGTGCCTCGCCGAGGCGGATCATCTTCGCGCGGCGGGTGACTCGTCGGGTCGTCCCGTCGTCGCGGACGAACACGGCAGCCCCTGGGTCATGGGGCGACCTCACCAGATCGACCTCGTCGAGAATGGCGCGAATCGCGACGTCGGTCATCCACTGGTTCTTGACGGAGAACGGATCGATGTTCGGCGGCATCGTGATCGTTCGTCCGCGCGGCATCCACGGAGGCGCGTACACGGCACGCGAGAAGACGGCGACCGGCACGTCTGCCAGATACTTGTGCAGGAACGCCCATCCTTCGTCGACGTAACGGCCTGGACCGTCGTGCCCGATGTGACAGCGCCAGGCCGCACGGGCCCCCAGCCGGAGGAGCAATGGCATCAAGCCCGCCGTCTGCGGGTCATGGCACACGACGACGTCGCCTCGACGGACGACCCGTTCGATGTGCACCAGGTTCTCGGCAATGACGCGTTCGTAGATCTGCCGCTGCTCGGGACCGAGCGGTGAGCCGTCACCGCGCGAGTCGTGCAGTGCGTTGTGGAGCCGCTTCGTGACCTTGAAGAACTCGGGTGGCCCTTCGATCACGAGCCAACGTGTATCGGTCCCGAGACCCCGGCTGTAGCGCACCAGCGAACGGAGGATCTCCGCCACTCCGCCGCCCGCGGCGGTCGAGTTGATGTTCCACACGGCGTGCTGACCGAGAACGGCGCGCGTCGCCTCAGCGTGACGCGCGATCGACTCGACACGCTCGGCGCCGACGAGCTGGACGAACGGGCTGAGCGCCCGCGCGGAGACGTCGACCTCGAACACGGTGCACCACCTACTGCGAGCTTCATGCCTCCGGTCGAAGAGGGCTGAGGCAGCGTGGTGGCACGCAGCATGGATCGCGATCGTGCCATGCAACGCATCCTGGTCGCGGTGGACACGTCCGGCAGCTCGCACGTCGTGGTCGAGCAGGCCGTTCAGCTCGCTCGCGCCGTCAACGCGAAGGTCCGGTTGTTCCACGCCGTCCCCGCGCCGACGCAGATCTCGCCGCCCGGCGTGTTCGTCGCGCCGCCTCAGTTCCATGTGCAGGAATGGGTGACGTCGGCCGAGGAGACGCTTCGCGATCTCGAGGACTCGATCCCAGAAGAGCTGCGTGACGGCATCCAGGTCGACATCGGAAGTGCTGCCGAGCGCGTCTGTGAGTTCGCGCGTTCGTACTGCGCCGACGTCGTCGTCATCGGAGCGCACCAGTACGGGCTCGTTGCTCGTGCTCTCGGGACGACGGCGGCGCGCATCGTCAACCGGATGGATCGCCCGGTGTTCGTCGTCCGGCCGGTGCCGACGGAGTGCCTCTTCACCGAAGAGGCAGAGAGCGCTCGCGTCACGGAATGAGCAGCTGGGGCGTACGTTGCATTCGCTGCGACCGGATGATGAATCGCGCCGCGGGCGTGGCAATTGCACTCGCGGACCTTCATGGGAAAGTCGACGAGAGAGCGCCACGCGCACGGTGTCATCCGGCTGCGCGACATCATGACGACCCCCGTGCTCAAGCTCTCGCCCATGGAGCCTGCGAGTGATGCGCTCGCGTTGATGCGCGACGAGCACGTGAGGCATGCGCCCGTCGTCGACGGCTCGGAGATCCTCGGCATCGTGTCCGATCGCGATCTCGGCGGACCTCACGGCGGGCTCGCGCGAAAGAGCCGGACCGTGCGCGAGCTGATGCAGCGCGATCTCGTGCTCGGTGCGCCCGAGATGAGCGCCGCCGATGCGGCCGTCGTCATGCGAGAGCGTCGCGTCGGCTGCCTCCCCGTCGTCGACGCAGGTCGCCTTCTCGGCATCGTCACGCGGGGTGATCTGCTCGCCGCGCTCGCGCACCTCCGACGCGCAAAATCGGGGCGGCCGGGCGATCACGGCGCGGCAGACATCCCTCGACCTCCGCTCGTCGTATCGCCGAATCGTGACAAGTGGCCGTGAGCTCCGACGGGAAAGGTGAGCGCGCCCGCATCCGGTCGCCGCGGATGCGCGGTCCATCGGGTGCGCGCGGCGTGTCGTCGCGGAGCTCGAGCGTGCGATCGCGAGCGTAGGTACTTTCTCTTCGGCAGCCCGTGCGTAGACTGCGCGCGTGAAGCCTTTCCTCCTTCCGATGGTCGAGCGGCTCGGGCGGATCGCCCTCCAGCGGCGAGGGATCTCGACCGCGCACGTGACGACCCCGCTCGGACGGCTTCACACGTACGACGCACCGGGCAAAGGCGATCTTCCGACGACGGTGGTGCTGCACGGTCTCGGCTCCGCGGCGACACCGTTCGGACAGGTGTTCGCGCATCTGCAGCGGCACGTACGCAGGATCGTCGCGCCCGACTATCCGGGCCACGGCTTCAGTCTCCACGGCTCTTCCGAGCGCCTCACCCCCGCGCGGCTGTTCGATTCGGTCGCGATCGCGCTCGACTCGACGGTGACCGAGCCTGCGATCGTCGTCGGGAACTCTCTCGGCGGTGGCCTGGCGCTGCGCTACGCGCTGGAACGCCCGAACCGCGTGCGCGCGCTCGTGCTCGTCTCGCCCGCTGGCGCACGCGGAACGGACGAAGAGTGGCGCGCGTTGAAGACGGCGTTCGACATCCGCTCCCGCGCCGAGGCGCGCGCGTTCATGCAGCGGCTCTACCATCGACCTCCGTGGTTCCTCGAGCTCCTGCTCCACGAGCTGCCGGAGGCGATCTCGCGTCGCGCCGTGCGCGAGCTGCTCGAGTCGGCGTCGAACGAGGACGCGCCCACGCCGGAGGCGCTCTCGTCACTCCGCATGCCGGTCCTGCTCGTGTGGGGACGCTCGGAGAGACTCCTGCCCGAGACGCACTTCGATTACTTCGCGCGGCACCTCCCCAAGCACGCGGTCATCGAGCGACCAGAAGGGTTCGGGCACTGCCCTCACTTCGACGCTCCGCGCGTCCTCGCGCGTCGGATCGTGACGTTCGCCCGGACCAGTCTCGCAAGCTGATCTCGTCAGAGCGGGCCTTTCGGAGGACGACCGGTCGCAAGCGTCTCGTCGAGGCGCTCCTGCGTGAGGCCGTGGGAGCTCGAGAGCTTCGTCTCGGCATGAGGCGCTTCGTTCGACGCGACCGAGTGGAGCTGTCCCGACGGCGGCGCAGCCTCGGCGATCGGATGCGCGCTGCCGGGCCGACCTTCGGCGAGCGTGTTTCGTCGCGGAGGTGGGGCGGACACGCGATAGGGAGGGACCTCGACCTCTTCGCGGCCTCGGAGCCCGCGAACGATCCTCTCCGGCAGCACGCGTTCTAGCCGAGCGATCTCGCGCGCATCGAGGACCTCTCCCAGCGCTCGCAGCACGATGTCCGTCTGTTCGCGCGCCTGGCCTGCCGGAGCCCCCGTCCTCTGGCGCACGCGCTCGTAGAGCTCGTCGGCATCGAAGTCCGCCGCGTACTCCTCAGCCTCGACGATCCGCGCGAGCTCGGGCGCGAGCCTGGCGGCGAGCGTGCTCGCGTCGTGGTCGTGGAGCCGGCTGCCGAGGACGGCAAGCGTCGCCCCGACCGCGCGGCGAGCGACGGCCCAGTCGGCGATCCCGCCGCTCTGGACGTGCTCGATCAGCGTCTGCGTCGAGATGCGGGCCATGCGAACGGACATCGCAACAGGCGTTCCAACGCAAGACATGCACGATGACGCGGCCGCCGCCGAGCGCGGCCGTACAAAGCGCGGGACCGGCCACGCGGCTCGCGAGTTGCAGACTCGAGCCGCATGGCGCGGGCCCTCGCGGCAAGGAGAGACGAGGACGAAGCGAGGCCGTTCGAGGAGTCGCTCTCGCATCACGTCACGAACGTCCTCGATCGAACGGGAGCGCTGCTCCACGTGCAGATCAGCGGGCTCGATCGGCTCCCTCGAGGCCGAGCCCTCCTCGTGACGAATCATGCCTTCGGCTTCGACTCGGCCTTCCTCATGGCCCGCATCGAAGCGGTGACACGCCGACGGGTCTGGGTGCTCGGCGAGCACGCGTGGTGGCGCATCCCTGGGCTACGGGCGCTCGCGGCCGCCGCCGGTACGGTCGACGGAACCCCAGCCAACGCGGACCGACTGCTCTCGTCCGATGAGCTCGTGCTCGTCCTGCCCGGCGGCCTCCGCGAATCGCTCAAGCCGCACGAGCTCCGCTATCGACTGCTCTGGGGCAATCGCTATGGCTTCGTGCGTGCGGCGATCCGCAACGGGGCGCCGCTCGTGCCCGTCGCCTCGCTCGGCGCCGACGACATGTTCGACCTCGTCGGGAACGCGTTCGACCGAGCACACAAGCTCCATCTGCCGTTCCCCTTGCCTCTGCCCGCGCATCTCCCCCATCGGGCGCCGATCCGCTACGTCGTCGGCGAGCCGATCCCGGTGACGGGACCGGCCATCGACGACGGCACGGACGACCAGTCGACGGTGCGCCGCCTCCGTCGCGAGGTCGAAGGCGCGCTCCACGAAATGTTCGAGGAGCGGCTCGCGCGCCAGGTCGGATTCCCCGCCTGAGGTCAGCGCTCGCTGTCGAGATGCGCCATCTGCTCGGCGCCGTAACGCGCGCCGGCGACGGCATCGCGCGGGACGAGCGTCTCGAGCTCGGCGACTTCTGCCGGCGACAGCGGCTTCTCGAGCGCTCCGAGCATGCTCTCGAGCTGTTGCCGCGTTCGTGCGCCGATCACCGGTACGAGCGTCGGCTGTTTGGCGAGCGCCCATGCGATCGCGACCTGCGCCGCCGTCTGCCCGCGCCGCTCCGCGAACGCGCGGAGGCTGTGTACGACGGCCTCGTTCTTCGCGACGTTCTCGCCGGAGAAGCGGGGCAGGTGGCTACGCATGTCCTTCGGCCCCGTCGGCTTGCTCCCACTGAGGAGACCGCGGGAGAGGACGCCGTAGAGCGTCGCGCTGATCCCGAGCTCGGCGAGCGTGGGGAAGATCTTGTCCTCGGCTCCGCGCGTGACGAGCGAGTACTCGATCTGGAGATCGACGATCGGATGCACCGCGTGTGCACGACGGATCGTCTCGGCCCCGACCTCGGAAAGGCCGATGTGGCGCACGTAGCCTTTCTTCACGAGGTCGGCGATGGCGCCGATCGTGTCCTCGATCGGCACGTTCGGATCGAGCCGCGCAGGGCGGTAGATGTCGATTGTCTCGATGCCGAGGCGCTTCAGGCTGTACGCCACGAAGTTCTTCACGGCAGCCGGTCGGGCGTCGAACCCGCCCCAGGACCCGTCTGGGCCGCGGAGCGCGCCGAACTTCACCGAGATCTGCACCTTGTCGCGGCGCCCGCCGGCGATCGCGCGCCCGACGAGCATCTCGTTGTGGCCCATTCCGTAGAAGTCGCCCGTGTCGATGAGCGTCACGCCTCGATCGATCGCCGCCCGGATCGTATCGACGCTTTCCTCGTCCGCGGGCCGCCCAGCGGCCACGCTCGCGTCGTCCGCGGACGTGCCGTACATGCCGCTCATCCCCATGCATCCGAGGCCGATCGGGAATACTCCCGGACCGCTCGCGCCGAGCTTCGTCGACTTGGGGCTCTTTGGTTCCGTCATCGTCATCACCTCGTGCCTAGTACGTACGGCACGGCGTCGTATCGAACTAGTGAATAGGATAGATACGACGCATGAACAGCAGTTATGCGCGCGACCTCGATCTCAATCTTCTACGCGTCTTCGTGGTCGTCGCCGACTCCGGTAGCGTCACGCAAGCCGCGGCGCAGCTGTACCTGACGCAGCCCGCGATCAGCGCGGCGCTACGCAGGCTGACGACCGCGATCGGGTCGCCGCTGTTCGCGCGGCAGGGACGAGGGCTCCGGCTGACGAGCCGCGGCGAGCGCCTGCTCGCGGATCTCCGTCCGCACCTGCTCGCCCTCGTCGATGCAGCGCTCGCACCGCCGCAGTTCGATCCGGCCAGCACCGAACGCACGCTGCGGGTCGGCCTTTCCGATGCGACGGAGCTCTGGCTGCTGCCCGCCCTCCTCCGCGTGCTCGAGAAGGAAGCGCCGCGGATGCGCCTCGTCGTCGTTCCGGTGCAGTTCCGCACCGTCGGCGAAGCGCTCGCGACGAGGCGGATCGACTTGGCCGTCACGGTCGCCGACGAGTTGCCGGCGTCGATCAGGCGTCAGCCGCTCTTCTACGGTGGCTTCGTCTGTCTCTACGATCCGCGGCATGCTCGCGTGAAGAAGAAGCTCACCGAGCGGGTCTACTTCGAGCACGAGCACGTGATCGTCTCGTACAACGGCGACCTGCGCGGCGTCGTCGAGGACTTTCTGCAGAAAAACCGCCGCATCCGCTGCTCGGTTTCGACCTTCGCCAACATCGGAGCGATCGTCGACGGAAGTCCGCTGCTCGCAACCATCCCTGCGCTCGTCGCCGATCAGGTTCGCGCGACCCGCCCGCACCTGCGGACGACGGCGTTGCCCTTCCGACTCCATGGAACGCCGATGGAGCTGCTCTGGCCGGCGGCGGTCGAGGAGGACGATGCGTGCCGCTTCCTCCGCGACCACATCGTCCGGCTCACGAAGAACGTCGGCGCGCGCCGCCGCTCGTGACGGCGGGCGCTGCGTCCCGGTCACGCGACGTGCGTCAGTTAGCTCGCGTGACCATCGTGCTCGGTAACGCGGGCCTCGGACTGATTCGGATCCTGCTCCGGCGCGGCACGAGCCTCGGTCTCGTCCGGCTGCTGCTCCGGTGCTAGCGCGCGGCGGCCGCTCACGAGCACTTCCTCGCGGCCCGAGGCATCGACGTGACGGACCAGACGATACGTCGTGTTGCCGTGCGCGCGCGCGACCTCGGGAGCAGCGACGAGGAGCTGCAGATCGAGCGCTCGACAGAGATCGAACAGGACGGCGAGGTTGTCCGGCGAGAGGCGGTTCGCTTCGTCGAGGAACAAGAAGCGGAGCGTTCCGGTCGGGCGATCGGAGCGGAGAAGGTTCGCGTCGCGCTCCCACTCGGTGAGGACGACCATCATCAAGGCAGCCCCGACACCGATGGCTTCACCCGTCGAGAGGCGCGTCGGCGACGCGACCTCCCATTCGTCGGCGGCGCTCGCCTTCCGTCGGATCTCGACGACGAGATCGAGGTACTCGCGATAATCGAGGATGCGCTGCGCCCCGGCGCGACCACCTCCGCCGTATCGGCGAAAGACCTCGGCGAGAGCTTCCTCGAACGGCAAGTCCGTCTGGAAGAGGAGCTCCTGAACTTCTCCGCCACGCAGCGCACGGAGGACGAGATCCATCCTCTCGACGCGCTTCACGTGGACGCGAACGGCCCCGATGCTGCCGAAGGCGACGCTCGCGAGGTCGCGATTGAGGCGGCGGACGCGCGTCGCAGTCTTGCGAAGCTGGACGTCGATCCCACGCGCGACGTCCTCCGATGCGCCACGAAGATCGGTCTCGTGACGGACGACGCGATCGGCGAGCGAGGCGAGATCGGTGCGCAGACGGTCGAGCGCGTCTTTCGGATCGGCGACGTCCGCGAACTGCGTCGGGAGCCGCCGCATGACCCATGCACGCGCTGCGAGCCACGCGTCGAGGTACGCGACCGGCGTGTCCCCTGCCCGCTCGAACGCCGCCTTCACAGCGGCCAGGCCATCGGCGCCTCCTCGTGTCTGCTCGAGACGCGTCGTGAGCAGCGCGCGCTGCGCCCTCGCCTCCGCACGAAGCTCGGCGGGTGAAGGTCCGCCCTGAGGCGGGCCAATCGGCGTTCCTCGGAGGACGCCTGCCGCCTCGGCGAGCTCGGAGAACCCGCGCCACTCGCCCTCGAGAGGAGCATGCTCCGCTTCGCGGTCTCCTGCCTCACTGCGCGCGTCGGCGAGCGCGGTGTCGGCGTGTCGCCGCTGCTCCTGCACGACCGCAATCGCGGTGGCGAGCTCACGCTCGCGTGAGCCGAGCTGCTCGCGTTCGGTCGACAGCGCCGCGATGTCGCTGTCGAACGCATCGATTGATGCGCTCGCAGCTGCGTGGCCACCGGCATCGGTGAGCTCGGCGCGAAGGCGTGTGCATGCGGCCTCTCGCGAAGCGGCTTCGCCCACCGCAGTCTGCCACGCGACGTTCGCGCGCTCCCATTCGGTCTCCGCGATGCGAAGAGAGTCCTCGGTCGCGGAGCTCGCAACCCGCGCAGCCTCGTGTTGCTCCTCGAGCGAAGCCCGGACGGCGCTCCGATCCGCCAATCGCGCGTCGAGGTCGTCCCAAGCGAGCGCTTCCTTCCGCGCGATTACGTCGACGAGCGCGCTCTCCGCTGCGTAGAGGCGGTCGCGCTCGGCCTCGAGCGCATCGCGATCCTCGCCTGGTTCTTTGTTCGCGCTCGGAGGCGCGTGTCGCAACGCATCGAGCTTCTCGGACAGCGTCCTCCGCGCGTCGGCGGTGCGCGCGATCTCCGCCGCGGCGGCTTCCGCCTCCGCGCATGCGCGTTCGAGCTCCGCGACGCGCGCGTCGGGATCCGGTGAAGCGAGTCGATGCGTCTCGCCGATCAGCTCGAGGACCCCCGCGAGCTTCGCGCGGGCAAGGGAGGCGCGCTCCTCAGCCGCGCGCGCGCGCGACGAGGCGTCTGCCTCGGCCACGCGCGCGTCCTTCTCACGCTCGCGCGCTCCGGCTGCGCGCGGCCGCGGATCGCCGGCCGAGAGGAGGACGGCATCCGCGAGGAGTCGATCGGCGTCGCGAAGAAGCGCATCGAGGCGTCGCACGTCCTCGAGTCCCGTCGTGATCGCCTTCTCGGCCTCCGCGGCTTCCGCGCGGAGCTCTGCAGCTCGACGTGCACGCGCTTCGCGTCCGAGGACCGGCCGCGCCGGCCGCCGCGTCACACGCAGGGCGAAGGTCTCCTTCACGACCACGTCGATCGTCTCGGTCGATCCGACCTGCGCACGCGCTGCATCGAGGATGCGCGGGACGTCCTCTTCTGCAACGAGCCACATCGTCGGCGGAGCATCGGCACATTGCGCGAGCGCATCGGCGGCAACGCCCGGATCAGGGACGACGAGCGCCTGCGCGAGCGGTCCGAGCGCTGCTTCGAGCGCCGGGGACTCTTCCGCGCTGCTCGACTCGAAGCGCGACGCGAGCAGGTCGGCCGCGAGGACGTCACGCACCGCGAGCAGATCGCGCGGGAAACCTCCGGACTGCTCGAGGACGTCCGCTTCACCCGACAGCTCGGCGCGCTTCGTCTCGGTGGACGCGACCGCGGCTCGCAGCCGTTCGCGCTCTTCGGCGAGCGCGCTTCGCTTCCGCGCGACTTCGTCCGGCGTCGCCGCTTCGACTCTCGCGATCGCCGGCGCGATCGCCTCCCAGCGGGGGATCGCTCCTTCGAGCGCCTCGGCTTCCGTGCGCGCCTCGTGTGCCTGTCGCGCGGCATCGGAAGCGTCGGCTCGAGCCTGGCGGGTCTCCTCTTCTACCGATCGCACCTCGGCATGCGCGGCCGCGAGCGCGCGCTCCACGCAAGCCGCGGGATCGCTTTCGAGCACGATGCCGAGCGAGGCCGCGCGTGCTCGGACCTTGCGTGCTGCCTCGGCGTTCGTCCGCGCAAGCGCGAGATCTCCCTCGACCGCTCCTCTCCGCGCGGCCGCGTGCTCGAGGGCAGCGAGGCGGGCGAGCTCGCGCCGCGCGAGCTCGTGGAGCGAAGCGCCGGCGTCGATCGGCGGACCGTGCAGCTCGGTCAGCGCCTGGAGTGCCGCTTCGTGATCGCGCTCTTGCACCGCAAAGAGCGCGCGCTCCCGTTCCGCGCGAGCACGGCGCACGTCGACGTCGGAGAGCATCGTGCGAACGCGCTCGTGGGTCGACGCGAGCGTCTCGGCCGCAAGCGATGGATCGCCGAGCAAGCGCTGCGCGTCCGCGAGCCGCGTCCGCGCCGTGCGCTGCGCGTGCGCGCGACTATGCAGCTCGTCGAGCCCGGCCTGGAGGTCGCCGAGCCCGCGGGTGGCGCGCTCGTACGCTTCACGCGCGCGGTCTCGCTCCGCGATGCGCTGATCGCGCATGCGCGTCGCCTCCATCCGGAGTGCGCCGCATCGCTCGGCCTCTTCGGATGCGCGCGCGAGATCGCGCTCGGCCGCTTCGAGCCGTCCCGCGATCGCTCGTGCTGCCGCCGTGCGCGCGCGCTCGCTCGTTCGCAATTCGAGACTGACGCCCACCTCTTTCGTCCGAGCAGCGATCCGAGTGCGCTCGGCCTCCGCCGTCTCGAGCTCGCGCGCCAGATCGTGGACTCGAGCCTCCGCAGCACGTACGCGCTCGTCGGCTTCTTGCTTTCGGAAGCGCGCCCCGGCGACCGCAGCATGTGTCGCCGTCGCGCAGGCCGTGAACATCTCGGCGCCCGCTGCGTGGATCGCCGTGATCTCCTGCTCGAGCGCACGTGCTTCGGCGACCTCGGTGCGCGTCCGACGACACGCGTCGAGGTTCGCACGCATGCGGACGAGCGTGTCCGCAAGGCCGCTCTCTTCCTTGAGCAGGAACGACCGGAGCTCGCTCGTGAGCGCGCGTGAAATGCCTCCGGTCATGCTCGTGCGGAGCATGTCGTGCAGCTTGCTGCGCTCCTCGTCGGTCGCGAGACGGAGCGGGTTCACGCCACGCTCGAAGAGCGCCGCGAAGTAGTCCTTCGCGCTCCCGAAGACCTGGATTTTGCCCCCGAGCCGCGCGACGGCGGCGCGCACGTCGTCGAGCTCGGGGACGTCGTCGTGATCGGCGCCCGCGACGAGCAAGATCTCCTTCAAGCTGCCCTGGAGATCGAGACCGCTGATGAGAAACGGCGTCAGCTCGAGGCTCGGCTCCGATCGCCGAACGAGCTGCACGCCTGCGATGATGCGAGCTCCGTCGCCGAGCTGCAGCTCCAGCGCCGAGTACGAAGGGCGACCCGGCTGTCCGAGTCGGCCGTAGAGGCCGCGATCGCCTCCTGTCGCTGCCGTCTCTCCGAGGTTCGTGAAGCGAAGACGCGCGAGGTCCGGCAAGAGGACGACGTATGCGGCGATCATCACCGTCGTCTTGCCTGCGCCGTTTGCGCCCTCGAGCGCGGTCACGTGGCGATCGAGGAGGTAGCGCTCGTAGAAGACGCCCTTCCAGTTCACGAGCGCGAGCGCCGTCGCGCACGTGCGGCTCACGACGATGTCTCCTCGTCGCCTTCGTCGTCTTCGCTCACGAGCTCGTCGTCTTCGCCGCCGTCATCTTCGCCGCCGTCATCGGAGGCTAGCTCCGTGCCGTTCTCTTCCTCGCCTTCCTCTCCTGCTTCCGCTTCGACGACGATCTCGCCCGCGGCCACGAGGTCCGCGAGGTGCGCGGCAGGCGAGCCGGCACCGCGCAGCGGTTCCGCAAAGCGAAGGAGCGACGCACGCAGGCGATATCGCGACTCGTCGACCAAATCGACGAAGCCGAGCGTCGAGAGCCGCCGAAGGGCATCGGCGACCTTCGAGCGCACGGTCTCGGCGGCGACGCGCTCGTCGTAGCGGCGCCGCTTCGGATTCATCATGCGGACGAGGACGTCCGATCCGACGACGCCCGCGAGATGACCGAGGACCTGATCTCGCGTGACGACGCCGCCGGTCTCCACCGTGGCGGGGTCGAGATAGAGGAGCGCGAGCGCCTGTCCGACGAGCATCTCCGGAGCGGACAGGTGCCGTTTGCCGAGGCGATCGTTCGTCGGCAGGAGGTAGAAGTACCCATCGCTCTTGTGGACCAGCTCGCATCCGTATCGTCGGTACAGCGGCTCGAGATGGTCCTGCGCATCGACGAGCAGCTGGTACCAGACGGCATCGTCGCGATCGATGTGGCGCCCGCGTCGCAACGCGAGATCGACCTCGGGGAACGCTTCGTCGAGGATGACGTCCTCGAGCCTCGTGAAACGACCCTCGGTCACGAGCTCTTCTCCTCGTCGCGAAGCGACCACTCCTCGACGACGATCCCTTCGCCGACGGGCACCCACGGACGCTCGCGGACGACGTCGACCGACGCCATGTCCGACACGAGCTGCGCGAC
>JAEXCN010000265.1 GCA_023402175.1 Pseudomonadota bacterium | reverse complement strand
CTTCTGGACGACGACGACGTCCGGCTCGACGCCGTGACCGCTCTCCCAGCGCGCATCGGCGACGTCGTCGAGCGACGCGGCGAAGCGTGCGTCCTGGATCTGGAGGCTCGCGCCGGACCAGCCGCTCGCTACCGAGGGCAGCTGGAGAATGGCGCCGAACGCGCCGCTCGTCGGGTGTGGCGCGAAGATCTTGAACCCGGTGCGCTCCTTGAGGAGGCGGGGCATGAAGTCGTTCGCGGACACGTCGCGCGTGTTGAGCCATGCGATCTTCGTCGTGGCTCCCGGCGGCGACGCCTGCTGCGCGAAGAAGCCGTTCGCGTTGCCGGCGTAGCAGCCCCAGAAGTCGCCGCCGAACGGGTCGCCGACGCAGCTCGAGAGACGACCGAGCAGCGACGGCGGATCGATCATGTCGTAGCTACCGCGGCCGACGGAGAAGACGCCCATCGGCTCGTTCACTCCGCGGAGCAAGTGGAACAAGTGCTCCACCGTCGTGTAGTAGCCGCCGTGACCCATGCGCGCGTCCATGAGGACGCTGGACGCGCCGCTCGAGAACACGTTCGTCATCGACGATTCCCACTGTCCCTCTCCGACGAAGCCGTCGAACTGAACGCGCGTCTCGCCGACCGTGCCCTTCGCCGTGAGGACGACATCTTCGCCGAAGCCGGCGTTGCTCTCTGTCGACACCGTGTCGCTGAAGCGCTGCGAGCACGCGAACCGCGGCGAGCTCGTCGAACCTTCGCTCGGCGAGGTGAGGACCTCGTAGACGATGCTCGCGATGTCGATCGTGACCTTCTGGCGAGCTGCGGGCTCGCACGAGGAGGCAGAGGCGCAGCGCTCGAGGACGACCGTGCTCGCGCGAGACGTGATGAGGCTCGAGAGATCGCCGGCGACGCTGCCCCAGTCGGCCTTCGGATCGTTCGGCAGTGTCGTTGCGTACCGAGGCCAGACCTCGTCGACCCACGCCTTCGGGTCTTGCCCGTCGATCGAGATGATGACGTCGCCGCGCTGGAGCGGGATCCCCGACGTCGGGCTGGTGCTCGAGCGGAACACCGCGAAGCCGAGCCCGCCGCCCATGATGTCTTTCTCGACGATCCCGAAGCACGCGCCCATCACGCTGGAGCTGCCCTGCTGCACCTGCGGAGCGAAGCTCGTGAAGTTCGAGGGCGAGCCGAAGGTGGTGTGGTTGTCGCGAAGGAGATTCACGAGCCGGTTGAGCCCGCCGTAGAACTGTCGTGACGAAGGCGCGCTCTTCGCGAGCTCGCGCGCCTGCGGAGCGAGGATGGTTGCGCCGTTCTTGGCGGCGTTTCGGTCGCCGATGAATCGCGTGCCGAACTGGATCCAGCGCTCGGCGATCTCCGCGCGGTGAGCGGCCGGAGGATTGACGCCCCACGTGACGGTCGACGAGATGCAGTGGCCGAACATGCAGTCGCCCTCGGCACCGCAGACGGCGTCGACGTTCGCCTGCGTGCACGCGAGCGGCGCGACCGGCTTGCCCTCGACTGCGCGGATCTCGAGCGCGTCGACGAGGAAGGAAGCCTTCTTGTCGGCGTTGTTCAGCGTCGGCAGGATCACGACGGCGCGAGCGGGGACGCCCCACACGGAGCCATCGAGCGGTCCGGTACCGTACTCGGCCCAGCCGTCGGTGGTCTCGCGACCGGTGCGAATCGCGCGGACGAGCGCGTATTGCGAGCGGCCGCCGTAGATGTTGTCCGCGTCGCGATCGTAGAGGACCTGCACGACGGGACCCGCGCCATCGGCCCGAGCCCAGAGCGTCACCGCGAAACGACCGTCTTTGACCTGCGTGAAGACCGCTTCGTCCGTGATCGCGAGGCCGTTGCCGTCGCCGAGACGCATGGCGTGTGCGCCTTCGATGGCGTCGGCGGCTTCCGTCAGGCGATCGGCGATCTGATCGGCGCTCGTGATCTTCGTACGCTCGAGCTCAGGGTAGCCCTGCGTCGACGCCCACGTCGTGAGCTCGATTCCGGAGAGGCCATCGGCGCTCTCGAAGTCGATGGACTTCAGGGCACCCGGCGCGATGCGAAGGCCGTTCGATGCAGCGTCGAAATCGGCGGCGTACGCCGTCAGCGGGAAACCGAGCGCTGCGAGAGATGCGAGAGACGCGAGAGACCAGGCCCGCCGTTTCATGCGTCGCGGCTCAGCAAGCGATGTGCCGGTCGAGGCCGCGCAGCGCACGGCGTCGTTTCCGCCTGGAATTCGCGAGGATCGATGGGGTGTGCGTCGACGAACGCCCCCGTCCGTCAAGGAACGAACAGTCCGTGATCGGGGACGTGCAGTGCGTGGGCCTCAGATCACGCGCGCACGAAAAACGGCGTCGCTGCTCGTCCGCCTCGGACGACGATCAGAAGACGTCACATTTGCAATGTGCCATGCGGCCCGTGCTCTCGTCGAGCGTGCGCTTGGCGTCGACACAGCGGTTGTCGGAGTCTCCCGTCATCCGGCAGAGGGCGGAGACCGCGCGTTTCATCGAAGCGAGTGCGCGGCACGGGCTCCGGCAGACGTCTTCTCTGTCTTCACGGAGCGCTTTGCCGGCCTGGGGGGTAGGGGGCGGCTCGGGGCGCTTCGATGTCGGGGGCGCCGGCTCGAAGGCCGCCTTCTCGTCGTTGCGCGGTTCGAGCGCCGCACGAGCCTCGGCGATCTGCTCCTCGGCCTCCTCGATCGTCCGCGGCTCGGCGATCCCATCGGAATCCTGCGTCGTCTCACGGGAACGTTCGTACGCGGGCGCCTTCGCGGGGGCGGGCTCCGCGCCTCCACACGCCGCAGTCGTCAGCGCGAGCGCCGCAGAGAGGAGCGAGAGAGCTCGCACGGTACGAGAAGCGCGCGCTGGCTGTCCGGTCATGCGTAGTCTCCGCGGAGAAAGCTACGGCAGAGCGCAGGTCCCCATGCCGTGCCGATGGACTCGGGGTGGAACTGTACTCCGAAGAGCGGTCTCCGCCGGTGACGAACGCCCATGATCGTCCCGTCCTTACACCAGGCGGTGATCGCCAGCGTGTCGGGCAACGACGAAGGATCGGCGGTGAGCGAGTGGTAGCGCATCGCTTCGAACGGGCGGGGGACGTCTCGGAAGATGCCGTCACCTTCGTGCTCGACGAGGCTCGTCTTGCCGTGCATGAGGCGCGGCGCGGAGACGACGCGGCCTCCCGCGGCGCAGACGATCGCCTGATGGCCGAGACACACGCCGAGGACCGGGATGCCGAGCGTGTCCTGCTCGAGGATTGGGCGGCACACGCCGATCCGGGCAGCGTCGTCCGGGCGGCCTGGTCCGGGAGAGAGGACGATGCGTTCAGGAGCCATCCGGCGGATGTCGTCGATCGTGACGGCGTCGTTGCGCACGACGCGCGGCTCACCCCCGAGGGCGCCGAAGAGCTGGAACAGGTTCCACGTGAACGAGTCGTAGTTGTCGACGATGAGCGTCGTCATGCGTGCTGCTCGACGTCCGGAGACGACCTGCGTTCCGGGGATCGTGGCGGATGAGCGATCGTCTCGATCGCGCGGACGAGCGCGCGAGCTTTTTGCTCCGCCTCCTCGTGCTCGCCGCGCGGATCGGAGTCTGCGACGACGGCGCCGCCGACCGAGAACGTCGCGACATCGTCCTTGAGAACGACCGTGCGGATCACGACGGAGAGGTCCATCGCGCCGCCGACGTCCATCCATCCGAGCGCGCCCGAATAGACGCCGCGTTCGACGGGCTCGAGATGCTCGAGGATGCTCATCGCTTCGATCTTCGGTGCGCCGGTCATCGATCCGGGCGGGAAGCACGCGCGGACGAGCTCGATCGCGTCGCAGCCGTCCGTCAGCTGGCCGCGCACGGTCGAGACGAGCTGATGAACCGTTGCGTATGGTTCGATCGCGAAGAGCTCCGGGACCTCCACGGTGCCGAAGCGACAAACGCGACCGAGGTCGTTGCGCACCAGATCGACGATCATCGCGTTCTCCGCGCGATCTTTCTCGGACGCCGCGAGCTCGCGGGCCAGCCGATCGTCTTCGGCGGCCGTGGCGCCGCGAGGACGGGTGCCCTTGATCGGTCGGCTCTCGGCGACGCCGCTCGCATCGAGCGAGAGGAAACGCTCTGGTGAGGAGGACACGACCGCGCCCTCGGGCAGATCGAGCAGCGCCGCGAACGGCGCGGGGTTCGAGCGCCGGAGCTCCTCGAAGAGCGGCCAGGCTTGATCCTGCGCGACGTGCGCGCGATGCGCCGTCGTCAGGCAGATCTCGAACGTGTCACCCGCCGCGATGTGCTCTTTCGCGATCGCGACACGGGACATGTACTCGGCCGCCGTGAGCGTCGCGGTGATCCGAGGCTTCGTGCGCTGCCGCTCCTCCGAGCGTACCGAGCGCGCCTCCGGATTGCGGAGCGCCGCGACCACCCATTCGCGTGTGACCTCGGCGTCCGCGCGCGCTTCGGCGATGGAGGGGCCTCTGCCGACGACGGAGAGCCAGCTCCGATCGCTGTCGCGCCTCGTCGCGATCACCCAGTCGTGCAGAGCGAACGCGATGTCCGGCATGCCGGCGGAGGGCCGCGGAAGACACGGCAGCCGTTCGAGCAGCTGACCGCATTCGTACCCGATGTACCCGACGAGGCCGCCGCGGAACGCGAACGGATACCGGTCGTCGAACCCGTCTGCAGGGAGTGCGGATGCGGAGACGAGCTCGTGCAGCTCGGCGAACGCGTCGACCCCTCTGCGCATGGTGCTCCGCCCGTCGGCATACCGGACTTCGACGTCGGCGAGGACGCGTCCGGCGTCGTCGCGTGCGGTTGTCCGACGAGCGCGGAACGTCGCCGACGGGGCTGCGCCCATGAACGCCGCCCGGTCGAGCCGAGGCCTTGCCGACGCGCCGCCACCGTCGAGGACGAATGTCGAGGCGCGCGGCTCGGGGAACGCCGCTCGGAACATCTCGGGCGTGACGACGAAGTCGAGCTCGAGCGCGCGATGGAACGTTGCGCGCGCGCTCACGAGGACGTCTCCGCACGAACGAGCGCGAGGAAGGCGTCACGGAGGACGCGCGTGCGCTCGAAGCTCGTTTTGCCTCGCCCGACCATCGGCTGTCCGTCGACGCTAGCGATCGGAAGGCATTCCACGCGCGTGCTCGTGAGGAACGCCTCGTCCGCTTCAGCGAGAACGGCCGGATCGAGACGCTGCTCGCGGACGTCGCGGAAGAGCCGCGGCGCGAGCTCGAGGATCGCGCCGCGGGTGATGCCCGCGCGGCAGCCGCTCTCGAGGGATGGCGTGAGGAGCGTGTCGCCGCTCACGACGAAGAGGTTCGCCATCGTCCCGCACGCGAGCGCGCCGTCGATCGCGAGCTGGATGCCCTCGTCCGCGCCCTTCGCCTGGACCTCGCGGCGCGCGAGCACCTGCACCGCGTAGCTCGTCGTCTTGATCGATCCGTCGAGACATGCAGGCGGAATCCGGCGTGGCGACACCGACGCGACGGAGACGCCGCGCGCGTACGCGTCCTCGCTCGGCACGTCCATCGCGCGCGCGAGGACGGAGAGCGTGGGCCGAGCGCCGGGCGCGCCGCGTGTCAGCGTCACGCGAATGTAAGCATCGGCCTCTTCCGTGCGCCTCGCGGCTTCGTTCGCGAGCCCGGCAATCTGGAGCAAGGACGAGGGAAGCTCGATCCCGAAAAGAGCTGCTCCGCGAGCGAGCGCTGCAAGATGCCTGTCCGCACGGAAGCACACGCCTCGATATGCGCGCATCGTCGCGAAGACGCCGTCGCCGAGGAGATAGCCGTGGTCGAGCAGCGACACGACCGCGTCCTCCGGCGCGACGAAGCGTCCATCGACATGAATGACCGTCTTCAAGCGGGCCGAGCATGGCAAGCCGGTCCTCGCGCGGCAAGCACGTCCGTACTAACATCCGGCCCGTGCGCGTCGCGGTGCTCATGCCGGCCTACAACGAGGGCGAGCGTCTCGCCGAGACGTTGCATGATCTCGCGTCGCGGGCAGGCGAGGACGGCCATCGGGTGACCGTCTTCGTCGTCGACGACGGGAGCACGCCTGCGATCTCCGCCGAAGTCGCGCCGCCACTCGGAGGAGCATTGCGCGTCGTGCTCGCGCGGCATCCGGTGAACCTCGGGCAGGGCGCCGCCATCGAGACGGCGCGTCGCCTCGCGCTCGACCCTCGCTGGGACGACGGGTTCGAAGCTTGGGTGACGATGGACTCCGACGGGCAGCACCGGGCAGAGGACGCGTTCGCGCTCGCGGCTGCGATCGTCGAGGGCGGCGCGGACGTCGCGCTCGGCGATCGTTTTGCTGGCGCCTCCGCGGTTCCGGCCTCGCGTAGGGTGCTTCTCCGCCTCGCGCGCCTCTTCGAGCGATGGACGACCGGGCTCGTGCTGTCCGACGCGCACAACGGCCTGCGCGCGTTCGGCCCGCGCGCGATCGGGCTCATGAGGCTCCGCCAGAACCGGATGGCGCACGCAACGGAGCTCACGCGTCGGATCTCGACGGCATCGCGCGCGACGGCGTCTTCGCCTCTCCGCCTCGTCGAGGTCCCCGTGTCGGTCCGGTACACCGAAGCGACGCTCGCGAAGGGCCAGACGGCTGCGGGCGCGGTGACGATCCTGGTCGACCTCTTTCACGGCTTCCTGTTCGGTGGCCCAGCCGCTCCTGGGGGGCAGGAGGAAGGTCCGCGATGATGCAGCCGGAGATCACCGTCGCAGCGGTGCTCCTCGTCGGCTTCCTCGGCGCGCTCTTCGTCCACGACTGGACGACGCGGGCCCGCAACCGGCGGCTGCTCTACGTGCAGCTCGCTGTGTTCGTCGCCGGTGGCGTGCTCATCCTGTTTCCGGAGATCGCGCGCCGCCTCGCGCATCTCGTTGGGATCGGCCGCGGCGTCGACTTCGTCATCTATCCGACGGTCATCTGGCTCGTCCGCGAGTCGCTGCTCTCGCGGCGCCGTCAGCGCGAAGAAGAGGAGCGCTTGACCGAGCTCGTCCGTGCGATCGCCATCGAGCGCGCGCGAGAGATCCCGACGCGGACTTCGTGACGCGCTCAGGGAACGTGGCGCGCGCGTTGGCAGTCCGCGTCCGTGGTGGCTTCCTGGACCGTGTAGTCCTTCTTCGCGTGGAACGTCGGAGCGTAGAGAAACGTGAACGGCTCGCGCGCGATGCAGAGGCGTTCGCCGGGGCTCGCAGCGTCGATCACGGAGCGCTCCACGCGCCGCGCGAGGAGCTCGTCGAACGTGTTGCCGGACGCGTAGAGGTAGGCTGCATCGGTCGACCACGTCACGACCGCGAGGGCGGACGCAGCGACGAGCCCGACGGCCCAGCGCGCCTCGCGTGCCCAGAGAACGACGTTCAGGGCGACCAGCAAGAGCATCCAGTGCATGTAGTAGCGGAGCTCGTGTGACTGCGGCACGAGCGAGGCGACGACCGTGACGCCGGCGAAAAGCGCAGTCGCCACGATCGCTTCGCGCGTGCGCCTCCGCCATGCCGCTACTCCGAGCGCGAGCAAATGGAGGACGACGTACGCGCCGAAGTACCCGCCCATCCGGTATCCGGGCTCGTCGGGCGGCGTCCATTGATCGAGCGACCATCGGCGCTGGGTCGAGATCGGACGGTTGTCGATCTCGAGCGCCGAGCGGAGGAAACGCATCGGGCGAGAAACGTTCGTGAGGTGGCGCGGGCTCGATTGATACGCCTCCTCCACATGCGGGAACGTGTGACCGAGGACGCGGAGCTCGATCGGCCACACGGGGTTGCCGTGCAGTGCCGCGTTCTTGATCGGCGTCGCGAAGACGAGAGGCAGCGCGAGAGCGAACACGCCGAGGCGTCGCCAGAAGGCGGATCGCGCGGGAGCGCTCACCGACTTCCACCGGCGGAGATCGCGGAGCGACACGAAGAGGAGCACCGCCGAGGCGATCGTCACGATCGGCACGAGCTGGAACTTCGCGTTCGCGGCGGCCGCGGCGAGCACCGCGCAGCCGGCGAGGAAGCGCGGCGTCGGCGCGGCGTCCTCCACGAGCGTGCGGTAGACGCAGAGAAGCAGCATCGTCACGCACGTGTTTGAAGGCAGGTCGACGTAGCTCGACGTCGCGTGGATGTGCACGAGCGGGATCGCGAGCAGCGCCAAGAGCGAGAGATGAAGGGGCGCCCCGAACACTCGGCGAAGGAAGAGAGGGAGCCCGAAGAGCGCGGCGAGCGAGGCGAAGCTCGTCGCCTGGATGTGGCCGGTCACGCGCCAGAGAAG
>JAEXCN010000259.1 GCA_023402175.1 Pseudomonadota bacterium | reverse complement strand
CGTTCGCGGCGCCGCGGCACGCGCGAGCTCGCCGAACCTGCTCTCGAACCGCTCCAGGTCTCGTGCGTTCATCTCGACGACGAGCTCCGGTCGATCGATGCTGGACGCCGCAGAGCCGAGACAGCATCGCAGGACCGAAAGGTACGCGGCCTCGTCCTCCACGAAGCGCGTCAGGCGCTCGCGCAGCATGCAGATCACCTCCTGGATCAACGTCCAGCGCAGGCGATCGAGCTCGGCATCGAACTGGAGCGCTGCTGCCTGGACGCGCTGCTTGTAGGCGCGCTCGCCGGCTGCCCTCGCGAGCTGCACCTCGTGGTCCTCGCGCGCTCGCACGCGGTCCTTCGCCTGCTCGATGATCCCGCTCGCGGTGCCGCGCGCGTCGTTCAGGTACTCCTCGGCGAGTCGCTCGGCGCGAGCGACCAGCTCCGTCTCCAGTCTCGCGCTCTCGCCGCGTTCATCCGCCATCGGCGTGTGCCTTCCCGGAAGACCGGCCGAGGGCCTTTCGAATCAATGCCTCGAGCGCGGACTCGTGCTCCCGCGCGCCGTGCAGCTGCGGGATCTCGACGAGGACGATGTTGCTGCTCTCGTCGCGCACGTATCTCAACCAAGTGCCCTCACCGCGGGCGAGCTTCTCCTCGACGAAGAGCAGCGCACTCTCTTGGTGGGCGACGAGGTCATCCAGCAATCGCTCGAGCTGCTCCGGAGTAGCGTCCGCAACGGTCTCGATGCCGAGCAATCCGAACCCGAGCGCGACGGGGGAGCTCGCGACGACGATGAGCCGCGTCGCCTCGGGCCGAGCCGAGGCGTTCCGACCGCGATTTTCGGAAGGGTCTGCCGGCATGATTCAGATCCGGTTGAGCATGAGGATCGTGACGACCAGGCCGTAGACGGCGATGCCCTCCGCGAGGCCGAGATAGACGAGCGTGCGTCCGAACGCCTCCGGCTTCTCGGCGATGACGCCGAGCGCTGCCGCTCCGACCGAGCTCACGGCGATCCCGGCACCGATGGTGGCGACCGCGGTCGGAATGCCAATCCCGATCATCGCCAGACCGAAGCCCACCGAGATCTGCGAAGTCGAAGCCGCGACTGCTGGCTGGGCGAATGCGGATCGAACGCCCACCAGGAGGAGGCCCACTTGACCGAGAGCGAACAGGAGCAAGTTGGCTCCGACCGTCCGCTTCAGCCAGCGAGGTGGACTGCGGCGCTCGGCGAGCGGGTGGGCTTCGAAATGGATGCCGAGCGCCACGATCGCGACCAGGCTCACGGTCATCAAAGCGACGAACCACGACATCGCGTTCCCTCTGCGCCCTCATCTGGGCCTTCATGTGGGCTCTCATCTGGCCGCCGTAGCAAGCCGGATTCCGAGCGCATGAAAAGGACGGCCGTCGCCGCGGAAGAATCTCGCGAATCCTTCGTAGTACTCGAGCCGGAGCGCCTGGATCGCGACGATCGCCCCCTCGAGCACGAGCACGAAGACGTTTCCGATGACGATCGTGAGCCAATGACCTGCCGGTCCCATGGTCTTCGCGATCGAGAAGATCGCGAGCGCGAGCGCGACGTGGTTGAGGCTGAACGCGGCGACACGCAAGAACGAGAGCGTGTTCGCAGCGTAGGTCAGCACGGTCTCGACGGACTCGATCGCGACCACGAGCGCACGTTCGGCGGTCGTTCCGCGTTGCCTCCGCCACTCGTAGACGCCGACCGCCGCGAGCGGAACGGCGATCGCCCCGAGTCCAATCGCACCGACGTGGCGAGCCGTCAGGTAGCGATGAGCCACCCACGCGCTGGCGAGATACGAAGCGACCCCGGCGAGACCGCGACTGCCGAACGCTGCCGCGCCGATCTGGTGCTCGGCAACGAAGTTGTAAATCGCGATCCCCGACGTGAGGACGATGAAGCCAATTCCCCAGTACAGCGCGACGAGCACCATCCGAATGGGATCGTGCAGCGGTGCAATCCATATCGGCGAGAGGATCGTCTCCAGACCGAAGACGCTCCCGTAGAGAACGCCGAACACCATCGATGCGAGCCCTGCAGCGACGAGGAACGGTGTGAAGCGTCCGAGTCTCCTGCGGAAGACGGCGCCGACGAATGCGATGACGGCGCCTTGACCGACATCGCCGAACATCATCCCGAACATCGCGATGAAGCTGATCGCAAACGGGATCGTCGGGTCGATCTCGCCGTACCTCGGGACGCCGTACTTCTCGACGAGGACGCTGAACGGTTCGAGCCAGGCGCGGTGCGCGACGAGCGAAGGCACGTTGCTCCGCTCGTCGGGTCCTGGATCTCGCTCCGACATCACGAATCGATCGCCGAGGCGCGCCGCCAGCCGCTCCCGCAGGAGCTCGGCGTCTCTCGAGGGCGCCCAACCCGTCACCGACGCGAGATTTCCTCGGGCACGCAAAGAGCGCGCGAGCTCCGCGTATGGCTCTGCGTACGCCAGTAGCTCGCACGATCGCGCGACGCGAGCGGAACGATCCCGGCGTGCTTCCTCCATCGCGCGAGCCTGCCGTGCGGCTCGTTCCGCGGCTTCACGCTGCCGTTCCAGGAGCTTCGTCCGCGCTCGTTCGGGGTAGTCGGACAGCTCGGCCGGGATGTGAAGCGCTCGCCAGCCTGCCGTCCGGAGGAGGGCCGCGACCTCGGACTCGCGGCCGCGCGGGCCGGCGATGATGACGTGGGCCAGCGGCGGCGCGGAGTAGAAGACCCGCGCGACGTACCCCGCCAGACGGAGCGCGTTGCGGGTGCCACCGAGGTTGGCCATGGGCAAGGTCCCGATCTGGACGTCGAGGAACCGCCGTTCTCGGGCGACGTCGGCGAGGTCGATCGCGAGGGCCTCGAAGGTCTCGAGCGTCTGGAGCAGCTCCCGTACTCGCTTCTGCTCGTCGTCGATATGGCGAAGCACCTCCTGCTGTTCGGAGCATTCGCGCCACGCTTCTCTCAGCCAGCGATCGACATCCGCGAGCTCCACCTCGGAGACCACGCTGGGCGAGGTCGGCGCAGGCGTCGCGTGGTCACCACCGCAGGCGTCGAGGAGCTTGTCCATGTGGGCGCGCGCGCTGCGATACAGCGCGGAGTATCGTGCTCCCGGCGCTTCCGGCATCACCTCTGTCGGGTCCAGCGGCGTGTCCGGCTGGAACGCTTCCGTCTCTGCGAGGACGAGCGCTGCCTGATCCGCTTCGTCGCGCAGGAGGCGCAGCGTCACGGACTTCATCAGAACCGGCTTGAACATAGGCGCTCCTTGTCACGTATCAGCGGTCGCCATCGAGGCCGAGCGACTCTCGTATTGCGGGTGGAGGGATCGAAAGGCGCCTACCTTCCAGCACGGCACGAACCCGACGGAGATCGCGTTCCCTCAGCAGCAGATAGGCAAACGCAGGAGTGAAGCTGAATCGGGTGCGAAGACCAGCACGAGCGACGCGCCGGGTGTTTTCCTCCATCACGAGAGTGACGTCGAACGCATTGGCAGCTTTCTTCAGGTCGGACCGGAGGGGTTCCGGCAGGTTCCGGATGACGTCCGCGAACGACGCGAGCTGCGTCAACGTCTGCAATGCCCGCGCATTCAACCGAAGACCGAATGGAACCAAGAGGTAGTAAGTCTGAATCGGCGGAAGCTCGTATTCGAACCGATATCGCAGCATCCAGACGAGATTGACGCGGTCCGTCCTCGTACCGAGCAATTCGTGAAACAGCGGCGCATGGCGCGGATCGATGCGAGCGGCGCGCTCCCAGAGCTCGGTGTAGTAACGCTTGTCGACCGCGGCATCGATGGCAAAGAGCTCGTGTCGCTCGTCGTGGATCTCGCGCGCTTGTCGTGCCACGTCCGCATGCGGCGTGCGCTCGAGCCGGCGCAGGAGCTCGGCTACGTCGGAGGTCTCGAGCAGCTGATCGACGGGCAACGTCGCGAACGGCCCCATGTCCACCAGCTCGCCACGAAGGGCCTCGCTCGAGAGCTTCGCCATCTTCCCGCGGATCAGTGTCTTCAGGTTCCGGAGCTCGAAGCGACGTGCCCAGTACACGAGGAAATCCCGCTCGGGGCCCGTCACGGCCCGGACGAGCACTGCAAGGTCATGGAGCAACGCCGAGGTCATCGCTTGTCCCGACGGGGGAATGCCGCGCTCGGCTGCAGATCCATCGAGGCCGATCATCCTGCGGAGGCTCTCCGGCTCGAGAGGGTGGTCGAGCAGATCGTCGAGCTCTCGCGTGCCGAGGAGGTGCCCCGCCATCCCCGCGACACGCGTGTCGAGATACGCGTAGCGCCGAACGTTGGCGAGCCGCGTCGTCTGCGAGCTCCTCACGGACCAGCCTCGGGCATGCGGTTCATTCGCAGGTCTCGGCGCTCGTCAGGAGCGCTAGCACCGCTTCGAGCGCTTCGTCCCCGTGCTCCTCGGCGAGCCGGCGAAGCTCCTTCTGACGTTCCTCGAAGCGGCGCTCGAGCTCCGCGACGGCTAGGTCCGCGCGGTCCTCCGCGTCTTTCACCTCCTGTGCACGGGTCTCGCCGATCCGCTGCTCGAGACGTTCCTCGATCGCGTGAGCCTCTCGGCGCGCCTCTTCGACGATGCGCTCCTGCTCCGTCCGGGCATGATCCACGATCGCCTCGGCCCTGCGCTCGGCGTCGAGGAGTCGCTCGAGAACGACGTCGGGCATGGGTCACGCTCCACCTCGATGCGTCGGCTCGTCGTGCCACGGATGTGCCCCGCTGCTGATTCGCGCGGTTCGAAGAGAACGCGTTCGAGTCTGCTTTTCGGCTGCATCGACGATGCCGATACACGCGGCATGGGCACGCTGCGTGCGTGACTCGAGAGTTATCGCGAGAATGGTCGCGCCCAGGAGGGACGCATGGCCTCGACACATGGATTCGTCGTCTGGTTCACCGGGCTGTCGGGCTCGGGAAAGTCGACGCTCGCAGCCATGCTCGGGGCCGAGCTGTCGCAGCGAGGCGTGCATGTCGAGTCCCTCGACGGTGACGTCGTCCGTACGCACCTGTCGAAGGGGCTCGGCTTCTCACGCGAAGACCGCGACACGAACATCCGGCGGATCGGCTTCGTCGCGAAGCTGATCGCCCGATCCGGCGGGTGCGCGATCACCGCTGCGATCAGTCCGTATCGTGAGATCCGCGACGAGCAGCGGCGCTCGATCGGCCGGTTCTGCGAGGTCTATTGCGACTGCCCGATCGAGGTCCTCGCGCAGCGTGACGTGAAGGGCCTCTATGCTCGTGCGCTCGCGGGAGAGATCAAGGGCTTCACGGGCGTCGACGATCCTTACGAGCCGCCCGCCTCACCGGAGGTAGTCGTGCGTACCGATCGTGAGTCGCCTGAAGAGAGCCTCGGCAAGATCCTCGCGAAGCTCGTGGAGCTCGGATATCTCCGGAGCGAGGGTCGCTCCGTCGAGCCGACGAAGCGGGGCCTCCCGCAGCCTCACGGCGGCGAGCTCGTCGATCGCTTCGTCCGCGGTGATGCGAGGCAGCGACACTCCGAACGTGCGAGCCGGCTTGCGCGGGTGACGCTCGACGAGAGGGCGGCAAGCGATCTCGAGCTCATCGGAACCGGTGGCTTCTCCCCGCTGAAGGGATTCATGACGCCGCGCGACTACCTTCGCGTCGTCCGAGAGCGGCGACTCGAGAACGGCCTCGTGTGGTCGATTCCGATCACGCTTGCCGTCTCCGACACGGAGGCAGCGCAGCTCGATCCAGGATCGGAGGTCGCCCTCGCGTCTCCTGATGAGCGTCTGGTCGGAATCCTCGAGCTCAGCGATCGCTGGACGCCCGACAAGGAGCTCGAGGCACGCAACGTCTACGGGACGACGGACACGAACCATCCCGGCGTCGCGCAGCTGAAGGCGTCCGGGAACGTGTATCTCGGGGGCGAGGTCTGGCTCATCGAGCGGCCGCTCGTTCCGCAGTTCCCGAAGTACCCGCGCGATCCTGCCGAGACGCGGGCGATCTTCGAGGAGCGAGGCTGGCGGCGCGTCGTCGGGTTCCAGACGCGGAACCCGATCCATCGGGCCCACGAATACATCACGAAGTGCGCTCTCGAGATCAGCGACGGCCTTCTCCTTCATCCGCTCGTCGGAGCGACGAAGAAGGACGACATCCCAGCGGACGTCCGGATGCGCTGCTACGAGGTGCTGATCGAGAAGTACTACGCCCCCGATCGCGTCGTCCTTGCGCTCAATCCGGCGGCCATGCGGTACGCCGGACCACGCGAAGCGATCTTCCACGCTCTGGTCCGGAAGAACTACGGCTGCTCGCACTTCATCGTGGGGCGCGATCACGCCGGCGTCGGTCATTATTACGGGCCGTACGACGCGCAGCGCGCGTTCGACGACTTCTCCCCGGGCGAGCTCGGCATCGAGCCGCTCGACTTCGATGCCGCGTTCTGGTCGAAGGTCACGCACGGGATGGCCACGGACAAGACCGCGCCCGGCGACGCGGCGACGCGCATCTCCCTCTCGGGCACCGAGGTGCGCGAGCTGCTGCGAGCGGGCAAGCTGCCGCCGCCGGAGTTCAGTCGTCCCGAGGTCGCCGAGATCCTCCTCGAGGCGGCTCGAAGAGGATGATGCCAGCGCGCTGCCCGATGCCCGCCCGTCGCTGACCGGTCAGCGGCGCACGAGGCGCGCCCGGTCGCGATGTAACGACCGGGAGACGCGAGCGCGCCGACACACGCAAGCCGTCAGACGACCTCGTCCGGAGCGTGAGCACACGCTTCGGGCGCGTCCGGGGGTTCCATCTGGATCGTGGCGTGGTGGATCCCGAACTTCTGCTCGAGCGCCTTTCCGATGTCGCGGAGGAAGGCGGGGTCGCACAGCTTCGCGTCGATGACGAGGTGGCCGGTGAGCGCGGTCTCGGTGGTGCTGAGCGCCCAGATGTGAAGATCGTGCACGTCTCGCACGTCCGGAAGGTTCGCGAGGTATTCGCGGACCTTGTCCGGGTCGATCGTCGACGGGACCGCGTCGAGAGCGAGGTTGAGCGCATCGCGAAGCAGAGCCCACGTGCCCACGAGAATGACGAGGGAGACGACGAGGCTCACGACGGGATCCACCCACGTCCAGCCCGTCAGGAGGATCACGACACCGGCAACGACGACTCCCACCGAGACCGCTGCGTCCGCTACGAGATGGAGGAACGCTCCGCGCACGTTGGCGTCCGACTTCTGGCCGCGCATGAACAGCAGCGCCGAGCCGCCGTTCACCACGACGCCCACCGCTGCGACGACGAGCATCATCACGCCCTGCGGCGCTTCACCAGGCTCGCGCAGGCGGCTGATCGCCTCCCAGCTGACGCCACCGACGCCGACGAGAAGCAAGATCGCGTTGGCGAGCGAAGCGAGGATGGTCGACCGCCGGAGACCGTAGGTTCGCCGTGCGGAAGGCCGCACTTGCGCGAGCCGAGCTGCACCCCACGCGAGCGCGAGTCCGAGCACGTCGCTGAAGTTGTGAGCCGCATCGGCCACGAGCGCGACCGAGCTTCCGATGATGCCGGCTGCGAGCTCGACGAGGACGAAGAGCGAGTTCAATCCCACGCCGATCGCGAACGCACGC
>JAEXCN010000481.1 GCA_023402175.1 Pseudomonadota bacterium | reverse complement strand
CGCCGGCATAGCTCTGGTCACCCCATGGCTGCTCGCACGCGCGTTCGCGAACGGCTCGACGGCGATGACGGGGATCGAGGCCGTGAGCAACGGCGTTCCGCTCTTCCACGACCCGAGCCCGGTCCATGCGCGCCGCACGCTGGTCCTCATCACGAGCACGCTCGTCATGCTCCTGCTCGGCCTCGCCATCGTGTGTCGGGCCTATCAGATCACGGCGACTCCTCCGGGTCAGCCCGGATACGAGAGCGTCCTCTCGCGCGTCGTCGCGACCGTCTGGGGTCGAGGCGTCTTCTACCATCTGACGATCGCCGCGATCGTCGCGGTGCTCGCGTTCTCGGCCAACACCAGCTTCGCCGACTTCCCTCGCGTCGCTCGGCTCCTCGCGCTCGACCGCGAGCTACCGGAGACGTTCGCGCATCGTGGGCGGCGTCTCGTCTTCTCGCACGGCATCGTCGTCCTGTCCGTCCTCTCGGCGATCCTCCTCACCGTCTTTCAGGGGATCACCGACAGGCTCATCCCGCTCTTCGCGATCGGCGCTCTCCTCTCGTTCACCTTGTCGCAAGCGGGGATGGTTCAACACTGGAGGAAGCGCAAGGAGCGCCACGCGCGCTTCAAGATGGCGTTCAACCTGACCGGCGCGATCGTGACGGGAATGACGCTCCTCGTGGTCGTCGTCGCAAAGCTCGGCGAAGGCGCCTGGATCAGCGTCCTCCTGATCGTCGGGATGTATCTCTCCTTCTCCACGAGCCGACGCCACTACGCCACGCTCGAGCGCATCACCACGCTCCGAGGTCCGCTCGACCTTCACCCGGCGCCGCCACCGCACGTGATCGTTCCGGTGAGGCGCTGGGACCGGCCCGCGCAGAAGGCGCTGCACTACGCGTACACGTTCTCGCAAGACGTCACGATCCTCCAGGTCCTCACGCCCGAACGCGACACGGACTCTCTCTCACGCAACTGGAGAGAGCTCGTCGTGCGGCCCGCGCAGGAAGCGCATGTCCGGCCGCCCAACCTGGTGGTCCTGAGGTCGGAGTACCGCCAGCTGTTCGCGCCGCTCGTGAGCTACGTCAAGAAGCTCGCAGACGACCACCCCGAGCGAAGCGTGGCCGTCGTCGTTCCGCAGATCGTCGAGCCGCGCTGGTACCACGCCTTCTATCACAACAACACGGCGGCCCTCCTGAAGGGGCTCCTCACCTTCCGCGGCGGTCCGCAGATCATCGTCGTCAGCACGCCGTGGTACGTCGAGGGTCAGTCGTAGTACTCGGCGCCGAGATGCGTGATGAGCTCCTCCCCCATGAGGAAGCGGAGCGTGTTCTTCAGCTTCTTGAGCTGGATGAACAGATCGTGCTCCGGGACGAGCCCGCGCGCGGCCATCGGTGACTTGAAATAGAACGAGAGCCACTCCTGGATCCCGCGTAGGCCAGCGCGCTGCGCAAAATCGAGGAAGAGCGCGAGGTCGAGCACGATCGGAGCCGCGAGGATGGAGTCACGACAGAGGAAATCGACCTTGAGCTGCATCGGGTAGCCGAGCCACCCGAAGAGATCGATGTTGTCCCAACCCTCCTTCGCATCGCCGCGCGGCGGGTAGTATTCGATGCGGACCTTGTGGAAGACGTCCCCGTAGAGCGCGGGGTGCAGATGGGGCTGGAAGATGGTCTCGAGCGAGCCGAGCTTCGAGACTTCCTTCGTCTTGAACGACCCGGGATCGTCGAGGACGGCGCCGTCGCGATTGCCGAGGATGTTCGTCGAGAACCACCCGCGAACGCCGAGCATCCTCGCTTTGAGACCGGGCGCGATGACCGTCTTCATCAACGTCTGCCCCGTCTTGAAGTCCTTTCCGGCGATCGGCACGTTGCGTTCACGGGCGAGCTGCCAGGCCGCTGGGAAGTCGACGGTGAGGTTCGGAGCTCCATTCGCGAACGGCACGCCCTCCTTGAGGCATGCCCAGGCGTAGATCTGCGAGCTCGCGATCTGCGGGTCGTTGGCCTGGAGACCGGCTTCGAATGCATCGATCGAGTCGTGGACCGCGGTGGGCTCGAGATAGACCTCCGTCGATCCGCACCAGATCGCGACCGCGCGCGCGCACTCGTTGCGCTTCATGAACGCGCGGATGTCGTGCTGGAGCTGCTCGACCAGATCGGCCTTCGTCGAGCCCTGCTTCACGTTCGATCCATCGAGGCGGCGCACGTAGGCCCGGTCGAAGACGGCAGCCATCGG
This sequence comes from Pseudomonadota bacterium, assembly GCA_023402175.1. Lineage (GTDB taxonomy): Bacteria > Myxococcota_A > Polyangia > Polyangiales > Polyangiaceae > Labilithrix. The sequence goes on along the minus strand of JAEXCN010000481.1, from coordinate 37,619 downwards.
CCGGATGCGGCACAGCTCGTCGGCGACGAGGTCGAGATGATGCGGGTGCAGCACGTCCGCGTTCCGCGCCGACTCGTACGCGTCGTCGGTGAAGATGTCCCACCCGCCGAAGACGAGATCGTCCATCGACGCGAGCGGCACGAGGTCCTGGATCCTCGGTTGCCGCGCCTGCTTCCGCGATCCGAGACGGATCGTGCCCATCTGCGTGAGCGATCCGACCGGCGCAGCGAGGCCACGCCGCGCGAGCATGACGCCGGCCATGGCCGTGGTGGCGACGGCTCCGAGCCCCGGAAGGAGGACGGCGAGACGGCCCGCAGCGGGACGGATGGTCGAAGGCTTCTGCACGGAGGTCTCCCTTCTCCTGATCGAGCCGCGTGTCAGGCGGCGGATGCGCGATGCGCAGGCATGGCCCGTACGAGCTCGACGAGCTCGCGAGCGCGGTGAGATGCGGTGTGCTCCCCGAGAACGCGCTCGCGCGCGGAGCGAGCGATCCTCGAGAGGGTTTGCGGTGACAGCTCGAGCATCGCGAGGACGTCGTTCGTATCGTGCGCGACCAGGATCTCGTCTCCCGGCGTGAAGAACGACTCGATCCCGCGCCACGCGTCGCTGACCACGGGGACGTCGCACGCGGCCGCCTCGAAGAGGCGCGCGGACGGACAGAACCCCGTCTTCGCCATCGCTCCGCGCGTGAGATTCAGCGTCAGACGCGACGAGCCGTAGAACGCGGAGTGATCTCCCGGCGCGACGTGCGGAAGGATCGTGAGGTTCGGCGGGCGCCGCATGTCGGCCGGATACATGGGACCGCCGAGGAGCAAGCGGCGCTCCGGAGCGCGCTCGGCCACGTCGAGGAGCAGGCTCTCGACGCCGGCTTGCCGATCGGCCGCGTACGTCCCGAGATACGACAGGTCACACGCGAGCTCGGAACGCTTCTCGCCGGCCCGATGCGCCTCGAGATCGACGCACCCGAAGAGCGGCGCGACCCGGCGCGCGCCGAGCTCGCGACGGAGCCGATCGAGCACGTCTCCACCGGTGAAGCTGAGGACGAGGTCGAAATCGCCGTAGCCACCGGGCGGAAGCCACGAGACGAGCTCGCCGTGGTCGAGCCGATCGAACGTGACCGGCGTGTCGAGGTCGTAGAACACGCGGGTGCGACGCGACTCGAGGACGACCTCGGTCGCGGCTGCGGCGTCCGCCTGGTACGAGGTCACGATCGCGACGTCTGCCTGCGCGATCTCTCGACGCGCCCTCGACGCGACCTCCGACCAACTCGGATAGATCACGATCTCGTAGCCCTCGCCTACCGTGAGATCGCGATGGGTCGCGTAGAACGGGGTATCGCGTTCGAAGAACACGACCTCGTGTCCGTCCGTCGCGAGCGCGCGCAAGATCCCGCGCCAGAGCGTGGCGTGGCCGTTGCCCCACGCCGAGCTGACCGACAGGCCGAAGACGACGAGCTTCATGCGGCCACCTCTCGGAGCAAACGTTCGACGTCCGGGCGCAGCCGCACGCAATCGAGCTTCTGTCGCGCACGTGGGCCGAGGCGCGCGAGCGTGTAGGCCACCTTGCGGCGAGTCTGGGCGAGGCCGAAGTAGTCGTAGTACCCAGGGCTGTTCAGCGAGAAGAACGAGAGCGCGTCTGCATCGTTCAGCAGCAGCAGCTCGACGTCGCCCTCGCGACGCTCGGGGCGATAGACGAGATCGCGCGCGTGCTCCGCTTCGACTTCGCTCACGCCCGCGTCGAGGAGCAGCTGCAAGACGCGCTCCGCCCCCTTCTGCGCGTGCGCATCCCTCGAGGTCTGGTGATCGGGCGCCCGATGCTCGATGCGCTCCCGCGGCTCGCTCTCGAGACGCTCGATGTCGTGGAACAGCGCCGCGAGCTGCGGGGCGAGGCCGACCTCGGGATGGAGGCGGAGCATCCACTGCCAGGTATCGACCGCGTGATCGAGGTCCGCCTTCGCGAGAGGCAGCGAGACGTCGTAGATGCCGGCATGGGCCTCGAGGACCGCGTCGAACAATGGCGTCCCCGAGGCGAGATTCCGCCGGCTCAAGAAGCGCTGGTAGCGCGTCATGACCTCGCAGGCGATCCGGGCGACATCGTGCCCTCGAACGGAGATCGTGACGGCGGCCCCTGCGTGCTCGAGCTTTTCGTCGAACGTCCGAAGGTCGAACGCTCCGCGCCACACGTAATCGTCGACGATGATGTCGCTTGCGCCGCAAGTCGATGCTCGCTCGACCCTGACTGTCGGGAACTCGCGCTCGATGATGTTCGTCTCGATGTCGTCGTCCCCGACGAGACGCAGTCGCACTAGCTCGAACCTGTGTGTCATGGGTCACCTCCCTTGCCTCCACGGCTCTCGGCGCCTCCATGGTCAGCAATATCGACGCGTCATCCGCGCACAGAACTCGGCAAACTCCTCCACGTTCTTGGGTGGTGATGTGTGATCGTCACGAAGCCCGGCGGGCGCGGGCGTGAAGCAGTACGTGAGCGTGACGTCGAACGGCTCGAGCGCCTTCATCTGGCGATCGAACCAGCGCTCCGCGCCCGGCCGGAAGCTGTCGGCCCAAGAGAGCCCCGTTCGAAGCTTGGTCACGCCGAGCTTCCGCAGCCACGAGACCATCTCCTCGAGGCGATGGTCTTCGAAGTGCATCCACTGGCAGATGCCGAGATCCGGAGCGTAATGCTTGAACAGCCGCAGCGCTCGCTTCGGCTGACCATCTTCGCGGATCAGCCCCATGTAGAAGTGGCGGTAGTACGACGAGCCCTCGGCCTCGCGATGCCGAGTCGTCGCGGGCCAGGCGCGCGGCAGATCGAAGAGGCTGTACCAGTGAACGCGGTCCACCTTGCCGAGCAGCAGCTCTGCGGTGCGGCGGAGCCCGAGCTCCTGGATTTCCTCCGAGCCGAACGTCGACGCACCGACCTCGGTGACCCACAGCGGGCGGTTCGTCACCGCGCGCACTTCTTCGAGCTTGTTCGGCCACTCGTCGATCTGCCAGTGGTTCCAGTCGAACGGGAAGCCGTGGACGGCGACGACGTCGACGGCCTCCGTCGCGCCTTTTCGGTTCAGGTTCTGGATGAAGCTCGGATCGATCGGCGAGATGCCGCCGAGGACCTGGAGGAGCCGTGGACGCTCGCGGCGGATCTCGGCCGACGCGACCTTCACCATCGCAGCGAAGATCGACCAGTCCGGATCCATGCCGAAGTCCCAGTGACTGAGATTGTTCGGCTCGTTCCAGAGCATCACGGCTTCGACGGTCATCGCGAAGCCTCTTGCTGCTCTTGCTCGAGCGACGAGCCGCGCGAGTCGCCCGGTGCCTTCGTCGGCTGCCCGTCGTCGAGCTCGCAGATGTAGACCTCCTCTTCCGGGTTTGTCTTGATGCGGAACCCGGCGCTCCGGAGCATCGCCTCCGTGCACGCGCGGTTCGGGATCCACCAGTTCGTCGGATCGCCGGCGTATCTCTTCTCGACGAAGTGGAGCTTCGGGTACGTCGCCTCCTCGAACACGGCGCGCTCCGCGAACGGATAGTCCTCGTCGAGCGCCGCGACGTTCAGCGAGCCGCGAAGCATGCTTTGGAAGACCATCGTGCCGCGGACGACGTGGTCGTGGATGAGATCGAGCGCGAGGAGCGGATGGCGAAGGTGATAGAGCACCCCCATGAAGAGGACGATGTCGAACTTCTCGCGCAGGTCCTTCACTTCGTAGACGCTCATCCGGTGCAGCTCGATCTCGACGCCGGTGACGTCCGAGGCGAAGCGCGCTTGCGCGAGGCAAACGTCGTCGAAGTCGATGCCGACGACGCGATCCGCGCCGCGACGCTTCATCTCGATGCTGTAGAACCCTCCGTTGCAGCCGATGTCGAGCACCGTGCATCCGCGCAGGTCCTTCGGGATCGCATGCTGGAAGCGAGCGAACTTCTGGCGCGGATAGTCCCCGAGAAAATGCGAAGGCGCGGTCGCCACGCCTCCGAGATCGAGGTTGTGAAACCAGGGCCCGAGCCGTTCGACTTCTTGCACGATGCGCTCCCGGTTCATGGTGTTGGTTCTCCCTGCCTCGAGATGGTGACCCGCGGGCCATTCGCCACGCGCAGCGCTGGCTGCCTGCGTTCGGCACCGCCGAGATGCGGGCTGCCTCGCTTCGTCACGCCTTCGAGCAGCTGGATGGCCTCGCGGTAGCCGCCGACCGTCCCCGTGTCGACGTAGGCGCGCCCGTGGCGCACTGCGCGCGCCTGGCCCCCGCGCTCGAGCCAGGCGTTCACGAGCGTGCCGATGTACGGATCCCGCGGCGTGCGCGTGCACCACAGCTCGAAGAGCTCGCGGAGCGCTCGCGCGCGGATCTTGAACGCGCCCCAGACCCACGAGCTCGTCGCTCCGGGCTGCTTCACCTGGATCTCGACGACGGAGCCGTCGGGTCGGCTGACGACGGCATCGAACCGCTCGGGTTGGTCGACCGGAAAGCAGAGGAACGACAGATCGTCCGTTCCGAGCATCGCGAGGCCTTCCTCTGGGAACCAGATCGTGTCCGGCAGACCCACGAGCACGTGCTCGTCGTCGTCGCCGAGCAGCGGCACCGCACGGAAGATCGCATCGCACAGCCCACCCGCGCGTGGCTGCACGACGTAGCAGACCGGCGTCTCCGCCGAGCCTGCCCCGTAGTACTCTACGATGTCGCTCTTTCCGGGCGAGATCACGAAGCAGATCTTCGTCGCGCCGCCGACGACCATCCGCTCGACGAGGTATTCGCTGACGGCGCGCGGGCGCTCGACGCCGTCTTCGTCGTCGACGCTGCCGACGGGCAAGAGCTCCTTGCTGAATGCCAGTGGTTGGATCCGGCTCCCGATCCCGGCCGCAGGTACGATGCCCCACATGGCGCGGCCTATCCCGTCGCCCCGTTGCCGCGGGTCGCGCTCGAGACGGAGCGCTCCATTCGCCGGAGGAGGAGCGGAGCCGACTCGCACACACGACGGCGCTCCCGGAGGATGAGCTCGAAGTACGCGATCGTCCGGATGAGGCCCTCGCGCAGCGAGATCTTCGGCTGGAAGCCGAGCTCGCGGCGCGCGAGATCGATCACGGGGCGACGCATCTTCGGATCGTCCTCGGGCAGCGGCCGGCGAACGAGGCCGACATCTCTACCCGTGAGATCGATCACGAGATCGGCGAGCTCGCGGACCGAGAACTCGTCTGGGTTCCCGAGGTTCACCGGGCCGATGAAGGAGTGATGGTCCATCAGCGCGACGAGCCCGTCGACGAGGTCGTCGACGTAACAGAAGCTTCGCGTCTGCATCCCGTCGCCGTAGATCGTGAGGTCGCGGCCCTCGATGGCCTGACACACGAAGTTCGAGACGATGCGCCCGTCCTCCGGATCCATCCGCGGGCCATACGTGTTGAAGATGCGTGCGATGCGGACATCGACTCCGTGGCGGCGTGCAAAGTCCATCATCAGCGTCTCGGCGCAGCGCTTGCCTTCGTCGTAACAGGCGCGTGGCCCGGTCGTGCTCACCGCACCTCGGTAACTCTCGGGCTGCGGGTGGACCTCTGGATCGCCGTAGACCTCACTCGTCGATGCGAGGCACACGCGTGCGCCCGTCTTGTGCGCGAGCCGGAGCGCGTTCAGCGTCCCGATCACGCTCGTCAACATCGTCCGGACCGGGTCCTCCTGGTATCGCGGCGGGCTTGCCGGGCAGGCCAGGAGGAAGATGCGATCGACCGGTGCGTGGAACGGATCGATGACATCGTGCTCCACGAACGCGAAGCGCCTGTGCCGCCGCAGGTGAGCGATGTTGTCGAGCGATCCTGTCTGGAGGTTGTCGAGAGCGAGGACGTCATCGCCGCGAGCGATGAGTCGATCGCACAAGTGCGAGCCAACGAACCCCGCACCGCCGGTCACCAGCACGCGTTCTCTGCTCATGGTTCACCTCGAGGGCCGACCGGCTTCCTTTCGGGGCTGGTCTGTTCGGCGCTGTCGATCCCCGCGTGGCCCAGGACTGGCGGGGCGCCGTTGACGACGATGCGGGCTCGGCGCGCCCGCCGCTCGAGCAGCTCACGCGTGTAGCGCTCCAGCGTCTCGGCACGATGCTGCGACGTGTGCTCCGCGAGGATCCGCGCCATCGCGGCCTTGCCGATCTTCGTGCGCTGCGCTTCGGGCAGCTCTCGAAGGACGCGAAGTGCCTCATGCGTCGTGCGGACGACGAGGATCTCCGACCCGGGCTCGAGCAGCTCGTCGAGCCCGGGCCACGGATCGCTGATCATGGGCGTTCCACACGCAGCGGCCTCGAAGACGCGCACGCTCGGCGACCAGCCGGCCGCAAGCATTGCATTGCGCGTGACGTTCAGCGTGAAGCGCTGCGCGTTGTAGAAGCGACGGTGCTCGGAAGGGCGCAGGTGCGTCAGGCGCTCAACGTTCGGTGCCCAGTCGATCGTCTCCGGATATTGCGCACCGGCGACGACGAACCGGCCCTGCTTCCAGAGCCGCGCCGGCTCGAGCAGGAGACGCTCGAGCGCCTGCTGCCGGTCTTTGCTGTAGGTCCCGAGATAGCCGAGGTCCCAGACCGGGGTCGTCTCCTCGTGGTAGTGGACCTCGGGATCGACCGAGCAATAAAGGGGCCGCACCCACTGCGCGCCGTACGTGCGACGGAGGACGTCGAGCGTCGGGCCGCCCGTGAACGAGAGATACAGCGCATACCGCGCCACGAGCTCGGGTGAGAGATAGCTGCACGTCCCGTCGATCAACGCTGCCAGCGTGACGGGCGTGTCGATGTCGTAGAAGGCAACGCGCCCCGGCGCGAGCTCGAGGGCCCACCGTCCCACGTCGATGCCGTCCGGGACGTAGGAGCCGACCACGACGAGGTCCGCGTCGCGGACGACCGACGCGTAGCGCTCGTGCAGCTCCGAGAGCGATTCGTACACGTGGATCTTCGCCCACGGCACGTTGTCGAAGTCGCTATTGTCCGCGTAGAACGGCTGGTCGCGTTCGAGAAACGTCACCTCGTGGCCGCGCTCGGCGAGCGGACGCAAGAGCGAGCGATACGTCGTCGCGTGCCCATTGCCCCACGAGGACCGGAGCGACAGCCCGAGGAAGACGAAGCGGAAGCTCACGGTGCTGCCTCCATCGAAGGCGCGTTCGTGACGAGGATCGAATCGACCAGCTTGGCTCGCTGCGCGTACGTGTGATGCGCGAGGATGCGCGCACGTGCGGCCGCACCGATCTCCCGCGCGCGGATCGGATCGATGTCACGGAGGTGCCGCGCGACCTCCTCGCCGTCCCTGGCGACGAGCACCTCGCGCCCGGGCTCGAGGAAGACGTCGATGCCCTCCCAGGCATCGGTGATGAGACAGGCTCCGGCACCCGCAGCCTCGAAGACGCGGGTGGCCGGCGACCAGCCGTTCGCTGCCATGCTGTCGCGCGCGACGTTCAGCACGCAGCGCGCGCTCGCGTTCAGCGCGTTGTGCTGGTTCGTGTAGACGTGCCCGACCGTGCGCACGTTCGGCGGGACGCCGCGGCCTTCCCAGCCGTTCCCGCCGAGGAGGAACGTCTTCTGCGGCAAGAGCGTCGCCGGACGGAAGAAGAACTCGGTGATGCGCGCCTCGCGATCGGGCAGGCGGTTCGCGAGAAGGGAGAGATCCGCAAACCAGGTAGGCTCGGGCGCCACGGGGAAGTGCGAGGTCGGATCGAGCGCGTTGTAGACCGGCACGCAGAGGCGTGCGCCGAGCTCGACGTACCCGCGCACGACGGGCGGGCCACCGCCATAGGTGAAGATCAGGTCGTACTGCGGGATGAGGGCGCGAAATGGGTCGCCTGGATTCGACCGGACACGCTCGAGCGTCGCGGCCGCGTCGACGTCCCAAAAGATCGAGAGCGCGCCCGGCCTCGTCGCGCGCGGGACCTCTTCCTCCAGGAGCGAGTCCCACGCGCCGATGCCGCTCGCCTTCACGATGACGTCTGCACGTCGTGCACGATCGAGCATGCGATAGACATCGTCGCGGTCCGTCCCGGAGTAGACGACGACCTCCGCCCAAGGCGGGTCCGCGATGTCGCGATGCTTCTGGCGCTCGTACGCGTCCGGCTCGTAGAACGTGATCCGATGGCCGCGCGCGGCGAGCGCTCGGATGATCCCTCGGTAATAGGTGGCCGCGCCGTTCCAGTAGGCCGACACGAGGCTCGAGCCGAAGAACGCGATCTCGAGGGAGAGCTTCATAGGAACACTCCGAGGGAAACGTTTGGTCTCGAGCCCGGCGAACGTTCGCCGGAGATCGCGTCGAAGATGGTGAAGAGCTCGTCGACGCGATGGGCGCACGTGTGCCGACCGAGGATCGACTCGCGCCCGCGCATCGCGAGCTCTCGTCGGGCCTCGGGATCGGCGAGCAGCGTACGCATGTGCATGCGCATCTCGTGGCCGTCGTTCGCCACGAAATAGTCCGTCCCCGTGCGGAACAGACCTTCGGTGTCGAGCCACGGCCCGCTCACGAGCGGGATCCCGCACGCGAGCGCCTCGAAGACGCGGATCGTCGGCACGCCTGGGAGTGCGCGCACGTACGGGCTCCGGGGCACGTGCACCGTCATCTTGTAGGCGGAGAACGCGCGCGGGACGTGGAAGTTCGGAAGCCATCCCCCGTACGCGATATCTCGCGCACGAAGCTCCTCGAGGGCAGCGTGCGGGTAGCGCACGCCGAACACCTTCGCGACCAGGCGCAGGTCTTGAACGGGATCGAGGAAGAGCTCGCGAAGCTCGGCGGTCCGCTCGTCGTCGCCCCAGTTGCCGATCCAGACGACGTCGCCGCGCGCAGGAACGTCCGCGACGTCCGCATCGTCGGGCCGCGGGATCACGCGCGCGATCGCGAGCGGGCTCGGCTTGAAGACGCGCGCGTCGGCGGCCTCGTGCCAGACCCACGCGCGGCGTCCCCAGCCCATGCGCTCGTGCACGTCCTTGACGGCGGCGCCGAACGCGAGAACGCCGTCGTAGCCGGAGAGATCGTAGGCGGCCATCTCCTCCGGCGCCGTCACCGAACGATGGTGCGTGTCGTGGAAGAGCAGCGTGTACCGAGCTCGCGACCGCTTGCGATGGTTTCCGATCCGCCGGACGAGGTCGGGCGAGTTCCATTCGTGGACGAGGACGAGGTCCGCGCCGTCGAGGACCTCGTCGAGATCGAGGTTGCGAAAGTCGTAACGCCGCGGCTGGACCGAGGGATAGTGATCGCGTGCGAGGTCCAGGGCCGCCTCGCCGTGATCGTGGACGAGGTTCTGCACGCTCCACGCGCTGGTGGGCTCGAGCACGCTGACCCGGTGCCCGCGTTCGGCGAGCTCGGACACGACCCCGCGGAGGAAGTGCGCGTTGCCGTGATTCCAGTCCGAGAGCAGCGAGTGGCAGAACAGGACGATGCGCATCACGCACTCCGCGTCTCTGTCCGCTGCAGCGGCAGCGACGGTGCCCGGCGCGCGTGGAGAATGGCCTCGTAGACATCACGCATCCCACGGGCATTGCGCTGGGGCGTGTAGAGCTGCGCGCGCAGGTTGGCGGCGTCGGCAAGCTTGGTGCGAAGATTCTCGTCGGTGGCGAGCTTCGAGATCGCGTCCGTCAGGGCTGCGTCATCGTCCGGTCGTACGTAGAGCGCGGCATCGCCCCAGACCTCGCGTAGGCTCGGGATGTCGCCGAGGACGAGCGCGCAGCGACGCAGCGCGGCCTCGAGCGCCGAGAGCCCGAACGGCTCGTACTTCGCCGGCAGCGCGAAGATCGACGCGCGGTCCATCACGGCGCCGAGCTCCTGAGGGGGCAGCCACCCGAGCGACTCGACGCCGTCGTGCGAGTCCGAGTCCCAGCCCGCGACCTTCACCGGCCACGGCAGCTTTCCGGCGACGCGCCCGAGCATCTCGATGTTCTTCGCGCGATCCCACACGCGTCCAGCGGCGAGGATGAAGGGCTCCTTGTCGCGCTTGCGGTCCTCGGGCGCCGCGAGCCCGTTCGGGACGACTGCCGTCCGCGGGAGCGGGCCGTAGTGTCGTTCGAGGCTCGCGCGGAGGGCTTGTGAGACGGCGATCACCGCGTCGGCGCCCGTGAGGCCGCGCTTCACGGCTTCCTTGTACATTGCATATTTATCGGGCGCGGGCTGCTTCTCGACGGCCTCCCACCACGAGAGCACGCACGAGTGAGCAACGATCACCACCGGTGCGGTGAAGCCCGCCGTTCCATGGGAGTAGCCGTTGAGATGGATGATGTCGGGCCGGACCTGGCGCTCGAGGTCGCGGAGCCAGTCGGCCGCGCGTGCGACGTCGGTCCATGGGTCGTCCATCCATTCGAGCGCAAACGTGCTCTCGTGGAGCACGACGTTCGGCACCGCGCGTATGGCGGTCTCCTGCTCGGGCCGGGCCTTCGGTCCCATCAACGCGAGATGGACCTTCGTGCCCGACTTCGCGAGCTCCGACGCGAGGGTGAGCGCGTACGTCAGCACGCCGCCCACCGCATCGGCGGTCATGAGGATGGTCTTGGCGAGCACGGCGGCTCCTGCGTCATTGAACATGGATCTCCTCGAGCTCCGAGAGCGTCGCCGGGGCGCTCTCCTGGATGTCACTGAACGTCTCGAACTGCGCGAGGTAGTGCTCGTGCGCACGCTCCCACGCGTCGTCCTCACAGGCGCCGAAGCGCAGCGTGTATTCGGGAGATCCCGGATACGGGAACAGCGGGACGGGCTCGTTCGCCCATACGCCGTGCGCGGCGAGCTTCTCGCGCCACGCGGCGACGTGTTTCGGTTCGTCCGTCGTCGCGTCGAGCAGGTTGGCCTGGACGAACGGGACGAACTTCTTCGCGTGGATGAGGAGCTCGGTCAGCTCCTCGGTCGTGAGCTTGCACTTCTTCGCGAGGAGCGAGCGGCCACGCTCGGTGATGCTCTCCATCCCGGCCTCGATCGACACGCAGCCGGCGCGGCCGAGCAGCTCGAGGAGCTCGTGCGTCCAGTTGTCGATCCGCATCTGGACGCCGAACGAGATGTCGCGCTCGGCGAGCATCTCGAGGAGCGGGCGATCGGGGACGAAGATCTCGTCGATGAAGTAGACGTACGTGACGCCTTCGGAGGCGAGTGCGTCGAGCTCCTCGCGGATCGTCGCGAGCGGTCGCTTGCGGAACGTGTCGCGGAAGTTCTCCTTCGCGCAGAACGTGCAGTGGTAGGGGCAGCCGCGCGACGCCTCGATCTCCGCACCCGGCCCATCGGGAGCGCGCTCGAAGCGATGATGATGATGCCGGTGGCGGCGGAGGGCATGTGCCGGCCAGCGCAGCGACGGCAGCGCCTTCATGTCGGCGCCCGCCGGCCGACCGTTGCGGACGACGGTGTCGCCCTCGAGCCACGCGATCGATCCGACGTCCTTCCAGCGCGCCGTCGGCGTCGCCGCGAGCTCGCGCAGGACACCTTCACATTCGCCGAGGACCACGATGTCCGTCCCGAGCTTCCGGAGCGCTGCGCCCGGAGTCGACGATGCATGCGGACCGACAGCCACCGTCTTGCCGGCGACACGACGGATCGCGGCGAGCGTTTGCATCGGCACGCGCAGCTCGGGCGGTGCGCACCGCCAGAAGAGGTAGCTCGGCGCCGTCGTGATGACCGTGGCATCGGGCAAGAAGTGCTCGAGCGCCTGGTGCAGACCGCCGTTGTCGGCCGAGAACGGCGAAGCCTCGTCGTCCGTCCGCCACACGAAGCCGAGCTGCGCGTCCGCGATGAGGACGTCGTGCCCGTCGCGCTCGAGCAGCGCCTTCGTGTAGCCGTATTCGAGCGGCAGGTGCGGCTCGCGGCATCCGAAGTAGATGCTCCGGTCGAACGTCCACGGTGGGTTGACGAGGGCGATCTTCATCGCGCCTCCGCTGCACCGCGATGCATGCGCGATGCGCCCGTGCCCTGGACGATGTCCTGACGCGAGAGCCACTCGAACAGCCGGCTCACGCCGTCGCCCAGCACCGTACGCGGCGCCCAGCCGGTCGCCGCCGTGAGCGCGCTCACGTCGCTCACGTACCAGCGCTGATCCGCGCGTCGCCACGGCTCGAAGGCGAGCTGCGGGCTCCGGCCCATCAAACGGGTGATGCGCTCGACGAGCTCGACGAGGCTCGTGGTGCTCGTCGGTCCGCCACCGACGTTGAACGCGCGCCCGGAGAGCTTCGCGATGCGCGCGCGCGCCCGGAGAAGAGCATCGACGAGATCATCGACGTAGAGGACGTCGCGGACCTGCCTGCCGTCGCCGAAGATGCTGATCGGCTCGCCTCGGAGCGCGCGCATGATGAAGTGCGCGACCCAGCCCTGGTCTTCGGTCCCGAGCTGGCGCGGTCCATAGATGCAGCTCATACGAAACACGGCGGCGCGAAGTCCGAACGTGTGCGCGTAGTCGAGGACGTATTGGTCCGCCGTCCCCTTGCTGCATCCATAGGGGCTGCAGAAGGAGAGCGGTCGCTCCTCGGAGATCCCCGCATCGGCGAGCGTCGAGCTCTCGGGCTCGTAACGACGCTCCGTTTGACGGAGCGTGACGTCGTCGAGCGATCCGTAGACCTTGTTCGTCGACGTGTAGATCAGGCTCGGGCGCTGGGCGCTCGCGCGGATCGCCTCGAGCAGATTCAGCGTGCCGCCCGCGTTGATGTCGAAGTCGAGGCGCGGATGGTCGATGCTCGTCGTGACCGCGACCTGCGCCGCGAAGTGGAACACGTGATCGACGCCCTCGAGCGCGCGCTCGAGCGCGGACGTATCGCGGACGTCGGCGATCTGGAGCTCGAGGTGCGCACCGTGGTGCGCCTCGAGCCAGCGGACGTTCCTCTCCACACCGGCGCGCGAGAGGTTGTCGAGGATGCGGACCGGCTCCCCGGCGGCGAGCAGCGCATGCGCGACGTTCGCGCCGATGAAGCCGGCACCGCCGGTGACGAGAACGGTCATAGCGTCAGCCCTCGTTCCTCGAGCTCGGCGCGCGCCTCGAGCGCGTGATCGCTCGCCTTCCCCACCTGTCCGTCGAGCCAGCGTGCGAGCTCCGCGAGGCCGGTGTCGAAGTCGATCGCGGCGCGATACGAGAGGACGCTCTCGGCGCGGCGCACGTCGGCAAAGCAGTGGCGCACGTCGCCCATCCGGTACTTGCCGGTGATGTCCGGCGCGAGATGGGGCTTGCCGACGAGCTGCGCCATCTTGCGCGCAACCTGGGCGATCGAGCGCGACTCGCCGCTGCCGATGTTCAGCACCGCTCCGGGCGCAGCATCGGATTCCAGCGCGAGGCAACATGCCCGCGCGACATCGTGGACGCTCACGAAATCTCGTCGCTGCTCGCCGTCCTCGAAGACGAGCGGACGCCTGCCGTTCAGGAGCCGCGATGCGAAGATCGCGAGCACCCCGGTATAGGGATTCGAGAGCGCCTGACGCGTGCCGAACACATTGAAGAAGCGGAGTGCGACGGTCGGGATGCCGTACGCGCGCCCGAGGACGAGGCACATCCTCTCCTGGTCGTACTTCGACAACGCGTAGACGGATTCGAGCCTCACGCCCTTCGTCTCGGGAGTCGCTACCGGCGTGAGAGGCTGCCCGTTCATCCGCGGCTCCCATTCGCCGCGCCGGAGTTGATCGAGCGTCCGGCTCGGGACCTCGCGTGTCGCCCCGGTGTAATCGCGGTAGAGCCCCTCGCCGTAGACGCTCATGCTCGACGCGACGACGAGGCGGCCTTTCGGCATGCGAATCAGTCGGTCCATGAGGACCGCGGTGCCGAGGTTGTTGACCGAGGTGTACCGCTCGACTTCGTACATGCTCTGGCCGACGCCGACCGCCGCGGCGAAGTGGAAGACCGCGTCGATGCCCTCCAGCGCCCGTTCCACAGCGACACCATCGCGGACGTCGCCGACGATCAGCTCGACTCTGGGATCGAGATACGCCGGACGCTTCGCCTCCTTGCCGTGCACTTGTGGCGTCAGGTTGTCGAGGGCGCGAACCGAATAGCCGCGCGCCAGGAGCTCGTCCGCCAAGTGCGAGCCGATGAATCCGGCGCCGCCCGTGATCAGGATGTTCTTCTTCGACATGGATCGCCCCTCCGTGCAGGTTCGGGGATCGCGAACGAAGACGCGCGCGCACGACAGACCGCGAAGAGAGCCGCGCGGCGTGTCGTTCGTACGGAGCGTCGCCGCGCGGTGGCGCTTCGCTCTGCAGCGCGCGTGCCGGCAGGCGCGGTGCGAACGTACTTACCCTCCGTCGGGGTACTTACGTCGAGGTGTGAACGCGAACGGAGCTCGCTCGCGGGTCGCGAATCGTCACGATCGATGCGTCGCGGACTGGTCGGCGGAGCATCCGATGCTCACGCGCGATGTCCAAGCGCTGCGCCCGCGCGACGGACGACAAGCCGTACGCGACGCTCTCGACTACCGACATAGCACCCCTGCGCTCGCGTGCACGTGCTTCGTTCGACGACGAGGCTCTCACGCCCAGCGCGGCCATGTCACCGCTCTCGGCGTGAGATCCCGTCACGCGACGCCGCCCTGCGCGAACGCGTTCCGTGTCGTCGTCCCGTCGCGCGACGAAGATTCGGTGCGCACGACGAACATTCGGTGGCGTGCCGTCTCTCGCTCCATCGCGGGTGACTGTTCGATGCGTCCGCGGAAGATCGATCGCACATCGCTCTCCCTCGCAAGGGACGCAGTGATCCGTAGCTGTGTCGCTGTCGCTGTCGCTCGCGCGCCCGGCTCGCTCCGGCTAAACTGCATGTTGTCCGGTCTCGAGCTGAGAAGGCTCTGAATGGTTCTCTTCGGAGAGCTGCTTCTCGTGTTCCGGACTGCACGCGCCATTCGAGACGAGATTTACAGGGAGACAGGGGGACAGTGAGATCAGAGGGAGGGGCTTCCTGTCTCTCTTCACCTGGACCCTCGTCGGGCCCTCCCGAAACGTGAAGCGCCCGAGCCCCCGCGCTTCGCGCAAGGGTCTCGGGCGCTTCACGTTTCGCTCGGAAGGGGAGATCTCACTTCCGAGCTCCGTCGTCGTTCCGCACACGGAGCGTCATCTCGAGCTCCATCCCGAGACCTCCGGGAGAACGACTCGGAAGAGTCGCCTCCCCCATCTGCCGCTCTTCGCCCGTCGCGATCTGGCTCTCCGTCGGCGACGCAGGACGCAAGACGCCAGTGCCGTGCGGAACAACCCTGCCAGGTCGAATGGGAGGCTCAAATTTTCGAGCGAAACGCGCAAGCGTTTCGTGAGAGGCGACGAGGGTCCTGGTCGGAATTGAAGCGAGAGCCCCTCCCTCTCCGCTCCCTGTCGCCCTGTCACCCTGTAAATCTCGACGAGCGCCGGCGACTCGAGATCGCGTCGGAACCGGACGCATCCGGAGTGAGCGCCCGTGGATCCCGTCACGAGCGTTGGGCCGAGCCGGTACTTCGAGCCGCCTTCGTGCAGCGGCGACGTTGGAGCGGCGATCGTGAACGAGTGCCTGTTCGAGCGGCGAGAGCCGTAGCCGCCGCGACCAGACGCCGGCGGCCGTTACTTCTTCGGGGTGGCGCCCGAGCCGAGGGCTGGAGGGCCGAGCGGCGTCGGGGTGGGGCTCACGGCCGGACCGCCGAGCGGCGACGTGGTGGGGTTCACCGCGGGCGCGGAGTCCTGGTCGGTGATGATGAACTGGACGCGCCGGTTCCGCTGCCGATTGAGGTCGGTGACGTTCGGCACGAGGGGCTTCGAGTCGCCGTAGCCCTTCGCGACGAGCCGCTCCGCCGCGACACCGTGCGCGGTCAGCCACGCGACGAC
Source organism: Pseudomonadota bacterium (assembly GCA_023402175.1). GTDB lineage: Bacteria > Myxococcota_A > Polyangia > Polyangiales > Polyangiaceae > Labilithrix. The sequence goes on along the minus strand of JAEXCN010000481.1, from coordinate 21,902 downwards.
CGAGCTCGCGCGATCTTCGCTGAGCGTCTGGTTGTGCCCCGGCGTGCCTGTGCCGTCCGTGTGGCCCTGGACTTCGACCTTGCGGATGCGCGGGTTCTTCAGGAGGACGTCTGCGATCTCGGTGAGGAGACCGGTCGACGCAGGCAGGATCACCGCCGAGTCGACCCCGAACTGGATCTGCTGGCGAATGATGATCTCCTTCGCCTGCACAGCGACGAGCGGGTTCTTCGGCTTCTTCTTGACCGACAGCTCGATGGGGTTGTCCTGCCGGACCTTCACGTCGAGCTTCTCGGACGAGACGAGGTAGTCGTTCGCGTCGACGGTGATCGTCGCCTCACCCGGAGTGACGAGCTCGAAGCGGAAGGCGCCCTGAGCGTCGGTCGATCCGCTGAGCTCCTTGCGAGCAACGTCGACGACCTTGACCGCCGCACCGCTGACGAAGAGGCCCGTGTCGAGGTCCTTCACCTTGCCGACGATGTTGCCGACGCGCGGCAGCGCCTGCATGACGCAATCGAGCTGCACGTCGCCGCCGTTCTGCGGCGTCTGCTGGCTCGGCGGCATGCCCCCCGACGCGAGCGTCGTGCTGCACTGTCCCGGCTTGTAGCCGTCCGCATGCACGGTGAACGTGTACGTGCCGGCCGGCAGGTTGTGGGTCGTGAAGCGACCGTCCGTACCCGTCGCGAGCGACGTGAGGTCGGGGTGGTTGTCCCACGAGACGATCGCGCCCGCGATCCCTTCTGCCCTTCCCTCCTCGTGGACGAAGCCGCGGATGCGGCGTCCGCTCGTCGTTCCCACCGGGACGACGCGCTCGCGGATCACGGGCGGCTTGTCCTGCGTATCGAACGCCCAGCCGGCGCCGAGATAGAGCATCCACGGCGGCGTCGGGCGCATCTCCTCGATGAAGAAGCCAACTCCGGAGATGCCGATGTCGAGCGCCGCGGTGAGGTTGAAGCCCTTCTTCCAGGGGTAGAAGCGGCTGCCGAGCGTGAGCGTCGAGGGCGCGAACGGGTCGGTAGCGAGGCACTTGTCGCCGCTCGGGTTGTTCGGCCGGCAGCGATAGTCCTGCCGGTTGACCGGGATCAGGATCGTGTACTCGAGGAAGGGTCGGACCTTCTCCTGTGAAGCGAAGACCTCGGCGCCGAGATGGATGTCGAAGTGATCGACACGGTTGATGTTCAGGCCGAACCGCTCGATGCGCGTGACCGGCGTGCCGCGTGAGGTCTCGGTCGGAGCGACGACCTCACCCGAGTTGTCGAGGACGTACGTGAGGTTCGTGCTGAAGCGAAGCGGGACGGGCTTCTCGGCGCCGCGTAGATCGGCGGTCGCGAGGCCGCGGAACTTCGCGCTCGTGCCCGCGCCGTCGAGGCCGACGGCGCCGGTGCCGTTGACGAGCCACAGCTCGAAGGCGCCGCCGAGGTGGAAGACGTTCGACACCTGCCCGTGCGCCTTCGCGCCGAGCGTGCTGTCGCCGAGCACCTGCAGCAGCGACGGGCGATTCGCCGGGTTCGAATTGGCGAGCGCGCTCGTCGCGAGGTACGTGTCGAGCCATTTCACGACCTGCATCGACAGACGCAGGCGGCCACCGAAGTGATCGGCGCTGTCGCTCTGGAGGACGTTGTTCGGGTTCCGGGGATCGCGACACGGGAACTCGCGCGAGCAGAGGAAGCCGGCGGAGAAGTACTCGGTCGTGAAGTCGACCCCGAACTGTCCGGTCGCTCTTCCCTGCGCATGCTGCGTGTGGAGCAGGCCCACGCCGCCCGTGAGCGTCGATGCCTCGTTCAGCTTCCGCTCACGCTGCGCCCAGTCCTTGTCCGGATCCGCGGCACGATCGGCCGGGGCATTCTCGGCGAGGAGCTCGCGCTCGGTCGCGCCGGATGACCCGCTCGCCGTGCTGCTCGCGTTCGCGTTGCCGCTCGCGTTCGCATCGGCATGGGCGCCGGCCCCGAAGGTGACGTTGCCGGTGCCCTGCGCTGCTGCGTTCTTCGCTGCGCCGGAAAGCAGGAACAAAGCAAAAAAGAGGGTGCCGGAGGTCTTCATGGGCGCCGCAGTCGTTGTAACACTCAGCTGAGGTTGATGTCATCTCGGGCTCGGCCGCCCGTGGGCCCCGACCGGATCGTGGCGGACGTCGCGATCGGCGGTCGATCCACCGCAACGGGGACGCGGCACCGGCTAAGATGGGCCCGATATGGCAGCGGGATCGCCCGACAGAGCCGAGGGTCTCGGCGAACGCGTCTCAGGACGCCCCCGAGGCAGGATCCTCGTCGTCGACGACGAGGCGAACGCTCGCGCGGCGCTCAGCGAGATCTTGCGCGACGAGGGCTACGCGACCGAGACGGCCGCGGACGGCTTCAAGGCGCTCGGGAAGCTCGAGGAGTTCGCTCCGGACGTCGTCCTCACGGATCTGAAGATGCCGGGGCTCGACGGCATCGCGTTCATGGAGAAGGCGAAAAGTGCCTCGCCTCAGACCGTCTTCGTCGTCATGACCGCGTTCGGAACGATCACGAGCGCGGTCTCGGCCATCAAGAAGGGCGCCGACAACTACCTCACCAAGCCGCTCGACTACGAGGCGCTCTCGGCCGTGGTCGATCGCGCGATGGACAAGGCGAAGCTGCTCCAGGAGACCCAGGCGCTCCGCGAGCGGCTGCGCGAGCGCAACGCGTTCGGGCACATCGTCTCGGAAGACCCGAAGATGCGCAGCGTGCTCGACCTCGTCGCGCAGGTCGGGCCGAGCAAGGCAAGCGTCCTCATCATGGGCGAGAGCGGCACCGGCAAGGAGCTCATCGCCGAGGCGGTCTGCGCCGCGAGCCCTCGCGCGAACAGGCCGTTCGTACGCCTTCACTGCGCCGCGCTCGCGGAGTCTCTCCTCGAGAGCGAGCTCTTCGGGCACGAGAAGGGTGCGTTCACCGGCGCCGTTGCGCGCCGCGAGGGCCGGTTCAAGCAGGCCGACGGCGGCACGCTGTTCCTCGACGAGATCGGCGAGATCCCGCCGGGCACGCAGGTGAAGCTGCTCCGGTTCCTGCAGGAAAAGACGTTCGAGCGTGTCGGCGGCAACGAAACACTGAAAGTCGACGTTCGGCTCATCGCCGCGACGAACCGTGACCTGAAGGCGGAGATCAAGAAGGGCACCTTCCGCGAGGACCTCTACTACCGGCTCAACGTGATCACGATCGAGCTGCCGCCGCTGCGTGAGCGGCGCGCGGACATCGGCCCGCTCGCGAGCTTCTTCCTCGGCCGGTACGCCACCGAGAACGGGCGCAACATCGAGGGCATCACCGAGCAGGCAATGGCGATCCTCTCCAGCTACGACTGGCCGGGCAACGTGCGTGAGCTCGAGAACGTGATCGAGCGTGCCGTGGTGCTGTGCGACGGCCCGCAGATCGACGTCCGCCACCTTCCTCCCGCGCTCGCGCCGAAGCAGGCCGAAGGGCCGCCGCCGATCCCGGGCTCGACGATCCAGGACCTCGAGCGTTACGCCATCCTCCGCACGCTCGAGGCCTGCGGTGGATCCACGTCGAAGGCCGCGAGCATCCTCGGTGTGTCGCCGCGGAAGATCCAGTACAAGCTCCACGAGTACTCGGTCACGAACAAGGTGAGCAGCTCGCGTCCGAGCGCGTCGTCGAAGGAGGACGACTGAGCTCCATGGCATCCGATGTCGTCCTCGAGGTCGATCGCCTCGCCAAGACGTTCCGCAAGCCTTTTTCCGGTAAGACGGTCGACGCCGTCCGCGGCATCTCGCTGAAGGTGACGCGCGGTCAGATCTTCGGCTTCCTCGGTCCGAACGGCGCCGGCAAGACGACCACGATCAAGATGCTGACCGGGCTCATCGCGCCGACGTCGGGTCGCGCGACGATCCTCGGCAAGGACGTCCCCTCGCCCGATGCGATGGGCAGCGTCGGCTTCTTGCCGGAGAACCCGTACGTCTACCCCTACCTCACGCCGCGCGAGTTCGTCTCGCTCTGCGGGCGACTCAACGGGATGGGCGGATCGAAGCTCGAAAAGGCCGTCGTCGCGGTGCTCGAGCGCGTCGGCATCGGCTACGCGATGGATCGTCCCGTCCGGAACCTGTCGAAGGGCATGCTCCAGCGGACGGGCCTCGCGGCTGCCCTGGTGCACGATCCGGAGCTGCTCATCCTCGACGAGCCGATGAGCGGCCTCGATCCGGTCGGACGCAAGGAGGTCCGCGACCTCATCGTCGAGGAGGCGCAGGCGAAGAAGACCGTCTTCTTCTCGAGCCACATCCTCAGCGACGTCGAGATGCTCTGCGACGCGGTCTGTATCCTCCGCAAGGGCGAGGTCGTCGTGTCCGGCACGATCGCGGAGCTCGTCGACAAGGGCGTCCGGCGAAGCGAGATCACGATCAGCGCTCCTCCCGAGGCCCTCGTCACCGACCTCGAGAAGCTCTGCGAGCAGACGCAGCGTGTCGGAACGACGCTCGTCGCCGAGGTGCAAGGCGACGACGCGCTCCGAGCAGTCCTCGAACGCGTCCTCGCCGCCGGCGCCCGCATCGAGGCCGTCACCCCGAAGCGCGAGACCCTCGAAGACATCTTCGTGCGCAAAGCGCTCTGACCGACGTCAGGTTGCTTTGAAATCCTCTCGGAGCGAGTCAGTTCCGAGGCGGAGCTCCTTCGTGACGCGGCGGGCGCGCGGGGGCGCAGCCGAGGCGCGTCTCGGCGACGCCGGGCGGAGGCGCCTTGCACGTGCCTTCGATCGAGCGATCACCGATCGTGACGGAGCACGCTTCGTCGGCCGCTTTACCGTCACACGCTGCGAAGACTTCCGCAGGAGGCGGGCCGTGCGGGTGGCCGCCGTGGCCGGCCTTGCCGTCGTGCTCCGGCAGCTTGTCGGGCCGGCAGACGATGCGCGTGTCGGGACCGCCGTCGGGCGACGTCACGCACTTGCCCGCGAGCGAGTCGCTCCCGAACGTCACGGTGCACGCGTCACCGACGACCTTCGATTCGCATGCTTCGAAGGCCTCCGGCGGCGGGCCGGGATGATGGTGCCCTCGGGGCCCTTGCCCGTCGGCGCGTGTGCCTCCGTCCGCGGCGGTCGACTGCGCCTGGGTCTGGGTCTGGGTCGACGTATCGGCTGTCGCCGTCGTTCCACCACAAGCGAGAGCGGCAGAAGCAAACGACCCGAGCAGCGCGAGCTTGATGTTCCTCATTCGACAACCTCCGACCGAGAGCATGCTGCCGGGGTGTCGAGGGACTCTTGCGCGTATGTGTCGAATTGTTACGACGCGCGCGCGATCGGCAGGCGGACGCGTGCGGTGGTCCCCTTCCCGAGCTCGCTCTCGATCACGAGGGTGCCGCCATGCGCTACGGCGACGCGCCGCGCGAGCACGAGCCCGAGGCCGAGCCCGCCCGTGGTGCGCGTCCGGCTCCGGTCGGCGCGGAAGAACGGCTCGAACAGACGCGCCTGATCGTCGACGCTGATCCCGATACCCTCGTCCGCGACCTCGATCGCTATCGCGTCACCGTCGGTGCGCGCTCGGACCGCGATCGCCCCGGTCGCGCGGTCGCTGTACTTGTGCGCGTTGTCGAGCAGGTTGTCGATCACGCGCCGAACGAGCACCGGATCGGCATCGATCGCCGGCAGCTCCTCGGCCATCTCCACGCGAAACGGCCGTTCGGGATGATTGGTGCGGAAGCGAGCGATCGATCGCTCGACGAGCGCGCGAGGATCGACCCGCTCCGCTCGGATCGGGAGCGTCGCCGTGCCGGCCGCGCGCGCGCCGGCATCGAGCGCGAGACGAGCGGAGGCGAGCACGTCGTCGACGATGCGCTCCAGCTCGGCGAGGTCCTGAGCGATCTCGGCGAACGACTCGAGCGCCGTCTTCGGATCCGCCTCACTCGCGAGATCGAGCGCGACGCGGATCCGCGCGAGTGGGGTGCGCAGCTCGTGAGAGACGTTCGCGAGCAGCTCGCGCTCGGCGAGCAGCAGCTTCGCGATCCGATCTGCCATGTCGTCGAAGGCCCGCGCGACCTCGCCGATCTCGTCGTCGCGCTCCATCCGCGCGCGCGCGTCGAGCTCGCCTCTGCCGAAGGCGCGCGTCGTGCTGCTGAGCGACGCGAGGGGGCGCGCGAGCGAGCGCGCCGTGAGCCACGAGCTCACACCGACGACGACGAGGATGACGCCGACGATCAGCGCGAAAGGCGGCGGAGGCGGTGGGCCGGGAGGCCGCGGCCCCGGCGGATCGGGCGGATGCGCACGAACGAAGCGCGCGTCATTTTCCCATGGCGGCGGCGGCCGGTGCTGCTCGGTCACCGCGGCGTGCCGTGCAGCCTCGCGCGCTCGGTGATCGACCTGCAGGATGACGGCGACGATGACGAACTGAACGAGGCCAATCGCATAGATGCGCAGCGCCATCCGCGACGGACGTCGGACGAGCCGCGCCAGCCAGCTCACGTCAGCCACGCTCGAGGGCCAGCATGTAGCCGACGCCTCGGACAGTCTTGATGATGCGCGGGCTTCGCGGGTCGTCACCGAGCTTGCCGCGCAGATGCGAGATGTGCACGTCGACGGAGCGGTCGAACGCCTCCTCGGCGCTGCCTCGCACGATGTCGACGAGCTGCTCGCGACTGAGGACGCGGCCTGCGCGCTCGGCGAGCGCGCGGAGCAGCATGAACTCGTAGGTCGTGAGTGACAGCGTCGCGCCGTCGAGCGTCGCGTGCATCGCGTCGACGTCGATGGCGATGCGGCCGACCTGCAACATCTTCTTCGCCGGTCCAGCCGCACCACGAGCGCGTCGCGCATGCGCGCGGATGCGTGCGAGCAGCTCGCGCGAAGAGAACGGCTTCGGGACGTAGTCGTCCGCGCCTCCCTCGAGGCCGAGGACGCGATCGGCCTCTTCACCGCGCGCCGTCACCATCAGGATCGGCACATCGGTCCGAGAACGGAGCTCACGGCACACGTCGAGCCCGCTCATCCCGGGCAGCATGAGGTCGAGGAGGACGACGTCGGGGCGCGCATGCATGATGCGTCCGACCGCTTCGCGCCCGTCGGCGACCACGGTGACGGCGACGCCATGGGACTCGAGGTAACGCGCCGTCAGCTTGGCGAGGCGCTCGTCGTCCTCGACCATCACGAGCGAGATCGGCTGCTCTGTGGTCGTCGTCATCGGGCTCGTCGAACGTCTACAGGCTACCTCGGGACGCCTGCGGGCGCAGGCGCTCCGTTCGGTGCAACGCTCGACGCTTCAACGCTGGCTCGTCCGTATTGAGCCCGTGCGACGCGAATGTGAGCGAATGTTAACCGGCACGGTGCGTCAGAACAGGAAGCCGAGCCGGAGCAAGTCGACCGTCGGCGTCATGCTGTTCCCGAGACCGTTCGCGACGGCGAGCAGCGTGTCGTCGATGCCGGTCTGCGACGCGAGCCCCGCGTCGGTTGCACGGCCGCTGCGCTCGAACGTCGGGTTGATCGGGAGCTGCACGCCTGCGTCGATCCCGACCGTGATCCCGCTGTCGAACGTGTGGAGGAAGCCGGCGCGCGGGTTCACGAACCACGTCGAGGCCGCCATCGACTCGGCGAACGTGCCGAGCGGACCGGCCGTCACCAACGCTTGCGCGTCGAGCCACTGCCGCCCCATGCGCGCGCCGATGAAGAACGCTCCCTTGAACGGGAACACGCGCAGATCGCCTGCGAACGCCTTGAAGCTCGTATCGACGTTCACGAAGCTCATTCGCGGCAAGAAGCTGTATTCGATGCCGACGCCGACGAGCTTCTCGAGCTTCGCGAATCCTTCGATCGCGAACGGGCGCGGGAAGCCGACTCCGACGAGAGGTCCGATGCGAAAGTGCTCGGCACGCTCCTGATCGCGTGGCTCGCGCGTGCCTCGCTCCGCCGCCGCGGACGTCGGCTCGTTCCTCGAGGTCACCGCGGCGTGACTGGTGGAGGAAAGCGCCACGGCGAACGCCGCAGACGCAGCGAAGGACGCCAGCTTGTGGAGACTCACGTGTGATCTGTGTCGGCTCATGGAAAGCGGCCGCCCCGCGAAAGCGATCGGGCCTGACGTCGACCAAGCAGGAGGTGGACCGCCCGCGCTCGGTGCGACTTCGTTCGCATCGACGCGGCTCGCAGCGGTGTACGACGCGACGCGCGATCGACGCCGAGAACGCTTCGGCTCGGTGCGCGCGCGGGAGCGAGAGGGCCGGCTCGCGAACGAGCTCAGCTAGAACGCGAAGCCCCCGACGCCGAGATAGACGCCGGAAGGTGTGCCGTCTTTGCCCGGCAGCGGAGACACGATCGGGGCGAACCCCGACAGCGGGCGGTCCATGCTCGCGCTTGCAGTCCGAGAGCTCGACCGTAGGCCGAGCGGCGGGAGCTCGCGCTTCTTCTTCTCGACCGCCTCCGGCACGTACGCGAGGTGCGCCTGCACGATCCCGACTGCGGCGATCGCGACGAACGCCCCCGCGAATCCGAGGTTCACGATCCGCAGGTCCTCCGCGCGCTGGTGGTACTGGGGGACGAGCTGGTTCACGTCGCCGCCGGGACGACGAAGCTCGTCGTTCTCGCGGCTGCGCGCGTAGAGGTACATGCCGTAGGTGACGGCCGTGCCCGCGACCGCGGCGACCTCCGTTCCGAGGAACGCCCATCCGAGCCAGTGCTGCCCGTTCTGGAACTGCCCTGCACCGAACGGAAGGCTCGCGACGATCCGGCTGTGGCGGACCGTGATCTTCTCCTCGCCCGCCTGCGCCTTCACCTTCTCGAGCCAGACGCGCTCCTTCTCGCGTTCGGCTTCTTCGCGCGCCTTCTTCTCCGCTGCGAGACGGGCCGCCGTCTGCTGTGCGTTCCGGACCTGTTCGAGGAGCGAAGAACGGACGTCGATGAACGTGTTGATCGCGTCGCCCGGGAAGCTGAGCGGGTCGGGCTCGAACGTCGGATCGTCGAGCACCAGCTTCTCGAACGTCTCCTTCGCTTCGTCCTTCTTTCCTTGCGCGAGCAGCGACGCGCCGAGGTACATGCGCGCCTGCGAGATGAGCGACCGCTCCTTCAGGCCGCTCTTCGGGTCGAGCAGCGCATGCAGGCGCTCCTCGGCGTCCGCCCAGTTGCGCGCGAGGAACGCAGCACGCGCCTTCTCGAGATCGGCGCGCGCGTCGGCCCGGGCCGGCCCGGCCACGATAATCCCGAGCGCGAGCGCGCCGAGCGTCAGGATCTGTGCGGTACGGCGTCGCGACCGACGAAACACGCCGGCATTCTAGAGCGACAAACGGTTTGCGGACCGAGGATTTCCGCCGAGTTCCGAGCAGCGCGAGGAGCGACGACGAAAGATACTGAAGTATCTGGAGGAGGAGCGACGACGCGATGCGACGGAAATCGGCGGAAAGCCGACGGGAGCAAACCGTTTGTCGCTCTAGGCGGCCATCCGCGGCGCCGCGCACCCACGATGAACGCGCGAGCGACTACTTCTTGAAGGAGATCGTCGAGCGCTTGCCGGCCGTCAGATCGACGGCTTGCGGCTGACCGGAGGGCGCCGTGCGATCGAACACGTGCACCTGACGCTTGCCCGCCGTCATCGGGATGTCGATCTCGCTGCCGCCGGCGACGTTCACGTTGAGCAGCTCGGTAATCCCGTAGGAGTGGCTCGGATCACCGTCGACGAAGAGCCTTGCCGGTGCGATCGACAGGTCCACGGCGAGGTCGACGTTCTTGTCACCACCTTCCACCTGCACCGTCTTCGGCGAGCAGAGATCATCGCGACACGTGAAGACGAGCGTGTGCGCCTTCTCGTCGAGCGTGAACGACTGCGCTCGATCGACCTCCGACGACGCCGCTCCGTCGATCGCCAGCTGGACGCCGAACGGCGGGCTCAATCGAGCGAAACGCACGGTGCGCGTCACGCTCGGCTTCGCGGCCGGAACGACGACCGGGTTCGCGATCGTCCGCGCGGCGGTTCCGCTCGCCGGCGAGGCAGGCGTTGCGGACGCGACGTCTGCTGCGCTCGCGACGCCCGCCGTCGCCCTCGGCGAAGAAGCGGACGCGATCGCGACACCCGTGGGCTTCGCCGAGGGCACGTCCTTCGTCAGTGGATCGACGGCCCCGTTCTGCAGCGCCTTCGCGACGAAGTAGGCCCCCGAGCCGAGCACGATCGCAGCGGCGACGAGCGGAGCGACGCGCCGCACGAGCCGCGCGCGCGCCTCCGACCGGTGCATGCTCGCAACGATCTTGAGGAGCGAAGGATCGTTCGGCGCGTACGCGAGCGCGCGGTTGTAGTCGGCCGCGGCGGCGACCGCGTCCGAGCGCTTGCGCGCTGCTGCGCCGAGCTCGCAGAGACGCGTGATGAGGCGCTTGTCGTGCTCGGCGGTCCAGCGGTCGGGGTCGTCGAGCCATGCCTCGATCTCTTTCCTCGGCGCCCCCATCCCGAGCCGCGTGAGCTCCGCGGAGATCGCCTCGCGCATCGCGTTCGCATCCGGGTAACGTGCTTCCGGCTGCCGCGCGAGCGCGCGATCGAGGATCTGGCTCCACACCTTTCCGACGGTCGGCCGCTCGCGCTCGGCCGAGGCGTACACGCCGTCGAGCACGCGCCGGAGGACCTGCGCAGGGTTGTTCCCGAGGAACGGCAGGTGCCCGACCAAACACTCGTAGAGGAGGACACCGAGCCCGAACACGTCGGCGCGCCCGTCGACGTCGCCGCCTTCGATCTGCTCCGGCGCCATGTGTGCGGGACTGCCGAGCACCTGTCCCGTCGACGTCACGCCCTGCGCATCGAGCAGCTTCGCGATACCGAAGTCCGTGAGCTTCACCGCGACGCGCTCGCCCTCGTTCGGAGGGTTTCCGCTGCCCCGGCTTCCGCTCGTGGGCGCCGACTGGGACAGGACGCCCGACGTGATCGGCACCGGCGTCGGCGTGCCTGCATCGCGCTGCGAGACCACGCCCGCGATCGGGCGATGCTCGACGAGGACGTTCTCCGGCTTCACGTCGCGGTGCACGACGCCGAGGGCGTGAGCATGCGCGATCCCGGAGAGCAGCTCCATGACGATCGCGGCCCCGATCTCGGGAGGGAGCGCGCCTCGCTCCTGGAGGATCTTTCGGAGCGTCGGTCCGCGAACCAGCTCGACGACGAGGTATTGCTCGTTCTCGTCCTCCGACGAGACGTCGAAGACTTCGACGATGTTCGGGTGCCGCAGCTTCGCTACGGCCTTCGCCTCGACGGAGAAGCGATGCGCGATCTCGCTGCTCTCCCGGAGATGGGGATGAAGCACCTTGATCGCGACGTCGCGCAGCAGCCTCTTGTCGTGAGCGCGATAGACGGTCGCCATACCGCCGTGCCCGAGCTCCTCGAGCACGTCGTATTTCGCCAGTACGGGGGCCCGCCCCGTCCGGTTGCCAGCGCTGGCGACCATCGTCGACCATCATAACGAGAGTGGACCGAAGGTCGACCTCCCATGGGGTCGGAAAACCCGGCCGCCGCGGGCCCCCGGCCGTCCCCCCTCGGTTTTCCGCTAGAGCGCATCTCGGTTACGAGATGCGACTATCCCTTCAAACCGAGCCGCTTCATCCGCGACCGGAACGTGCTCTCGCTCATGCCGAGGGATCGCGCCGCACGCGACTGGTTGTTGTCCGCGCGCGCGAGCACCTGGACGAGGATCTCACGCTCGAGCTCGTCGAACGTCGTTCCTCCTTCCGGCAGGTCGAGGGAGAGCGCTCCCGGTGGGACCGCATCGATGTCCATTCGCGGACGCGACATGGGGGGCGCCTCGATCTCGTACGAGCTGCTGCTCGACGGCGGGACGTCAATCGTCGTGCTCGGCGTCGCCGGTCGATCGCGACCCCACGCAGGCGCGGACCACGCGTCGGCCGGCGTCGGCATGCTCGGCGGACGGGAGCGTGGCGACGGATCGATCGCGTGCGACCCGGACGACGGCGTCGACGATGAAGGGGGCGCGCCGTGCGGAACGTACGGGAACAGGCTCGTGCGGATCGCCTGCGGCAGCCCGAGGTCTTGCGACTCGACGTCACGACCTGCGTGATAGATGACGAGCCGCTCCATCACGTTCCCGAGCTCGCGGACGTTGCCCGGCCAGGGATGCGCCTCGAGCGCGCGCCATGCGCTCTCGGTGATGCGCGGAAGCTCGCGGTTCATGCGACGGGCGGCGGCCTCGAGGAGAGGCGCACCGATCCCGCGTACGTCCTCCGTGCGCGCGCGGAGCGGCGGCACCTCGATCGGGCAGACAGCGAGACGGTAGTAGAGATCGAGTCGGAACAGCTGCTGGTGCGCCTCCGCGAGCAGATCGCGGTTCGTCGCTGCGACGATGCGCACGTCGACCTGACGCGGCTCGCTCGCGCCGACGGGCCAGAATTCGTGTGACTCGAGCGCGCGGAGCAAGAGCGCCTGGAGAGGCATCGGCGCTTCGCCGATCTCGTCGAGGAAGAGCGTGCCGCCGTCGGCGAGCTCGAACAGGCCGCGGCGGGCCTGCTGCGCGCCGGTGAACGCGCCTTTGACGTGACCGAACAGCTCGCTCGTCATCAGCTCCGGCGGGAGCGCTGCGAGGTTCTGCGCGACGAAGCGCGCGCGACGCCGCCCGCTGCGCTCGTGGATCTCGGCTGCGATGAGCTCCTTGCCGGTGCCGGTCTCGCCGTGGAGGAGGACGCTCGCATCGGTCCCGGCGACGGCGACGACCTGCGCCATCACCTTCTGCATCGCCGGCGACATCGCGAGCAGACGCGGACGTGCCGCGGACGCCGTTCGCGACACCGCTTCGACGTCGTCGCGCAGCTTCACGTTCGACGCCTTGAGCTCCGTGGTCAGGCGCCGGTTCTCGAGCTCGAGCTGCCGAAGCTTCGCCGCGCGGTGGATCACGAGACGGAGCTGCGCGTTGTCCCACGGCTTGAGGACGTACGCGAAGACGTGCCCGCGGTTGACCGCGTCGGCGAGGTCGTCGTGATCGCTGAAGCCGGTGAGCAGGATGCGCTGCGTGTCGGGGAACGACTCGTAGGCGTGCGCGAGGAGCTCCGAGCCCTTCATCGGGCGCATCCGCATGTCGCTGACGAGCACGTCGAACTCTCTCGACGAGAGCGCCTCGATCGCCTCACGACCGGTCCCGACGCACGTCACGTCGAAGTCGTCGGCGAAGACCGCCGCGAAGACCTCGCGGACGTCTTCCTCGTCGTCGGCATAGAGCACTCGCGGCTTGCCCGGCGGGGCCCTGTCGCTCACGTACGATGGCGATGCCACGCGTGGAACTTACCCGGCACGGACCTGAATACACAAGGGAAGGAGCCTCTCACTCGAGTCACGAGACCATGAGCATACGGATGCGCATTTCGAGATCTTCCTCGCGCGTTCGCGCACCGAGACGATTTCGTCACGCGCACGAAAAATTCGTCCGTGCTGCGTCCGTATGGCTTGCACCCGCACGGATGATGGGGGAGCAAAGGGCGCAATCGGTGGGGGCCGACGGTCCTCCACCTTCCGCAGGGAGGACTTCCTTTGAGCCAAAACTTCGACCGCCGACCCGAAACGCGCGCATCTCGGCCGGAGAGCGCCGTCTTCCAGATCCGCCGCCCCGCGACGGTGTTCGCGCTGCCAGGACCGCTCGCGCGGCCGACGGGCCGTCCGCTCGGATGCGAGGCGCTCGCCACGATGGCGCTCGATCACGCGTTGGCGAACGAGCACCTGCTCGCTCGGCGCGCAGCGGACGAGGCGCTCGCGACAATCGAGACGCTCGCGAGCCATCGCGACCAGCGCGGAGCGGTCGCGCGTTCCGCCCACACGCTCGGAGAGGCGTTCCTCGCGCTCCACGAGGCGCTTCGCGCTCGGCACTCCTTCGAGCTCGCGATCCGCATCTTCGACATCGAGAGCGACATGTCACGCGCGGCCGACGCGCGCGTCGGTCTCGCGAAGGCGCTCCTCGCGCTGCGCGATCCGTCGGCACGGGCCGTCCTCGAAGATGCAGGCGACATCTTCGAAGACATCGGTGACGAAAAGGCCGCCCTCGCGATCGACTTCGCGCTGCGCCAGGCAGAGGCGGACTTCGAGGAGTCGCCGCGCTCGTTCCACGCACGGAGCGCGACGCACCTGCGTGCGACCGGCGGATAGCCGCGCTGACGCGCTCAGCTCGCGAGCTGGGCGGAGAGCTCGTCGTGGAAGGAGCGGAACGCGCTCTCTTCCGGCCAGCTCGGCGCGTCGGCGATGAGCGTCAGTGCTTCCGTCTGGCGACCGGCGTCGATGAGATACACGGCCCGCCCGTAGCGCATCGCCCAGTGCACGAGCGGCGACGAGCGGCCAGCATCACGCAGCACGGCCTCGTCGTCGGCGCGGCTCGAGTGCGCGAACGCACGCGCGAGCGCGCCGACGCCACGACGGAGGAGCGCAATCTTGCGGCGCATCCAGAAGCCGACGTTAGGTAGCGGCAGCTTCTCGAGCTCCTCGGCCTTCGTCAGCGCCGACGAGCGTTCACCCTCGTAGACGTCGAGGAGCGCTTCGACGAAGAGTCGCTGCTCACGCGCCGCTTCCCACGCCGGGCCCTTTGCCGCCCGCGAGAGCGAGTCGCGCGCTCGGTCGATGAAGCCGTACGCGGCGTACGCCGTCGCCGTGACGAGCGGCGCCATCGTCTCCGGGTGCGTGACGCGCCGGAACGAGCTCTGCCACGTGACGATGATCCGCTTGATGTCGCCCGAGAGCAGCAGCTGCCGCATCCGGCGTCGCGCGAACCACGCCGGCAGCACGAACGCGGCCGCGACGAACAGGACGAGCACGGAGAAACGCGGGTCGCGCGCAATCAGACGCGCCGACACGAGCGCGAGCAGCACGACGGAAGCGAACGAGAGAACGCGGGCGAAGAAGCGATTCACGATGCGAGGCCCAACATGCGACACCGATCGGCGTGGCGCAACGGTGCGGCTCGCCGCGATGTTGGTGGGAATGGTCGAGCTCGGCCATTCCACGTGCGCGGAATGGCTCAGCCGCTCGTCGAAGTCGCTCGACTCAGTCGCTCGCCTTCTTGGGATCGCCGATGCCGTGACGGCGGAGGTAGCCCCGGACGTGCGCTCGCTCCATCGCCGCGCGACGACCGATCTCGCTCACGTTGCCGGAGCACTCGGCGTAGAGCGCCGTGAAGTACTCGCGCTCGAAGCGCGCGAGGACCTCGCGCTTCGCGTCCTGGAAGGTGCGACCGCGCGTCGGCGTCGACTCGCTCGCCGCGACGAGCGGCGCGAGGTGCTGCGCGAGATCGATCGGCCCGTCCTTGCCGAACGCGAGGGCGACGGCAATGACGTTACGGAGCTCGCGGACGTTGCCCGGCCAGTCGTGGCGCATCAGGCGCTCGAGCGAGTCGTTCGTGATGCGGTTGTAGGCGTTCGGATCGCCGAGGTCGTGGATCATCTTGCGCACGAGCGCGGGGATGTCCTCGAGGCGATCGCGGAGCGCGGGCAGCTCGATACGGAGCTGCGCGACGCGGAAGTACAAGTCGCTCCGGAACGTACCGGCGTTGACCTCGCGAACGAGGTCACGGCGCGTCGCCGCGATGACGCGGACGTTGACCGGCTTGTACGTGTTCGAGCCGACCGGCTTGATGCGCTGCTCAGCGAGCGCGCGAAGCAGCTTCGGCTGCACGTCGAGCGGGAGCTCACCGAGCTCGTCGAGGAAGATCGTTCCGCCGTCCGCTTCGACGAAGGGCGAGATGCGCTTGTCGACGGCGCCGGTGAACGAGCCGCGCTCGTGACCGAAGAGCGCCGACTCGGCGAGGCTCGGCGGGATTGCACCGCAGTCGACGACGACGAACGGCTTGTTCGCGCGGGCGCTCGCTCCGTGGATCGCCGCGGCGACGAGCTCCTTGCCGCAGCCGGTCTCGCCGAGGATGAGCACGGTGAGGTCGGTGGGCGCGGCCTTGCGGCAACGCTCGAACACACCGCGCATCGCCTGGCTCACGCCGACGAGCGGTCCGAACTGCGCCACCTCGGGGATGTCGACCTGCTCGGGCTGCGTCGGGCTGAATTCGAGCGTCGAGTCACCGACCGTCAGCACCGTGTGCTTGGTCAGATAGACTTCGCCGACGCGCGTGTCGCCGATGAACGTGCCGTTGCGAGACCCGAGGTCGCGAACGCGCACTCCGCGCTCCGTCGCGACAAGCTCAGCGTGCACAGCGCTGACCTTGCGATCGTCGAGAACGAGGTCGCAGGCCTCGTTTCGCCCAACCACCTGCGTCTCAGGTCCGATCTCCAGGGAGGGCTTGTTAGCCTGCCCACGGTTCACCTTCAGCGAACCGCCCCGGACCTCGAGCCGACCCTTCGCTACGACGGTAGCATCCACGGATTAGCGTTGTAACACGCCTCCGTCCGCGTACGGCAAGAGGAATGCGGCCGAGGGGGCAGGTTCTCGCCGCGTTCTCGTCACGCCGCACCTTTCTCGTGACCGTCCTCGCCATCGTCCTCGTCCGGGCTCCCGCGGGCTCCTGCGGGCTCCCGCGCGTGTTCCGCGGGCGAGCGGGGCGTCGCGCGCGCCGGCTTCGAGCCGGCAAGATCGCCGAGATGGCGGCTGTCGGGCGAGAGACGCGTAAAATGCGTGCTCGAAGGGGCGCTTCATCCGGCTTCATCGGCTTCATCGGCGGCCTTGGCCTCCGGCGCCCGTAACCGCTAGGGTTTGGGAAGCCTTTTCCCCTTTGCCGTCGTCAGCCTCGCTGCGCTGCTTTCCATGTCCCGCTTCTT
Source organism: Pseudomonadota bacterium (assembly GCA_023402175.1). Classification (GTDB taxonomy): domain Bacteria; phylum Myxococcota_A; class Polyangia; order Polyangiales; family Polyangiaceae; genus Labilithrix. Next base: position 5,261 of record JAEXCN010000481.1, on the reverse strand, counting down.
GTCTTGGCCGTCGCTCGCCGCCGTCACCCTCGGCGTATCCTCTCTCGGCATGATGTCGTGGGCCCTCGGGTGCAGCGACGCGGAGCTCGCGACCGCGGGGGCGAGCTCGGACGCAGGCGTCGTTCGTCGTGACGCCGCGCCCGTCGATCCGACCGAGCCCGGGCCGCAGCTCGACGCAGGCATCGGACCGCCACCGAGCTGCGAGAAGTACTGCGACCTCGTGATGATGAACTGCACGGGCGACAGCGCGCAGTACGCATCGACGGACGAGTGCCTTGCATTCTGCAAGCACCTGCCGCTCGAGTTGCCGACGCGCGAGGCGGACGAGAAGGAAGCGGCTTCGGTCGCATGCCGCCAGTACTGGGCGGACGGACCGGCGCGGACCAGCCCGGAGACGTACTGCCTCGCGGCGGGGCCTTTCGGTGGGAACGCATGCGGCAACCGCTGCACCGCGTTCTGCAGCGTCGTCCTGTCCGCGTGCTCGCCGGACAGCGGCGTCGTCGCGTACGCGAGCCAGCCCGAGTGCGCGAGCGCGTGCACGGGCTTCTCGTACCGCGATGCCGGGACCGACGGCGGCGGCGAAGGCCCAGGCGGCCCCGAGGCGGGCGACTCGCTCAACTGCCGTCTTTACTGGCTCCGCGCAGCGACGATGGATCCAGCGAAGTGTGTGGCGCTCGCGCCGCACAGCGATGTCTGCTCGGAGTAGGCTTCGAGCTTCGGCGCCTATCGTCGACGCGTTGGCGGGATCCCGAGCGAGCCGGCGTCTGTGAACGTCGCGGCCGTCACCTCGGTCCGGTCATCGCGCAGCGAGAACGATGAAGGCGGCGGCGCAGGTGCAGGCCGCTGCTTTCGAGAGTTGCCCATCACGCGGCAGACCTTCCGCCACTGCTCGAGCGCTTCCATCGCGCTGCCGAAGCGCCGATCGCGCTCGCGCGCCATGATCTTCGCGAGATACCGCTCGATCGCCGCCGGCCACGTGTCGCCGGTCGTCTGCGCGAGCGTCGGAGGATCGCGATCGAGCTTCAGCGCGATCAACGTGAGCGCGTTCGATCCCTCGAACGGCAACCGGCCCGTGAGCGCACGGAACGCGACGGCGCCGAGCGCATAGAGATCCGCGCGCTCGTCGACGCGTGCCGATCCGCGGACCTGCTCCGGCGCCATGTACGCGAAGCTTCCGAGCGTCGCATCGAACGCGGTGAGCGACGGCTCGCTCCGCCGCGTGGCGTTCGACTTCATCTTCGAGACGCCGAAGTCGAGGATGCGCGTGCGCTCTTCGGCGTCGCCCGCCTGGATCTCCTCCGGCGTGAGCTTTCGCTTCTCGATGAACAGGTTCGCGGGCTTGATGTCGCGATGAACGACGTGCGCCTGGTGCGCAGCGTTGAGGCCCTGGAGCGAGTCCTCGACGATCGGCGCGACCTCGGCGAACGAAAGGTATTGCTCGCGACGGAGCCGCTCGTCGAGACCTTCGCCGACGAGACGCTCGAACGCGATCCAGAGGCGGCCGTCCTTCTCCTTGCCCGAGCCGAGGATCGCCGCGACGTAGGGCGACGCGATCTTCTTCGCGATGTCTGCCTCGCGGTTGAAGCGCGCGACGAGGTCGGGGTCCTGCGCGGCGCGCTCGTGGAGGACTTTGAGCGCGACCTTCTCGCCGCCCCGGGCTTCCGCGGCATACACCTCCCCCATGCCTCCCTGACCGATCAGCCGACGAATCTTGTAAATTCCGCCGATTATCGATCCCGGCGCGAGGCCAGGCTCAGATGCCATCCCGCCGGAGCGTAGCACGGAGATGCTGAGCGGTAGCCCGAATCGAAATGGCGCCGAATGGCCGAGGACGAGCCTCGGCGTTGCCGGGCCGGGGGTCCGCCCGGCCGCCCGGAAGCTCCGATTCGCACGGGCCGGCGGCTTCCCGCGCGAAAATCCCGGGGTTGCCGGCGCCAGCGGCGGCGCGAATCAGGGGCGGAGAGCGTTGAAGGCGACACGGAGGCCATCTAGCCTCGCGAGCCTCGTGGATGTAGGAGACGAGAGACGTGGGCGGCTGCGATCGCGTGGTTAGGATGGACGCGCGGCGGAGCCCCAGTCTGCCCCTTTGACCGGAGATTCGGACGACACCCATGCGAACCGTGAACGACGTCGAGGCGTACCTCGGCAAGATGAACCGGCGGTTTTCCCCGGTCGACGATCAACCCGGAACGTTCCTCGTCCACGGCGGAACAAACATGCCGCCCACCGCGTTGCGGGTCGACCCACCGCTCGTGGTGCTCCGGGTTCACGTCGGCGACGTCGAGGGCGCGGACGCCGCGAACGCCGAGCTCTTCAAGAAGCTGCTGACGTTGAACGCCAAGTCTCTCGTGCATACGAGCTTCGGCCTCGAGGACTCGCGCATCGTCCTCGTGAGCGCTCTCGAGCTCGAGAACCTCGATTACAACGAGCTCGAAGCTACGCTCGACGAGATCGACGTCACGCTCGCGCAGCAGGTCGCGACCCTCGCAGAGCTCTCCAAGGCCGCATCGGTTCGCCCGAAAGGAACCGCCTGATCATGGGCATCTTCAGCAGGCTCGCTCAGCTCATCAAGTCGAACCTCAACGACCTCATCAGCAAATCCGAAGACCCGGAGAAGATGCTGAACCAGGTCGTTCTCGACATGAACAACCAGCTCGTCGAGGCGAAGAAGCAGGTCGCTGCTTCGATCGCCGACGAGAAGCGCCTCGCGAAGCAGTTCGAGCAGGAGATGGCGCACGCTGCCGAGTGGGAGCGTCGCGCGATGATGGCGCTCCGGGCCGGGAACGAAGAGCTCGCGAAGGAGGCCCTCGCTCGCAAGAAGGAGCACGACCAGCTCGCCGAGACCTTCAAAGAGCAGTGGACCAAGCAGAAGAACGCCGTCGATCAGCTGAAGAAGGCGCTTCGGATGCTGAACGACAAGATCGAGGAGGCGAAGAGGAAGAAGAACGTCCTCATCGCCCGGAAGAAGCGCGCCGAGGCGCAGAAGGCAATCCAGGAGACGATGCACGGTCTCCGGGACCAGAGCGCCTTCGAGACCTTCGAGCGCATGGCCGGCAAGATCGATCAGATGGAGGCCGAAGCGGAGGCCGCCGGCGAGATCCAGGAGGAGTACACGGGCGACATCCTCGCTTCGAAGTTCTCCAACCTGGAACGCACCGCCGGTGCAGAGGACGACCTGCTCGCGCTCAAGCGCAAGATGGGGATGCTTCCGCCGGAGGAGGCTCCGCCGGTCCGCGCCGAGGTCCCGAAGCGCGTCGAAGCCCCGCCGGTCGCCGAAGCGCGCACCGAGCAAGACGAGCTCGCCGCGGCGCTCGAGGAGCTCGAGGCCGAGCAGCAGCAAGAGCAGCGCAAGGCCGGCCGCTGATCGTGTCCACGATTCCGTCGGGGCCCCCCGACTCCGCCGGAGGGCTCTCCGCCGCGCGGCTTCATCCCTGCACGTTCGTGCATGCTTTGCACGAGCGTGCCGCGCCGCTGACGAGCCCGCTTCGTCCGGTGGCGGGTCTCTCGCGCCGGCATCGCTTGGCGTAGTAAGCTGCGTCGGCTCGTGAGCACGGAAGCGGCTCCCCTTTCAGCACGTCCGAAGAGCGACGCGTCGAAGCGCGACATCGCTCGCGCGTTGACCCATCACAGCGAGCCCATCGAGGCGCTGTACGAGCGCCTCGCGGCCGATCCCATCCGTGGGCTCGACGAAGAGAAGGCGGCGGCTCGGCTGCGCGAGCACGGCCCGAACGAGCTGCCTTCGGCGCCTCCTCCGAGCGCGCTCAAGCGCATGCTCGCGCAGTTCGCGAACCCGATCGTCCTCACGCTCCTCGTCGCGGCCGTCATCGCGACGATCAACGGGGCGAGCTCGAAGTCGAACGAGTCGTTCCTCGCGCGCTTCGGCGACGCGATCGCGATCGGGCTCATCGTCGTGCTCAACGCGTTCCTCGGCTACTACCAGGAACGTCGCGCGGAGCAGGCGCTCGACGCGCTGAAGAAGATGCAGACGCCGAACGCGCGGGTTCGGCGCGGCGACGTCGTGAAGATCGTCCCGGCCGCGTGTGTCGTGCCGGGCGACGTGCTCGAGCTCGAGGCGGGCGATGCGGTCGCCGCCGACGCGCGGCTGCTGCAGACGATCAACCTCGCCACGCAAGAAGCAGCGCTGACCGGCGAGTCGCTGCCGATCTCGAAGGACGCACGTGCGGAGCTCCCGGACGACGCTCCCATCGGCGATCGCGCGACGATGCTCTTCACCGGCACCTCGATCGTGCGCGGAAAAGGTCGTGCGCTGGTCGTCGCGACCGGCAAAGACACCGAGCTCGGCAAGCTCTCGACGATGCTCTCGCAGTCCGAGGAGCAGAAGACGCCTCTCGAAGAGCGCCTCGATCACTTCGGCAAGCGCATCCTCGTCGCGTGCATCGCGATCAGCGTCGTCATGTTCGCGTGGGGCCTCTACCGCGGCGACAGCACGTGGCAGGAGCTCCTGCTCGCCGCCGTCAGCCTCGCCGTTGCTGCGATCCCGGAAGGCTTGCCGGCGATCACGACCATCACGCTCGCCCTCGGCATGCAGCGGATGGCGAAGAAGGGCGCGATCGTCCGCAAGCTCGCGGCGGTGGAGACGCTCGGCGCCGCGACGGTCATCTGCTCGGACAAGACCGGCACGCTCACGCAGAACGAGATGACGGTGCGCGAGATCTTCGCCGGCGAGATCCGTTACAGCGTGACGGGCACCGGTTACGACCCGACCGGCGAGATCCTCGACGGCGACGGCAAGGCGGTCGAGTGCGCCGAACGAGCGGCGCTCAAGGAGCTGCTCGCGACGATCACGCTCGCAAACACGGCATCGCTCGAGCGCAAGGACGGCGCCTGGCGCGTCGTCGGCGATCCCACCGAAGGCGCGCTCCTCACGCTGTGCGCCAAAGGCGGCCTCCCCAAGGAGTCCGTCGCGCCGTCGCACCAGGTGCTCACGGAGATCCCGTTCGACAGCGATCGCAAGCGGATGACCGTCGTCGCGCTCGACGAGACCGGCCGCGAGATCGCGCACACGAAGGGCAGCGCCGACGTCCTACTCCCGCTGTGCGTGCACGCGCTCACGCACGATGGTCTCTCGATGCTCGACGACGCCGGGCGCGAGCGGATCCTCGCCGAGGCGGAGCGCATGAGCCAGGCGTCGCTCCGCGTGCTCGCCGTCGCCCGCCGCGAGCTCACCACCGTGTCGACGAGCACGTCGCCTTCGGCCGCGCCTTCGCACCACGCCGAGCACATCGAGCAGCGGCTCACGT
>JAEXCN010000459.1 GCA_023402175.1 Pseudomonadota bacterium | reverse complement strand
CCCGCGATCCGATCGGCCTGCGCGATCTTGTCGAGGTCACCACGGATCGCATCGCGCCGCCGGTCGATGCGCTGAATCGCGCGCTCGAGGAGTCGCGTGATCTCCGCGCGACGCGCCTCGATTGCGTCGGCCGCGATCGCCTGAGCGATCGCGTTCCCACGTGTCTCGAGGGCGGTGCGCTCGTCGTCCGAGAGCGAGATGAAGCGCGTGACGTCGGCGGGCGTTCCGTCGTCGGTCACGACCACGCGGCCGCCGTCGGCGCGGACGACGCGTGCCGATCCATGTTGGTCGATGAATGCTTCGTTCGGACCGAGCGCAACGACGCGTGCTCCGGCGAGCGCGTCCTCTCTCGCGCGCTGCCGGACGGCGCCCGGTGGGAGGCGTCCGCCCCAGATCTCGCGGCGCGCTTCGCTCGTGATGAGCGCTGCGCCCGACGGACCCGACCGCGTTGCGCCGACGAGGACGAGCGACGTCCGGCCGGGCACGCGGACCTTGAGGACGACGACACGCTCGGCGCACGCCGCCTCCTGCACGAGCGCGCTTGGCTCGTGACGATGCTCATCGTTCTCGTCCGGCGTGCTCTCGTCCACGCGCCCGATGCTAGTCCAATCCGGCTGCACGAGGCGCGTCCGGGCTGCACGGCCGCGTGCAAGGGGCGGGAGGACGTGCTCGCACCCGGAGAAAGCGAACGAGCGCGACCGCACGCCTGGATCGCGAGAGCGCCATGGCGCGACCGGGCCGCATCGGCGTACGCTCCGAGAACCGCGTGAAGGCCCGGCACACGTATCCCTCTGGACAGACGAGCGCCTCGAAATTGAAGGCACTGCTCTCGTGTCTCGAAGCGGAGAAGGGAACGGCTGCCGCAGAGGCGTGGATCACGAAGACCCGCCTCGCACGCGGCGACCTCGAGGACGAGACGCGCCTGCTCCCGCTCGCTGCGTTGCACTCGGCGCTCGGCGCATTCGTCGAGCAGCTCTCGGTCGACGGGCTCGAGCGCGTCGCTCCTTACCTTGCTGCGCGCGACAACCTCGGCGTCTGGGCCCGCGTCCTCCGCGGGACGCGAGCACCGGAGGAGGCGTTCGCGCGCATCGAGTCGTCGGAGAGCGAGCACGGTCGCACGACGCTGTGGGAGAAGATCGAGGCTCGCCCCGGCTACTGGCGCGGGCGCGTACGCATCGCGCACGATCCGAAGCTCGAAGAAGACGGGCTGCTCGCGCGCATCCGACAGGTGGAGCTCTCGGTCGTCCCGACGCTGTTCGGGTACGCGCACGGCAAGGTCGTCCTCCACGCCAAGACGAACGACGCGCAGGAGTTCGAGGTGCGCTGGCCTTTGCCGACGCCTGCGCGTGGCGTTGCGGTGGGCGCGATCGCAGGCGCCGCGGCCGGCGGTGCGGCTCTCGCGGCACATCCATCGACCGCGTCGACGCTCGCGGCGCTCTTGATCCCCGTCGCTGGTGCTGCTGCGGGCCTCCTCTGGACGCGCGATCGCGTGCGTCGCATCGAGACGGCCGCGCAGGCGATGCGTGTGAGCGCGCTCGAACGAAGCCTCGCGCTTCGTGAGACCGAAACGCGCGCGGGCGCAGGCGAGCTCGAAGGATCGGTCGTCGCCGGTCAGTACCGCATCGGCGCGCGCATGGGCTCGGGCGCGAGCGGCGTCATCTACGAAGCGGCGCGGATCACCGACGGGCTGCCGGTCGCAATCAAGCTGCTCCGCGCGGCGACGGCGCACGACGTGACGGCGTCGGATCGCCTTCGTCGCGAGTCGGAGGCGCTCGGGTTGTCGTGGCATCCGAACGTCGTCGAGGTCATCGATCACGGACACCTGCCGGACGGCACGTCGTATCTCGTGATGGAGCTCCTCCAGGGCGAGATGCTCGCGACGCGCCTCAAGTATCGCGTCCGGCTGCCTGCGCGCGAGGTCCTTCCGATCGCGAAGCAAGTCGCCGAGGCGCTCGTCGCGATCCATGCTGCAGGCGTCGTTCATCGCGACCTCAAGCCGTCGAACATCTATCTCGTCCCCGACGAGGAGGCCGCGAGCAACGAGCGGGTGAAGGTCTTCGACTTCGGCATCGCGCGCGTCGAATGGGAGGAGATGCGCATCACGAACATGGGCGCGCCGCTCGGCACGCCCGGGTACATGTCGCCCGAGCAAGAGAGCGGCCTCGAGATCGATCACCGGAGCGACATCTACGCGGCGGGCGCGGTGCTGTACGAATGCCTCGTCGGTGAGCCGCCGCCGGTGTCGGTCGCGGACATGTGGAAGCCGGGGACGCGTCCGCCGAGCTCGTTCGCGATGCGGCTCGCGGAAGCGCGCGCCGACTCCGGAGTGCAGCCCGCGTCGCGTCGGATGCCGAGCGTTGCGCCCGCCGCGCTCGTCGCGTCCGAGCCGGGGCCGGTCGAGGCGCCGCCTGCGCTGCGCGCCGTGATCGAGCGGGCGCTCGCGAAGCGCGCCGACGATCGCTTCCAGGATGCGCGCGCGCTCCTCGCTGCGCTGCGTGCGCTGGATGCGACCGAGTCCATCCCGCCGAAGACCGCCGGCGAGTCCTGAGCGCGACCGAACGCCTCGATTTGAAGACGGGCGCGTGGCGATCGTCGAACGTGACGTCTGCTCCGCAAAACCCGACTCTGGTAGATAACGAGCGTGCCGAAGCTTCCTGACGTCTTCTCCGGGTGTTCGAGCATCTTGCGTGCGTGCGCCACGGCCGCGCTCGTGATCGGCCTTCCAATCGGCGCTGGTGCCTGTCAGGCATCCACGCAGGCGTCCACGGCGCCGGCCCCGCAACAGCCGCCGCAGTACTACCCGTACCCTCCGCAGCCCCCGCAGCAGCCGCCGCCCTATTACGGCCAGCCGCAAGCGCCGCAGCCGCAGCAGCCGATCCCGCAAGGGCCGGTGCAACCTCAGCCGGCGGCGCGTCCGCTCCTCGCTCCGCTTGTCGGCGTCGCCGCGCAGCAGCAGGAGGTTCGCAACGTGGTCGCGGAGCTCATCAATTCTCTCTCGCCGCAGAACCAGGCGCTCGTCCGCGGGATCCCGCTCACGTTCGATCCGACGGTCGAAGTCAACGCGTACGCAGGTTGTGACGAGCAAGGCTCGCCGTTCCTCGCCGCGACGACGGGCATCCTCGAAGCGGTCGATGCGATCGCGCAGACGAAGGCGACCGACGAGCTGTTCGGCACGCAGACGTACGAGCAGTACACCGCCGCGGTGCTTCCGCAGATGGTGAAGAGCGACAAGGCGCGCGCGGCGCTCCCTGCCGGAATCATCCCTGCGAACCTCGGTCCGGATCCGCGGCGCTGGTCACGCGCGCACGAGATCTTCGACGACGTCATCGCCTTCACGTTCGGTCACGAGCTCGCGCACCACTACCTCGGACACACCGGCTGCGCGAAGGGCCAGCCGATGGGCAGCGGTCCGGATCCGGCGCGGCTCGGGCGACTGCTCTCCGTCGTGCCGCTCTTCAACCAGGCCGGCGAAGCCGCGGCCGATTCGGCCGGGTGCGTCAACGCGCTCGATGCCGGACGCGCGCGCCGTCCGCAATACGAGTGGTCCGATACGGGCGGCGTCCTCCTTCTCGACTACTTCGCGCGGATCGAGCGGGCAGGAGGAGGCGGCGGGCCGCTGAGCCTGCTCAATCCCGTCCAGTTCCTGCGCACGCATCCGAATCCGCTCGCGCGCATCCCGCTCGTGCAGACGGTCGCGCGCACGTGGCGCGCGCAGCACCCGGGCTGAACGCGGTCGGCGCAACCAAGTCGCGCCTCACTCCTCTTCTTCGACGCACGGGATGAGCAGGAGCGGGATGTCGAACCCGTGCACGAGCTTCTCGGCAGGGGATCGGAAGATGCCCTTGAACGTCGTGGCGGCGACGACCAGCGTGGCGCCCCAGCGTCGAGCCTCGTCGCGGATCTCTTCGAGCGGCTTCACGTCGACGCACGCGCGGACCTCGACGGATCCGGCAAAGGCAGGCGCAATGTTCTCGACGAAGCGCTGCAGTCGCTCGCGTGCATTCCTGACGAGGTCGCCTGGCGTCGCCGGGTCGCCGAGCCCGCCGAGGAACTCGTCGGCGCCGCCCTCTTCCGCGAGCTGGAAGACGCAGACCTTCGAGCCGAAGGAGCGCTTCAACGCGAGCGCTACGCCGACGGCTTGACGCGAAGAGCGCGTGAAGTCGACCGGTACGAACACGCGAGCGAAGATCTCCTGAGCTTCGACGACGATGGGTTCGGCGGTCTGCTGAGTGGCGACTTCCATGGCGAGCTCCTCGCCACGAAAGCGGTGCAAGAGGCGCACCGTGACACGCGCACGGATGCGTTTCGTCGCGCTGCCGCCGAGCTCGCTCGCTACGAGAGGACCGGCAGCGTGCGCCGTGACGTGAGCACTTCGTTGTGGCTGCCGGTCCGGTAGCCCGCGAGATCGAGCGTCACGTACGTGAAGCCGAGACGCTTGCCTGCGGCGACGATTGCGTCGCGCGCGTCGAAGGCCTTCAGCATCTCGTCGCGCCCGATCTCGATGCGCGCGATCGCGGCTTCCTTCGTGGCGATGACGGTTTCGGGCGACGATGCGTGCCAGCGCACGCGTGCCTGGCGGATCCCGAGCTTGTGAATCTCGTCTTCGAGCGAGCCGATCTGCGCGAGGCGCTCGCGCGTGACGCGCGTGCCGTAAGGGAGTCGGCTCGAGAGGCATGCCGCGGCGGGCTTGTCCCAGATCCCGAGGCCGATCGCCTGCGAGAGGGCGCGTACGTCCGCCTTCGAGAGGCCTGCCTCGACGAGCGGGCTGCGCGCGCCAGCCTCCTTCGCGGCCTCGAGCCCGGGCCGGTAGTCGCCGAGATCGTCGAGGTTCGTCCCGTTGACGACGTGGCCCATCTTCCAGTCGACCTGCTTCTTCGCGCTCAGTCGATAGAGCTCGCTCTTGCAGTGGAAGCAGCGGTCGACGTCGTTCTTCGCGTAGTTCTCGTCTTCGATCTCGTGCGACTCGACGAGCTCGTGGCGCGCACCGATGCTGCGCGCGACGGAGACGGCGTCCTCGAGCTCGAACGGAGCAAGGCTCGGACTCACGGCCGTCATCCCGATGCACTTGTCGCCGAGCACCAGGTGCGCGACGGCGAGGACGAAGGCGCTGTCGATCCCGCCCGAATAGCAAACGAGCACCGAGCCCATCTGCTCGAAGATCGCGACGAGTCGGTCGAGCCGGGGATCTTCGGCGAGTCGAAGGCGCGGGAGAGTAGCGTCCACGCGTCGTATCTAGCGCGGGCGACGGAAAGAACCATTGCAATTCGGTCGCGGTCGTCTTCGTGCTCGCGCGCCTCGCCGCCGAGCAGACGAGGTGCGGCGAACGAAGGCTCATCCGTCTCTGGTTCTCGTCGACGTTCGTCGTGCGCGCCGCTGGCGCGGCGCTGGCGCGGCGCTGGCGCGAGCAGGCGAGAGATCGCGTTCGCCTGGCTCCGGTCCTAGGCTGGAGAAGAAAGGACGGCGGCGACGAGACACACGCCAACACCGCGAAAGAAGGGCGATCCAGCGTCGCCTTGCAGGAGTGGGGAGGTACTGTTATTATGTTCAGTATGTCGGCGCTGGCCTCCCTCAATCTCGATGCAACGGCGCTCGCGCGTCTGGGCGTCCTCCAGGGAACGGAGGCGCTGCTTCCTGCACGTTCGATCCTTCGCGTGGACTGGCCGGAGCTCGAACACGCGCTGCCGGATCGCGGGCTGCCACGAGGCGTCGTCGAGATCGCCGCGCTTCCGCGTCTGCACGGCAAAGCCTCGTCGGCGAGCTCGCCGCTTCGCTGCCCGGAGTCGATGCGCGGCGGCGCGACCTCGATCGCGGTCGCGGCCATGCGCACCGTGCATGCTTCCGATGCGCACGCATGGTGCGCCTGGATCACGCCGGCGCATGCAGACGTCCCATCGCTCTACGCTCCCGCGCTCGTGCAGGCGGGCGTGGATCTCGAACGACTTCTCGTCGTTCGCCCATCGCCGCAAGCGCTCGCGCGGACGGCGGTGAAGGTCGCGTCCTCCGGCGCGTTCGCGCTCGTCGTGATCGACGCTCCTCATCGCAACGATCTCGGTGGCCCCAAAACGACCCCGAAGCGCGCTGCCGGCTCGGGCCCGACGCACGATGCGGGCGCCGTCGTCGTACGCAAGCTCGCTCTCGCGGCGGAGGAAAACGGCACAACGTCGCTCCTCCTCACGAGCGCGCTCGCTCCTCGCGCAGTGCCGTGGCCGGTCGCGATGCGCATCGAGGTCGAGCGCCGTCCCGACGCGCTCTCGGTCCGCGTCACCAAGGACCGGCGCGGTCATGGCTCGTCGCAGCAGGTCGTGCGGCTCTTCGATCCGCTGGACACGTTTGCCCAGGGCGTCCGTCAGGCGGGCTGAGGGCAGGGAAGGCGGTCCGGATGCGAGTCTGCGCGGTGAGCCTGCCCGAGCTTCGGATCGAGCTCGTGCGCGAGGAGCTGGATGAGTCGAGCGCGAAGCTGCCGCTCGCCGTCGTCGTTGCGCCTCCGCCGATGACCGAGACGCAGCTGCTCGGCAATTCACGGCTGTCCGTCGTCTCGCGCGAGGCGCGTGCGCTCGGTGTCTTGCCGGGCCAAACGATCGCGCAGGCGCGTGCGCGCGCCGGTGACCTCACCGTGCGCGTCGTCCGGCCAGACGCCGTTCGCGACGTCCTCGCGCGCCTCGCCGAAGTCGGGCTCGCATTCGGAGCGACGGTCTCGTTCGGGATGGAAGGCGACGCGAGCACGGCGACGAAGAGCCGTTCTTCCGCTTCTTCCACGATTGGGGACGCTCTCCCCTCGACGCGCTCGACTACGAGCGCTCTCCCCTCGACGCGCTCGACTACGAGCGCTCTCCCCTCGACGCGCTCGACTACGAGCGCTCGGAGCATGACCGGGCAGTGCCATTCGTTCGGCGATGTGGTGTGGAT
>JAEXCN010000451.1 GCA_023402175.1 Pseudomonadota bacterium | reverse complement strand
CGACGAGGAGCGACCAGACGGCCGTCTCCGCGAGAGGGTTCCGCGTCTTGCGCGGAATCACCCAGAAGCTCGCCGCGAGGATGACGAAGGCGAGCAGCGCTGCCGGGAGCGTGTCGCGTGCGAACGTCACGATCTCAGCGCGCGATCGAGGAACGCTGTTCGCACGCGCCGGCGTGTTGCGATCCGACTCTCGATCCGTGTCCAACATGAATTCTCGCGACGTCGCTTCTCAGCGCGGGGACGCGACGACGAGCAGCTCGTCATCGCCGACGAAGTAATACGGCCGCAACACCGTGCTCGCGGTCCGCAGGAGCGCTCGACCAACGGCGGATGGCGCCTTCGCATCGGCCGAGCTCGGCATCTTTCCGAGGCTCTGGAGCAGCGTCATGAGGACGAAGAGCGAATCGCCCCCTCGCCGTTCGGTGCGGTCGGTCCGGAACCCTGCTTCCTCGAGGACGCTCGTGAGCCCTCGCGGACCGAAGTGGTGGAGATGGACGGGCACCTGGTACCAACCCCAAGCCTCGCGGAAGACCTTGCGCGCGCGTGCATCGTAGTTGGGCACGGCGATGCACACCTTGCCGCCGGGTGCGAGCAGCTCGCGGGCACACTGGAGGAAGGAGACAGGGTCGGGCACGTGCTCGAGGACGTGCTGCGCGACGATGAGATCGAACTCACCCGGCTTCTTCTCCGCGAAAGCTTCGATGCTGCCGCAGAAGACGTCGAGCCCGTTCGCGACGGCGGCTTTCGCCGGGCCGGCGGAGAGCTCCACGCCCATCGCGTCCTTCACGCCGCGCGCCTTCGCCTCCTCGAGAAGGTAGCCGTACATGCACCCGACATCGAGGACGCGCTTCGCTCCTGCGGGCAGCGCGGTGTCGAGGATGTGCCGCGCGCGCCATCGCTTCTCCTCGGCGATCAGCAGGTGCGCGTCGTACTTGTATTCCTTCGCGTAGAACGCATTCAGCTCCTCGAGGTCGGGGATGGGCACCGTTCGACCGGAGCCGCAGCTCTCGCAGGTGGCGATGCCGTACTCCCCGCGAGGAGCATAGGTCGACGCGGGACGGGCAACGTCGGAACGCGTGCCGCCACCACATGCGCCACAGGTTGCCGTGGCCTTGGAAGGCTTGCTGCTGGTGGTCCCCTCGGAGGTCGTCGTCATGATTCGTGTCCCCTGAGCTCGGCGCGGAGCTCTTCGATCGTGACTGTTGCGGTGCCCGGCTTGCTCACGGCGATTGCCGCCGCGGCGCTCGCAACGTCGATCGCGACGGCGAGCGGAAGTCCAACAGCGAGCGCGAGGGCGAGCGTGCCCACGACGGTGTCGCCGGCGCCCGTGACGTCGAATACGGCTCGGGCTCGAGCGGGGACGTGAAGCGCCGGCTTGCCCGCCTCGACGAGCGACATGCCGCCGGGGCCACGCGTGACGAGCACGGCGCAGCCGCCGAGCTGCGGGAGGACGCTCTGCGCTGCCTCGACGATGTCGTCGACGTTTCCGCACGTCCGGCCGACCGCGAGCTCGAGCTCTCCGAGGTTCGGCGTGATCACCGTTGCGCCTTTGTACGCCGCGAAGTCGCGCCGTTTGGGATCGACGACGATCGGCTTTCCCGCGGCGGCGTCGACGACCACACGGACCAACTCTGGAGTGACGATGCCCTTGCCGTAGTCCGAGATGATGCAGGCATCGGCGCTCTTCAGCGCTGCGCGCACCGAGCTTGCGATCGCTTCGCCGATCGCGGGACCGAACGTGCCCCGTGTCTCGTGGTCGATGCGCACCACCTGCTGATTTCGGGCGACGATACGGGTCTTGACCGTGGTCGGGCGCGACGGATCGACGACGAACCCGCTCCCATCGATGCCTGCGTCTTCGACCAAGCGCCGCGTGGTGTCACCCGGCAGGTCCGACCCGATGCAGCCCACGAGAGCCACCTTGCCGCCGAGGCTCGCGACGTTCGCGGCGGCGTTGGCGGCGCCCCCCGGCATTGCCGTGCGCTCCTTGACCTCGAGAATCGGGACGGGCGCTTCGGGGGAGATGCGCGCGACATCGCCGCGGACGAACTCGTCGAGCATCAGGTCGCCGACGACGAGCACGCGTTGTCCGCAAAATTCTTCGAGCTTCTTCACGGCGCCCGCAGCATCTCGCGTCATGGCGGGGTCCTTTTAGCCCTTCCGCCGGTCAACGTCAGCTTTTGACGCGCACCCAGCGGATGAGGTCGTCCCAGGATGCGAACGTGGCGTCCGCCTTCGGGTGCGCGACGCCGAAGGCGATCGTGCCCGTGCCGGCAGCGAGCCCCGCATCGATGTCCGATGCCTTGTCGCCGATCATGATCGAGCGCGCGAGATCGAGCTCGAGCACTCCGGCAGCCTGCAGGAGCATTCCTGGGGACGGCTTACGGCAGTGACATCCCTCGTCCGGCCCGTGAAAGCAGAACCAAGCGCCGTCGAAGACGACGCCTTCCTCACCGAAGAGCTTCTCTACGCGGGCTTGCACCAAACGCGCTTCGCTCGGGGTGATACGTCCCCGCGCGACCCCTGACTGGTTGCTGACGATGACGAGCTGGAACCCGAGCTTGCGCGCCTCGCGCAGCGCTTCGGCGACTCCGGGAAGGAGCTCGACCGTCGCGGGATCGCGCGGGTAGCCCACGTCGCGGATGAGCGTCCCGTCGCGATCGAGGAGCAGCGCGCGGGCGCCTTGCCGGCTCATTCGCCCGAGGGCGTCGGCGCAGACGCCTCTGCGCTCGCAGCCGAGCCGAGACGCGCGACCGTCGACGTCGTCGATCGTCCAGGGACGAGCGGAAGGAACTCGATGCGGCCGCCATAGCTCCGCACGAGATCGGCCTCGGGCATCGGAGCGCCGTGCGGAGGGGCGTAGTCCGCTCCCTTGCAATGGACGTCGGGCTTCAGCTTGGAGAGCACCTCGACGGGCGTGGGCTCGCTGAAGACGACGACGTGATCGACCACCTCGAGGGCCGCGAGCATGTCGGCGCGCTCGGCCGCCGGGTAGATCGGACGTGACGGGCCCTTCGCTGCGCGCACGGTCTCGTCGGCATTGATCCCGACGACCAGGACGTCACCGTGTGCTCGCGCAGCGCGGAGCGACGATAGGTGGCCGGCATGGAGGACGTCGAACACGCCGTTCGTCCACACCACGGCGCGACCTTCCTGGCGCCACCGTTCACGGAGGGCGACGAGCGTGTCGAGATCGAGGACCTTGCCGGCGCTGCTCTCCTGGCGATCACCGCCGTGCGCACCGTCCTGCTTCTCGTCCGAGTGGAGCAGGGCGTCCACCGCCTCGCAGAGGAGATGACCGACGGTGATGTGGATCTCCTGGATCCGCGCGGTGTTCGTCGATGGAACGACGATGCACGCGTCGCAGACCTCCGGAAAGGCTTTGCCCTTCGCACCGGTGAGGCCGATGACGTGCATCTTCTTCTCGCGAGCAGCCTCGATCGCGGCGAGCACGTTCGGCGACTTGCCGCTCGTCGTGATGGCGATCGCGACGTCGCCCTCGTTGCCGAGACCGCGTAGCTGACGGGCGAAGACCTGATCGAAGCCGTAGTCGTTCGCAATCGCGGTCAACGCCGACGTGTCGACGGTCAGCGCGATTCCCGGAAGCGGAGCTCGCTCCAAGACGAAGCGTCCGACGAGCTCGGCAGCGATGTGTTGCGCGTCGGCGGCGCTGCCACCGTTTCCGAACACGAGGACCTTCTTCCCGCCCTTCAGAGCATCGACGACGATCCGGGCGGCGCGGGCGATCTCTCCACCGCAGTGCTGGAGCGTCGCGTAACGGAGGCGCGCGCCGTCGCGAAGCGCGTGCGCGATCGCGTGGATGACGATCTCCTGGTCCGTCATGCTCAGTGAATCGGTGCGGACACGGTGACGGCGGATGCGGGCTCGGCAAGGAGCGAGCGGCACTCCTCGAGGACGCGGTCGACACCGACGGACCTTGCGGCAGTGTTGTCGATCGTGTCGACCGGGCGCCCCGCAACGACGTCCTTGCCGTTGTAGACGGTGAAGAGAGGGATCGAGTACAGCGGTGGCGAGATGGTCGCCGTGCGCGAGGCGACCGGACCGAAGACAGTCGGAGTGTCCGCGAAGAACAGGCCGACGATCGGCGTGTCGACGAGACAGGCAAGATGCATCGGACCGCTGTCGTTGGTGACGAAGAGCTCCGTACGGTCGAAGAGCGCGAGCAATTGCCGGAGCGATAGCTCGCCGGCGAGGCTGACCGCACGCGGATCGTCGACGGTGTTGACGATGCCCTCGA
Source organism: Pseudomonadota bacterium (assembly GCA_023402175.1). Classification (GTDB taxonomy): domain Bacteria; phylum Myxococcota_A; class Polyangia; order Polyangiales; family Polyangiaceae; genus Labilithrix. The sequence continues at coordinate 24,556 of JAEXCN010000451.1, read as the reverse complement.
CGTATGGGCGCTCGGACTTGGCGCCGATGAAGACGACCGACGACCCGGGGTTCTCGTGGAGGAGACGCCGTGCGAGCTCGACGTAGCGCTCGACGGGCCACTTCCGCACCTCGGGCGCGAGATCGGCGGACGTGTTCGCATTGATGACGAACGTGCGCGAGCTGGCGATGCCGAGCGTCGACAGGAGCCTTTCGACGTGCTCTCGCGCGGCCGGCTCCACCTCCACCTGCGGGTACGCGTAACGCCGGCGGAACTCCTCGAAGTCGAGGTAGAAGAGGTCCCCGGTCGTCAGCAGGTACACGAGCGAGACGAAGATGTCCTTCGTGTGGAAGTAGTGGTTGTACGAGCCGGGCACGTCGAGGAGCGTCCGGCGCCACGGCTCCTGCGTGAGATAGAAGCCCGCCTTCTTCGGGATTCCGGCAAGCCCCGCCAACACGAGCGGGAACTTGGCGAAGAACTCGAAGTCCAGCATCAGATCGAACTTCTCGGCGCGCAGGTCGCGGGCGAGGGCCAGCGTCGAGGCGGCGAAGGCCGAGGGCGTCGAGTTGTCGACGAACCAGTTCTTGTCCGTCAACCCGAGGATCTCGAGGATCTCCTTGTTCGAGGAGAACGAGACGAAGTGGATCTCGGCGTTCGGGTACGCATCCCGAAGCGCCTGGAGAGCCGGCGTCGCCACGATGATCGACCCCATTCCGAAGAACTTCGTGACGAGGATCTTCTTGTAGTCGGTCGTCTCTCGCCGAAAGGGCGCCCCTAGGCGCTTGGCAGTCGCGAGCGCGTTACAAGCCAGGTTGCCGACCTGGTTGTCGATCCAGCGCATAAGCTTGACGTCGAACACGGACGTGACTCCAGGTGAAAGCTAAACGGAAGGCAAAAGCCAGTCCCGGCAAGTTAGTGCCACCCTGCCCGCTCGTCGTCAAGGAACGGACGAGGTGTTGCCACCCGATGACACCCGGGGCGAAAACCACGACACCGAGATCAGAGCGAACGTCGTGACGCGGTCGTGGCCCGAGGATCAACGCGAAGACCGCAAGCGTGCTCGCGGTGCGCGGACGACAGCACGCCGAGAAGGGCGCGGCCAGGTCGGCTTTCACGGTGTCACTCGACGTGTTAACTACACGCCGCGATGAACGACGGCGCGCAGCAAGCGGCGAACGGGCGTGCGCACCGATTCCACGATGTCCTGACGCGCTGGCGGTTCCCGCTTCTCGGGATCGTCATCGCGCACTGCATCGCCATCCACTACTTCTTCCTCGGGTTCGTGAGCTGGGACGGCTTCGGCCATCGCGTGCCTCCCGTCGTCGAGCTGCTGAAGCACGGCTCGCTCGGTCTCGACAAATTCGACAACTGGGCACTCCTCGGGTTTCGCCCGTTCGTCGAGCTCGTCAACCTGCCGTTCCTCGCGGCATTCGGGCTGGACGGCCTCTTCTTCGCGTTCGCGCTGGCGCTGCCGCTCTCCGCTGTCGCCATTTACGGCTTCATTCGCGAGCTGACCGGCGATCCGCGCGCGGCGCTCTATTCGGCTGCGAGCTACGTGCTGGTCCCGATGGTGAACAGCCAAGTGTTCTCCGGGTACGTCGACTGGGCGATCCCGGGGCTCTTGGCGTTTTTCCTGTTCACGATCCTGCGCATCGCAAACGAAGCGAAGTCCGTCCGCTGGACGGCCTACGGCGCGATCTCCATCGCCACGTTCATCTTCACGATGTCGCGCCAGCAGGCGCCGTACCTCTCCGTCTTCTTCTTCGCGGTGCTCGCGTACCTGAAGTTCACGGAGCGTCGTGGCTTCCGGATCACCGTTCCAAGGCGAAGCGTGCTGCTTCGCGCGCTCGCAGCCTTCCTCGTTGGCCTCGCGCCCGCCGTCGGCCTACAGGTCCTGAGCTACCTCCGCCACGGTACGCCGATTTACCCGTACCAGTTCAGCATGCTCGGCGTGAAGATCGGCGAAGGCGCCGACTTCAAGGCGCTCGCATTTTACGCGGGGCTTACCGACTACACGGCGCGCGGGTTCTTTCGCGCGTTCGTCGCTGCGTGGCTCGTCCCTTCGACGTGGCCGTTCTGTTTCTTCGATTCGCGGCACATGGGAGGCGGGCTCTTCTTCCTGCTTGCACTCTGCACGCTTCCGTTCTCGTTTCGACGCGCGAATCTTCCCACGCGCGTCCTCCTCGCGTGTTTCGTCCTGACGTCACTCGGCGGACGCGACTTCTGGCTCCCGCGCTACGCGTACACCCTCGTTCTGACGATCAGCGTCTGCAACGGCCTGGCGCTGTCGGCCTTCCTCGAATCGCGCCGGACCGCGGCCTATGCCGTCGGGATGGCCGTGCTCGCCCTCCATGTGTTCCGTCCGGAATGGGACGTGTTCCGCATCAAGCATGGCGACGCTTATCCGCGCATCAATGCGTCCGCGAGCAAGGTGTTCGTTCCTGGGCCGTTCGAAGTCGAGGTCTACCCCGACGCGAACGCACAGCTGCTCATTGCCGGTCATCCAGGGAATGGGTTCGCGCTCCCCTTGTACGGCCGGAGGCTCACCAACTCCGTGCTCGGTTTCGTGACGAAGGAGCGCATCGGAGCACACTGCGAAGGTCTGAGGACGTTCGACAGAGCAAGCGGCCCCGACGTTCTCGTCGTCGACGACGACAATCTCACGAAGGACTGCACCCGCAGTTGCGCACTGCCGGGGCGTAACCGATGCTTGGCCTACAAGCTCGACTCCGACTCGAGCACGCGTTCGCAAACGGCCGAATAGCGAGCTTCGATTCGCCGGCCCGATGCTTCAGCGAAGGTCATCCGGGCTGACGCAGCAATAGCCGTCCTGCCGCTTCGCCTTCTGCTCGAGCGCCGTCGGGAAGTAACCGCACCGGCTGATGATCCCGGAAGCCCCGAGCTCGCGAAGGAGCTTCACGTTCTTCTCGCCTGGCATGTCGTAGCCCCACATCGCGGCATCGGTGACGTAGATGAGGTGGAGCGGCTCGTGGAGATCCTCGAAGGCGAAGTAGGTTGCGTCGTCGATCACGAGGCGCCGCGCGTGATCTCCGTCGATCCCGCAACGCGCAGCGTGCTCGCGGATCTTCGGGCGTTCACGGTCGAAGCCGAGCGCCGGGACGTACGCCGGCTGCCCCGGGAGGACGGTCCCTTCATGACGCGAGAGCGCGATCAGCTTCGGTCCGACGTGACCGAGCGTCGTCACCATGATCGCGAGAGCAGTCGCCTGGAAGACGATCTGTCCCACGAGGAGCGGCCAGCCGTCAGCGCGAACGCGGGCGGGCAACGAGCTGCTCGCCATGGCCGCGACGAGCGCGAGCAGGCAGATGACGAGCGGTGACATGTAGTAATTCCAATGGTGGGAAAAGAAGACATGGCCGATCACGCACACCAGCAACGTGACCGCGAGGCCGACGGGTAGCCAAACGTCTCGACGTCGCCGCGCTAGGAAGACCGCGATGAGCACGACGATCGGGACTCCGACGAGCGTCCCGTAGAGGAGCGCTCGCGATGCGGCGTCGGAGAGCTTTACCGCATCGGGGACGTGCTCAGCTGTGCTCGGCGGAAGCCACGGCCGCGGGTTGTCGATCATCATCCCGTCGGCGATGTCGACGGCTCTCCCGCGAAGGTTCGTCGCGCCGTCCTTCAGGAACGCCACGGGGTCCTGCAGCGCGAGCCGCGGATCGAGCGAAAGCCAACGAAGATGTGCCTGAACGAGCGGCGCCTCTTCGCAGCCCATGAACCGCCGCGCATGCTGATTCGACTGGTAGACGGCGAGGGCCGCAAGCAGCGTGACCGGCACGAGCCACGTGATTCGTCCGCGGAACGAGAGGACGGCGCTGAGAAGGACGAATGGCGCGAAGAGGAGCGCCTTGTAGGCGGTGAAGAAGAACAGCGACGTGACGAACAGGAACCCGATTGCGAGAAACGCACGGCCCCACCACGTCTTGCGTGACTCGACAGGCCAGGCAATCGGAAACGCGGCGAAGATCCCGAGCGCGATGATGAGCGTCGGCTCTCCCCGACCGGTCACGATCGCGAGCGGCATGGCGCCGGCCGCGTGGATGGCGACAAACCCTGCAAACCTTCGCAGGCGTGCGCCCCAATCGGTCGTCGTTCGCGCGATCGCCGCTGCGACGGCCGCGAACCAGACGATCGCGAGCACGAGCGCCGAGAGCTTGTGCGCGAGGAGCCCGAGGGGAAGGAAGAACAGGTGGTAGTAGAGCGCCCCGGGGTACCAGCTCAGCGGGATGGGCTGCGCCCAGGTGCTCTTGCACTGCGGGACGAGGGTGATGAGACGGCCGCCCTCGACGAGGATGCGCATCAACTGCACCTTCGAGCCGATCTCGTCGGTGTAGATCGGCACGAAGAGCGTGAGCAGGATCAGCAGGCCGAACGCGATGACGACCAGCAGCGAAATCCCATTGAGGATCCTGGTGGCGACGCGCATCGACAGGGCCGCGCAGTCTGGCCCACTTCGCCGGGGGCCGCATGCGTTTTCGGCTGATCGACCTCGAGCGTCGCGCGAGGAGCGTCAGGGAGTCTTGGCGATGTAGAGCAGCTCGACGAGGCACATCTCGGAGAGCGTGCCCTCACCGAGCGTCAGGTCCATCGGCGGGAGCCCGCGTTCCCAGAGCGCCTGACCGAGACGACGGTTGTACATCGAGTTGTCGTAGGTGCAGCGGAGGCGGATCTTGTCGCCCGGATGCACGACGGGGAGGGACTCAATCGGAGCGTCGAAGCTGTACACGCGCTGCCAATGGAAATCCCAGCGGTCCTGGAGCAGGCACTGCGTCTCGCCCTCGTGAATCAGGTCCACTTTCAGGTCGACGGCCGCCAGATGGGCATGTGCACGGAGTCCGAAGATCGGGACCGGGCTCGGTGCATAACAGGAGGCCTGCATCTCCTCGACGTGGTTCGTCGCGCCCGCCGGGATCCGGAACTCGACGACGCCGTCGTCGCCCGGCAGCAGCCCGTCGCCGACCTGGTCCGCCGCCGGATAGTTCCCGATCCCCCACGACGAGACCGTGTATTCGGGCTTGTCCTCCTTCATCACGAGCTGCAGATGCGTGTGATCCGGCTCGACGGCCTGCCCGCCCGGTGAGTAGTGGACCTCCATCACGATCTTGGACCCGGGCTGCACGTGGATGCCCACGTTCGACGGCAGCTCGAGCGGCCGCGCGCCCGGCGCCCAGGCGAGCATCCAGGTCAACTTCGGCTGTTCTCCGTCGATGCCATGCGCGACGGAGCCGTTCGGACAATCGAAGCTTCCATCCGGCCCTGCGCGAGACGCCGCGATGCCGCCGACGTCGGCGTAGACGCTGACGTGGTGAACAATCTTCCGATTGCCCGGGACCACGTCGATCGCGGAGACGAAGCCACCTGCTGCGATCTCAGGTGCATCGAGGACGAAACAGCGGAACTCGTCCGTAGCTGTCCCCGCCGGCTGGTATGCGACCGGCGGCGCGAGATCGATCATCGGCGCGACGAGCCGGAGCGACTGCACCGGTTCGACCGCCGGGGGGGCATCTCGAGCATCGCCCTCCGGCGCGCCCGCCTCGTCCCAGCGCTGGAGGATCCCGATCTCGTCTTCCGTGAGCCGCTCGTCGGCCCGCCAAGGAAGCGGCGGTTTGCACTCACTCGTGTCCTGCGCGCCCCACGGCGGCATTCGCCGGGCGACCACCTCGTTGGTCATCGCGGGCGCCATTGCGCGAGCCATTTCGTAGCTCGTCAGAGTGAATGGCCCGATGCCACCCTCGTGATGGCACTTCGTACAGCTACGGGCGAGGATCGGCGCGACATCGCGATGGTACGTCGGCGTTGCGCTCGACGCAGCTGCAGGTGCGGGCGCCGCCGGATCGCCAGTGGAGCACGCGGCGGTCGCTGCAAGCACGAGCGTGCCGACACCCGTCGCGAGCAGCACGCGCAGTGCACGCGCGTGCGTTGCCAGTACCCTTCGCTTGGGTTCCAGCTCTACGCCCCCCGGCGTTTGCCGTACCGGTTCCAAAACGACACCGTCTCGTAGCACGCTCGCAGGCAATCGCGTGCTTCTACGCGAAGCGAAACAGACGAGCGGGGGCGCGAGCGTATGTCGACCGGCAGCGAGACATGCTCGCGCACGGGCGATCGTCGAATGCGCAGGCCGCGCATCGGCCGGCATATCCGACGAGCCGTTTCCGTGGGCCGCGGTCGCTTTGCCCCGCTCGAGCGACGTGATAGCTACGACGCGACATGAACGAGGGTGGGGTGCACGACGCTTCGACACCTGCAGCCCGTTTCCATCGTCTGCTGAGCCGGTGGCGCCTTCCCCTGCTCGGGATCGCCCTCGCGCACTTCATAGCCGTCCACTATTTCGTGCTCGGGTTCGTGACCTGGGACGGCCTGGGCCATCGCGTCCCGCCGGTCGTCGAGCTCGTTCAACACAGCTCGTACGGTCTCGACAAGTACGCGAACTGGGCCCTCGTCAACTTCCACCCGTTCATCGAGCTTCTCAACGCCCCGTTCCTCTGGGCGCTCGGCCAGGACGGGCTCATCTTCGCCTTCGCCGTCACGCTGTTCCCGGCATGCATCGTCGCGGTCTACCTGTTCGTCCGCGAGCTGACGGGCGACGAACGCGCTGCGTTCTATTCCGCGGTCACGTACGTCTGCATTCCGCTGATCAACGCGCAGGTTTTTTCGGGGCACGTCGACTGGGCGATCCCGGGCCTCCTCGCGTTCTACCTTCACTCGCTGCTCGTCCTCGGCCGGGAACACGCACCTCGGCCCAGAGCGCTCGCGTACGTCCGACTTGGACTGGCGGTCTGCTGCTTCACGATGGCGCGCCAGCAGGGGCTGTATCTCTCGGTCGCCTTCCTCGCGATCGTCGGTTACCCGATCTTCGTCTCGCGCTGTCGGCTCCGCTTCTCGCTGAAGAACAAGCCCGTCCTCGTCCGAGCGGTGCTCGCGCTCGCGATCGGAATCACGCCCGCCGTTGCGGTGCAAATCCTGAGCTTCGTCCGATACGGGTCGCCGATTTACCCGTATCGGTTCGAGCTGTTCGGCCTGAAGCTCGGAAACGGCATGCCGATGTCCACGCTCTTCCAGATCGGCGGCCTCAGCGAGTACAGCCTGCGCGGTTTCTGGAAAGCGACCCAGGCGGCCTATTTCGTCCCGGCGCGATGGCCATACTGCTTCTTCGATGGACGAAACTTCGGCGACAGCATCTTCGTCCTGACGGCCCTGGCGGGGCTTCCGCTGACGATCCCGCGGATGAACCGTCGCACGCGGGTCCTTCTCGTGTCCTTCGTCGTCCTGTCGCTCGCGTTGAAGGACTTCTGGCAGCCCCGGTATGCCTATGGGCTCCTCACGAGCATTTGCATCTGCAACGGGATCGCGATCGCTGCGCTCCTCGAGCGGCATCGCCTGGGTTTGACATACGCGACCTGCATCGTCGTCCTCGGGCTTCACGCGCTCCGCCCGGAGTGGGACGCGTGGCGCCTCCGAGAAGGTGACTTCTACCCGCGCATCAACGTGACCGGGAGCAAGGCGTTCATCACCGGCAACGGCGACGTACCCATGTTCCCGGATCGAAACGCGCGCATCCTCGTCGTACGCGCGCCCGGCAACAGCTTCATTCTCCCGCTGTATGGCCGAAAGCTGACGAACTCCGTCGTCACCTCGGTCGCGATGAAGCCCGACGAAGGCGTCGGCCCGCGTTGCGAGGTCGTGCGAGCCTACACGGACCAGGATCCGGAGATGCTCGTCGTCGACGATGAGGACCTGACCAAGCACTGTCCGCGGACGTGTGTCCTGGACGGCGGCTGGCGATGCATGGCCTTCAAGATGCAGCCCGATGCGTCCGCGCAGCCGGCGCCTTGAACGCGCGGCATCGTCGACGACTGCGACCTTCCTCGCGATGCTGCGCGACGCTCACTCGCCCGGGCTGAGGACGATCGGGTACGTTACCGTCGCGATGCCGCCCTCGGGCGAAGGGAACGAGAGGTTGTTGAAGCTCCGCACGACGCAGCTGACGACCTCTTGGCTCGCGATGTCCGAGCCGGCGTCCTGCGCCTGCGCGACCGCCCCGTCGCGGCCGATCACGAACTTCGTCACGACGCGTCCACTGAGACCGGGGTTCGATCGGAGCCCCGCCTCGTAGCAGAGGCGGAAGCGGCCGAAGTTCTGGCGGACGATGCGCCGGATGACCTCCGCTGGGAGGCGACCGTTCGTCGAGAGGTCGGGATCACGGATGCGCGGCGCCTTCACGACGTGACCGCCGTTGCCCGGGCCGTGCCCGTTGCCCCAGCCGTCCTTGTCGCCCTTGCCGTAGCCCCACTTCCCGGGACCGCCACCGCCGCCGCCGACGGTGGCGCCGACACCGTCGATGCCGATGCCTTCGCCCTTTCCTCCGCCGCCTTCGCCCGTGCCCCAGAGGCCGAGGCCGTAGCCCATCGCGTCGTTCGCGTCGGCGCCGAACATCGCGCCGATCTTGTTGTCCGCGTCCTGGCCGAGCTGCGTGTCCGTCGCCCACGGGCTCGACGAGCCGGTGAGCGGCGCGCCGGAGCGGAGGATGCCGATGAGGCCTTGTGTCAAAGCCTCCTCGATCGCCTCGCGCCGGGAGATGCGCACGCGATCGTCCGAGCCCTTGAAGGCCATGTGGCCGTTCGTCGTCACCGGCTTCGTCGTTCCGGCCGCGCCGGTGTCGCCCTTGTGCGGCTCGCCTCCCTGACTTCCGCCGCCGGTGGGCTCGTCGGACGACGTCTTTTGCTCCTCGAGCGCTTCCCTCTCACGCTCGGCCGAAGCATCGAGCATCGCCTGCATCGTCAGGATCTGATCGCGGCTGATGCTCTCGGCATCGTCGGCATTCATCTTCGGCATGAACATCGCAAGCGACGCAACGATCGCCGCGTGCCCGAGGAACGAGACGCCGATGAACGCAGCGGCACCGGACGCGAGCGCGGTGAGGAAACCGACGGGGACCCGCTTGCCCGCACGCACCGACGCGATCTCGATCGTCACTGGATCGAGATCGATGGTGACGCTCATGCCTTCGGCCAGCGCGATCTCCTCGCCGGCGCCCGCCGCGCGCGGATGCTCGCCTCTCGAGCACACGGTCGCGGTCGCGCCATGCGGGACGATGACCCAGCTCGCCCGCATGCCTCCGTGGGGGCGATACTCGACGATCGGCATCTTCATCGCGTCGGGGAGGACGAAGTCGCCGCCTTCGCCGATCGAGAAGCCCTTGCCGGCCTCGAGGTGAGAGACCGAGAGCACCTGGGTGCCCCAACGAACCTTCACCTCGACGGCATCGAGATGCGACTCGACCTCCTCGGACGAGACCGGCGGCCCGCTCCGGACGAGGGCGTAGGACGCTTCGCGCGCGTCCGCCACGTCCTCGATCTCCACGAGCGTGTCGTCTGCAATGAACGGGTTGTACGGACGAAACGGATCGGCGAAGGCGTGGGTGCTCATGGGGGGTTCTTGGCGCAGGGCAGCAGGGGACCGTGCCGCGGAAGGCGGCTCGATCGGGTCGATGGTTTCGGGACGGCCGCTCGCGCCGGTTTTCCAGCGCGTCAGCGTCGTCTCGGTCGTCTCGGGAGGAGAGACAGGACTGCCCGGAAAAGGTTCCCGAGCCCGCTACGTCACCCGTTCGGTGACGCGGGACAGCGGAAATTCTGCGTCAGGGCCGCTTCACGCCACCGAGGTCCACGCGGCCGTAGAGGTACGTGATCTCGCGGCTGTAGATCCCGCGCTGATCGAGCGCGCGGACGCGGAGATGGCGCGCGTCGCCTGCGCGGACCACCTCGGGCACGTCCTTGCCGGTCGTGGCGGTCACGAGGATCTCGGCGGTCCCGGCGTCGCCGGAAGGCCGCGCGACGACGAGCGCGCAGCCTTTCGGTGCTTCCGTGCAGCCGGTCGCGAGCACGAGCTCCTCGTTGGCGACCGGGATCCACGTGAACGTGCGAAGCGACTTCGGCTCCACCGACGGCGCGCCGTTGTTCACCGCCGACGCGATCGCCGACGAGAGCGAGGCGGCCGCGGCGCTGTTCGTGACGAGCGCGATCCCCGGCGTGCCCGAGAGCTCGAGCTTCACCTCGGCGGTGTTCTTCGTGCCCGCGCAGCAGCGAAAGCCCATGGTCGGCGACTTCTTCGACGGCGCGCGCGCGATCGCGTTCGAGCATCGGCCGACGAGCTCGCCCGCAAGCGAGTTGCCGCCGCGGAGGACGCCCTGCGAGCCGTCGCGCGAGCCGCGGGTCCACGTGCTCGACGTCCACTCCCAGACGCCGCCGTGCATCTCCATCACGCCGAAGCCGCTCTTGCACTGCGCATGTTCGCCCGTCGGCCGTCGCGAAGCTTGCTCGAGCGCGACGCCGGTCCCGCACACGTCCTTCCGGTACACGTCCCCGTATTCGTACGTCGTGTTGTCGGGGCCCTTGCACGCGCGTTCCCATTCGAGCTCGGTGCAGAGCCGCTTGCCCTTGCTCGCGCAGAGCTGCTCGGCCTCGTCGCGCGACACGTTGGACGTCGGGATGGCGTTGGGCTCGTTCGGCCACGGGAGGTGATCGATGTAGAATCCCCCCATCTCGACGGGCGTGCCGCCCATCTCTTCGTCGGGGACGCGCGGCGTACGTCCGGGTGCCGTCCCGGCGCGCAGCGTCCCCGACGGGATCCACGCCATTCCCGGCCTCGGCGCGACCGCGTCGCTGGAGCCAGACGCGGCGGGCCACGACGAGATCGCCGTCGACGCGGCGGTCGACGCATTCGACGCATCCGCGCGATCCGCGTCGCGCCGGCACGACGAGCACGCGGTGGACGTCGCGGCGAGCGCGAGCCCGAGCGCGAGCCCGAGCGATGTCACCGTCTGACGTCGAGCCGTCACGTGCTCCGATGCGAGCGCGGCCGGAGCCCTCGACGGCAAGCACACTTGCGGATCGCGTCGCCCCCGAGATCGTCCGATGCCCGATCCCACGAGTGCCTACTCGTTCTTCTCGCTCGATCCTTCTCGAAGCCCGAGCTCCTTCATCTTGAGCTGGAGCCCCTTGCGCGAGATCTTGAGGAGGCGTGCGGCGTGGGTCACGTTGTTGTTCGTCTGCTTCAGCGCGCGACTGACGAGGTCGCGCTCGAGACGGCTCATCGCGACCTTCACGTGCTCTTTCAGCCCGCCGTCGGCCGGGAGCGCGCCGAGATCGACCGACGCGTCCGTCGGCGGCATCACCGAGCCGGTCGCGTGTGCGTTCGGCCCGCGCAGCTCCGCGGGCAGGTCCTCGACGCGAAGCTTCGAGCCGTCGCAGAAGAGGACCGCGCGCTCCATCACGTTTTCGAGCTCGCGGATGTTACCCGGCCAGCCGTACGCGCTCAGGAGATCGAGCGCCTCCGGCTCGACGCCGGTGACGTTCTTCTTCAGACGCTCGTTGAACTTCTTGAGGAAGTGATCGACGAGGAGCGGGATGTCCGTCGCGCGCTCGCGGAGGGCGGGCAAGCGGATCGAGACGACGTTCAGGCGGTAGAAGAGATCTTCGCGGAACGCGCCCTGCGAGATCAGCTTCTTGAGATCGCGGTTCGTCGCCGCGACGAGACGCACGTCGACGCGCATCGTCTTGATGCCGCCGACGCGCTCGAACTCGCTCTCCTGCAGCGCACGGAGCAGCTTCACCTGCATCTCGACGGGGATCTCACCGATCTCGTCGAGGAACAGCGTGCCGCCATTCGCGAGCTCGAAGCGGCCCGGCTTGCTCGTGACCGCGCCGGTGAACGCGCCGCGCTCGTAACCGAAGAGCTCGCTCTCGATGAGCTCCTTCGGGATCGCCGCGCAGTTGACCTTGATGAAGGGCTTGCCGCGCCGCGACGAGTGGTCGTGCAGCGCACGCGCGACGAGCTCCTTGCCGGTGCCGCTCTCACCCGTGATGAGCACCGTCGTCGGGCTGTCGGCGACGCGCTCGAGGACGGCATAGAGCTCGGTGAGCCCGGGCGACTGCCCGATGATCCCGAAGCGCGCGCCCTCGGCCCCCTTGGTCTCGGTGGTGGCCTCTTCGCCCGCGAGCTCGCGGGTCTTGAGCGCCTTGCCGACGATCTGACGAACCTCGTCCTTGTCGAACGGCTTCGTCAGGTAATCGAAAGCACCGAGCTTGAGCGCCTCGACGGCCGTATCGACGGTGCCGTGCGCCGTGATCATGACGATCGGCAGCTCCGGCTGCTCGGCGAGCGCCTCGCGAAGCAAGGTCATCCCATCGACCTTGGGCATCTTCAGGTCGGTGACGACGAGATCGATGTGGTGCTCGCGGAGTAGGGCAAGACCCTGCTCACCGTCCTCGGCAAGGAGCACGTCGTAACCGTCGCGTGAGAGCTGCGCGGCAAGGATTTTCCGCAGGTTCGGCTCGTCGTCGACGATCAGGACCTGCTTCTTCTCGGGAAGCATGGCAGGCCCGGAGTCTAACACGTCGCGGTCTTTACGCGTGTATGCTGCCACGGCTCGGGGGTTCGATGGGACGGGGCGAGCCGGACGAGAAGCGACGCGAGCGGGCTCGGCGCACGCGCAGGCTCGAAGCGGTCGCGCTCGGGTTGCTCGCGGCCTTGCCCGTCGTTCCGTACTTGACGTTCGTCCTCCGTTTCGGCGTCCCCCGATTCGGCCTCTTCGGTGACTGGGCGTGGATCGAGCAGGCCACGCGCCACGTCGGGACAGGCGATACACTGGTCGGGCCGACGTCCAGGTTCGACTTCTCCCATCCCGGACCGCTGTTCTTCTACGTGGCAGCGCCATTCGAGGCGGCGTTCGGCGATGCGAGCACGGGCATCTTCGTCGCGGCCTGCCTCGTGAACGCCGCAGCGGCTGCGACCACGGTGTCGTGCGCGCGGCTCTTTGCGCGCCGGCCGCATGCGATCGCCTCGCTCGTCGTCGTCCTCGCCTGGTTCATGGCCTTCGGCAACGTCGCCGCGAACCCATGGAGCCCGCTCGTCGTCGGGCTCCCGCTCCTCGCGTTCCTCGTGACGATCGCGCTGCTCTCGCGCGGGAAGAGCGCCGCGATCTATCCGGCCGTCGTCTTCGGAACGTTCGTCACGCAGACGTGGGTCTCGACGGCGTCCACCGTCGTCGCTTGCGGCGTCCTCGGCGTCGTCGCGTTCGTGATCGGGTCGCGACGGCGAGGGCCGGCTCAACCGGGCACGCATTGGCTCGACCGTGGCGACCGTTGGCGGCTCGCGTTCGCCTCCGCGCTCCTCGTCTTCCTCTTCTTCCCGCCGCTGCTCGATCAGCTGACCTCGGCCGTGGGGAACGGCTCGCGGCTCTGGCGCTTCTTCGTGCACCGGCAGGCGCCGCTCGCGCCGCTCGGCGTCGCAACCCAGCAGTGGGTGACCGCGACGTCGTGGCTGCCGGAGCGGATCGCGAGCCGTGCGCTGCTCGGCGACGACCTCGTGCCGATGTTCGCACGGCCGGATTCGCTACCCGATCACGTCCCCGTGCTCGCGCACACCGTCGCGATCGCGCACCTGAGCGCAGTCGCAATCGCCGCGATCGTCGCGGCGGCCAGGCGCGATCGCGCGAGCCTCTCGCTTCTCGCATTCGGAGCGCTCGCCGATGCCTTCGCGGTGGGCTCGATCCAAAGCATCATCGGCGTGAGCCGGCACTACCTCGTGTTCTGGGCAACGGCCTCGAGCAGCGTCGCGTGGATCGGCGTCCTCTCGACGGTGTTCTCGATGTTCGCTTCGCTCGGCTCGCGACTGCCTCGCGTGAGCAGCGCGATCCTCCCGGTCCTCATCATCGTCGGGCTCGCCGCGGCGGTGGCGACGACGTCGTTCCAGCGCTCCTGGCTCGCTCGACATCCCGTCGCGCCCGGTACGCAGCCGTCGAGGCGCGACGATCTACGAGCGATCCATTCTGCGCTGCGTCGGCATTGCCGCTCCCGATCGCGACGTGCCTCGACGTCGTGGCGAAGAGCGGTGACATCACGATGTACGCGTCACCCGACGCCGTGCGGACGTGCCCGGCTCGACCCTGATCCGGTTCATCGCGAGCGCGCGAGGACGCTCTTGCGGACCGCGACGATCGCCGCCGTCTCGGGGACCGGAAAGACCTCGAAGTCCTCTCGCCCGCCGGTCCCGTCGGCGAAGACGACGAACTCCGTATCGGAAGCGAACCGCGGATCCTGGCGCAGGCGCGGGGTGATCACGACGATGTCGACCGGACGCGCGCGGAGGAACGTCGCGAACGGCGCGTCCTTGTCCCACTGCGCGACACGCCGATAGTCGAGTCCGGCATAGAAGCCGCGTGAGTGATCGGGCTCGAGGATCGCGATCGGGCCACGCAGCTCGAGGTGACGGATGACGTCGATCGTCCGCAGGTTCTCGTGCACGCGCGGGGGCATCGGCTCGCGCGACGCGAGCAGAGACGGGATCGTCTCCCGGCGAGTGGGGAGCGCGACGAGAAGACATCCGAGCGCGGCGACGAGGACGATGGATCCCGCGCCCGGCATGCGGAGCACCTGCGGAGAGCGCGATTCCCAGAGAGCGCGGAGCCGGTCGGGCGCCGAGAGCCCTTTCGCGCCCGCTGCGAGGAGGGCGAGCGAGAGCCACACGAGCGGAAGCAGGTAGTGCTCGCGCGGGTAGATCAAGAGCGCCGAGCCGGCGGTCGTCACGCCGAGCGCGAGGAAGAGCGGAACCCACGCGCCGAGACGCGGATCGAGTCGTGTGCCCCATTTCTCGCTCCACCTTCGTAGAGCACTTCGGACGAGCCCGAGCGCGCCGGCGACCACCGTCCCCCTCAGCGCCCAGATGCCGACCGTCGCAATGACCCGCGGCACGAATTGGAGCGGCTCGAGCACCTCGGACACCGCACGCGACGACGTCGAAAAGTTTCGGCGCAGATGCCATGCGAACGCGGCGGGGTTCTCGCGCGCGGCCTCGCTGATCGTCGTTGCATGCGGGAAGGCTTCGCGCGCGAAGCGCTCCCAGAGGACCCAGGGATCGACCTGCAGCTGCTTCGCTTCGACGACGTTGAGCGCGTAGTGCTGCCCGAACGCGAAGAACGCGCGGCCGCCCTGATGATCGCCGAAGAGCGCGCGAAGGCCGAGTGGGACCGCGATCGCGATCCCGATCGCGATCGCCGCATGGACGCGATCGCTGCGCGTCGTCCGTTCGCGGCCTCGGACGAGGGTGAAGACCGACCATGCCACGACGGCGCCTGCGAAGACGAACGACGGCATGCTCAGCTCGGCGCGCGCGTACGACGCGAGCGCCATCGCGCCCGCCGTGACGGCGGCAGCGAGGCGACGATCACGGAGCGACGTCGCGGCGAGCGCGCCGAGGCCGAGCACGAGCGCGGCGAACCGCGTGACGTACGGCCAGGTCATCACCGGCGCCGACATCGACCAGAGGACGGACACCGCTGCAGCTCCTGCGAGCGGCGCGCCCGAGCGCCGCGCGAGCGCATAGAGCAGCGGCGGCAGCGCGGCCGTGAGGATGAACCAGTTCACGAAATAGAGCCGAACGGGATCCGGCTCGAACCACGAGAGCGCGCGGTACCACAGCGGATAGAGGGGGCTGCTGTCCGCGAGCGGAAGAAAGCGCTTTCCGGCCCAGTGCGCGGCTTCGAGATAGATCGTCTCGTCGTCGAATCCGATGTCGAACGTCCCGAGCACTCCCCACGTCGTCTTGAGCGTGAGGAGGACGACGAGCGCAGGGACGACCCATTGCGCCCACGCCCTCGGACGGGTCACGGCTCCGCACATCGAGTGACTTCGACGGGGCCCCCGTACGCTTTGATCCAGCCGTCCTGGGCGAGGAGCTCGAGGCACGATGCAATCGGGAGCGGATCGTCCGGCGTGTCGAAGTAGACGTGGAGCACGCGCGGCGCATCGGCCACCCGCTTCGCGCCGATGTAGCTCCAGAGGTCGACGTCGGGGATGCGCACGTCCACGCCGCTTCGTTCGAGCTCGAGGACGGCGACGGTTGCGAACGGCCACGCTCCGAGCAGATGGACTGCCGGTACCGCGTTTTCCTTCGCGACGCGCGCCTCGATCTGCTCGAGCACCGAGCGTACGGAGACCGCCAGCCACTCCGGCGCGCTGCCGGGCGCCCTCGGGCTCCGTGCGAGCCAGTTCCAGTTGAAGATCGTCGAGACGATCACGGCGACCAAGATGCCGCTTCCCACGAGCGTCCGGACTCGGCGCGGGCGGGTGTCCTCGGAGCGACGTCCGAAGTGGGCGGAGACTGCCGAGGCGACGGTCGTGGCGACGCCGATCCAAGCAACGGCGCTGGGGGCGATCGCCCAGAAGACGAGCGAATAATGCTCCTCACCGAGGATCTGCCGGAGACCGCTCACCGCGAAGACGCTCCCGATCACCCCGAGCCCGAGCAAGAGAAGGCTCGGCACATCGCGACGACGGAACGCGACAAACGAGGACGCTGCCACGAGCAGGACCTGCACGCCGACGATCGTGCGCGCCGTTCGGGAGATGCCGAGAGGCACGGGCTCCCAGCGGAACACCTGAACCAGATCCCCCTCGTGGAGAAGCGTCGCCTCGAAGAGTCGGTCGGGGAACCAGGACGTCGCGAGCACCCAGTTCTTGAATGCGTTGCCCCACGGGCGAAGCGGCTCCTCGCGATGGCGGGCGAAACGGAGGATCTTGGAGATGTTCCCCTGGCCGGGAGCCGCGCGGAGCTCCTCGATCACCATCGGCGCGATCAGCGCGATGACGACGCCAACGGTGATCGCGATCCGAATCCACTCCTTGCGGGTCACGCCACCACGCCGCCGCGCAGCGATGAAGAACGCGATCGCCGCGATACCGCCCATCACCGCAACCATCGGCGTGGGAGAGACGTGGGTCTGGGCGACGACCATTCCGAGCACGGCGCCCGGGAGGAGCGCGCCGCTCTCCCCCTTCGCGAAGAGCGCCATCGCCACGAAGAACGCGATGAGCGGCAGCACGACCACGGTGCGGGTCCACGGATTGGCCCCGAGGTTCCCGAACGCAGCGAGCCACGCAAGGATCACGATCAAGGTGCCGATCGCGTGAGGTCGTCCCACGTACCGGCGAATGGCCACGACCGGCACCGCCGCCGAGAACGCCGTGATGCACCACGTCCCGAGATAGAGCCCCGTATGCGAGGGCTTCCACAGGAGCTCGAACGGAGCGCCGGCGTAGTAGAGGATGGGTCCGGGGTGATGCCAGCCCCACCGCGAGCCGAGCCCGATCAACGTCTCGCCGCTCCAGACGTGCGCCGTATCCCGCGCCATGAGCGCGAAGTCGGCGACGAGCGAGTAGCGCGGCACGCCCCGGACCAGGAGGAGCACCAGGTACGGGATCAGCGGAAGGATGGCGAGCAGCGCGAGGCCGACGAGCTCGAGCTTCTCCGCCCGGGAGAGCGGTAATTCTGAGCGCATTCGTGTCGAGGGGCTCGAAGGAGGGACGACGTTCGGGGCGGCAGCCTGCACGGCGGCGGGACTCTATCGGTGCAGCACCTTCCAAACAAGGCGAGCACGACTCCGGAGGTCGGGCCATGACAGCGCTGTCATGCCCGGGCATGCTCAATGTCCCGGCTTGCGCTCGTATATCCAGATGCGCCGCCCGGTCGTCCCGTGGATCTCCATGATCGGGAACACCCGCTCGGGCTCGTAGCTCGACTCGTGGGCGATCACGAACGCGTCGAGGCTCAGCGTCAGGCGCTCGAACCACTGCGTCGCGGCCTCGTCGCTGGCGCTGCGATGCTGCGTCGGCGGGAGCTTTCGCCCGGCGAGGAGCGCAGGATCCGGATTGATGAGGTAGCGCCACACCCAGCCGGTGCCGACGACGATCCACCGCGCCTCGCGCGACGGGGCGTTCTCGAACGGCGCCTGCACCTCCTCGACGCCCGGGATCGGATTGCGCTTGTCGATCGGCTCCGGTCCGACGCGGATCACGCGGGCGTGCTCGGGGAAGCGCGGGAGATACACGTTGAGCCCGTACGTCTCGATCGTCTCGCCTGGGCGGACGTGCTCGCGCAGCCAAGCCTCGGCGTCGTAGCGCGGGTCGTAGAGCAGGTTCACGTCGACCGCGAGGCAAGCGAACAAGCCGAGCGCGACGTCGATGCCGACGATCGCGCGACCGACGATGCGCACCGTGCGGCTGGCTGCGAAGACGAAGGCGTCCATCACACGCCCTCCGTAGACGGCGAGCACGAGCGCTTGCGGCATCAAGAAGCGAGCATCGGTGCGGAGCGATGACCAGTTGAAGGTCACCGTGAACGATGCCGCCGCGAGCAGCGGGAGCAGCGCGAGCGCCGTCTGTCCACCGCGTCGCTCGCGCTCGGTACGCCAGGCGAGCACGATTGCGTGGACGATCCCGAGCGCGATCACCGGGCCGAGCAGGTTCGGGTACTGCAGATGAAAGAGGCGCGCGGCGTCGACGAGGACCCCGACGCGCCCCGACCAGTCGTGGGTGTACTCGACGAAGTCCTGGCTCGCGCTGCCCGTGAGAAAGCGCACTCGTGCAGCAAATCCCGATGGATTGATGATCGCGGCGTCGACGAACGCGAAGAGCACGATCGCTGCGAGGGTTGCGATCGCTGCTTCCTTCAGCACGCGGCCGCGGTTCTGCTTCGCCCAGCCGTCGGCCACGAGCCAGATCGCGAACGCGATCGGAAGCGAGAGGAGGAAGAGCCCATACGCCTGATCCTTCGTCCCGACGGCCAGGACGGCGAGAGCGAGCGCACGACGCAAGAGGCGCGGCTCACGACGCGCGATCGCGCGCGTGAAGAGAAGCAGCGCCCACGTCGCCCAGAACAGGTACGGGACGTCGAGGTTCGTCGTATGCGCGTAATACGTGAGCGACGCGTTGATCCCGGCGAAGGCGGCGACGCACCAGCCGACGCGACGCACGCGTTCGTCGTTCCATCCGCTCTTCGCGGGAGGAGGATCGAGCCCGAGCTCGTGCGCGCGGATCTCCTCGGCGATGCGCGCGAGGAAGAGCACGATGCCGAGCGACATCAGGAGCGAGATCGACCGCGCGACGTACGCGATCGACGTCATGTACGGGACCTGCAGGACCTCGCCGACGATATCGTGCAGGGCGAATGACGGCGCCCGCAGCGCGGCGACGACGACGATCGGAAGCGTCGCGACCGCCAGGATCGCGAGGTGCACGGGCGGATAGGTGTAGAAGTGGCCCGGCGTGTACGTCGCCGCGAGGCCGGGGAGGAAGTCACGCGGCGCGACGCCGTCGTTGTCCCAGCCGTCGGACGCGGGCAGCCCCCATCCGATCCCGAGCACGTGCAGGATGCCGACGACGAGGAGGATCCACGCCATCGGCGACCGCACGAGCGATCCGATGCGAATACCGGAGAGCCGATCGAGGAAGCGTACCGACAAGAAAGCGAAGCGACGCGGAATCGGGGACAACGAGCTGCAGGACGAGTACGAGAGCGCGCTCGATCAGAGCGACAGCTCGTAGAGCTTGGCCATGTCCTCGCGCGTGCACGGACGCGGGTTCAGACGATGGCACGCGTCCTCCATCGCCTTCTCGGCGAGCTTCGGGATGTCCGCCTTCGTGACGCCTTCGGCCGAGAGCCCGCTCGGCAGCCCGACCTTTTCGCGCAGCGCACGGAGCGCGTTCGAGAGGCTCGTCGCCGTGAGATCGATGATGCGGCGGACGCGCTCGATGCGATCGGGCACGGCGGCGTTGTTGAAGTCGACGACGGCCGGCAGACAGAGCGCGTTCGCGAGGCCGTGGTGCAGGTTCTTCTCGCTCGAGAGCGGATGCGCGAGCGAGTGGCAGACGCCGAGGCCCTTCTGGAACGCGACCGCGCCCATCATCGCGGCCTTCATCATTGCGCCACGCGCGACGAGGTCGGCGCCCGCCTCGACGGCGCGCTGCAGGTTCTTCGCGCAGAGCTCGATGCCCATGAGCGCGATGCCGTCGGCCATCGGATGATCGCCCGTCGCGAGATAGGCCTCGATGCAGTGCGTGAGCGCATCGAAGCCGGTCGCAGCCGTCACACGCGGAGGCATCGAAACGGTGAGCTCGGGATCGAGAATGGCGGCCTTCGCCATCAGATACGGGCTGAAGATGACGGTCTTGCGGCCCGTCGCCTCGAGCGTGACGACGCCGGAACGACCGACCTCGCTGCCCGTGCCCGCGGTCGTCGGGATGTTGATGATGGGCGGAACGTTCGAGGTGATGTGCGCGTCGCCGCCGATCGCGTCGTCGTACTCCTCGAGCGGACGCTCGTGCGTCGTCTTGAGCGCGATGAGCTTGCCGACGTCGAGCGGAGATCCGCCTCCCACCGACACGACGATGTCCGCGCGATGTGAGCGGAACGCCTCGACGCCGTCGGTGACGTTCTTGAGCACGGGGTTCGGATCGACACCGTCGAAGACCATCGCCGGGACTCCGGCTTCCTCGAGCACCTTCTGTACGCGGTCGGCGATCTGGGCCTTCACGACGCCCGGATCACAGACGATGAGCGCGCGCTTGCCCGACGCGCGGCGGACGTGATCGCCGAGGGCCGTGACCGATCCATTGCCGAAGACGATCGTTGTGGGGAAGCTCCAGGTGACGATGGACATGGACTCTCCTGAGCGCGCGAGACGACGCCTGACTGCGTGCGGGCGAGGGTAGATCGCCACGTCCACGGTTGCCAGCCACGCGAGTGGCGCGTCGTTGCGCGGCGCTCGCGCCGTACGGGGCGCTAATGTTGGGCTAGAGCACGGCGAAACCATGGGGGCGGGGCGGCGTCCGCTCGTCGCGGTGATCGCTGTCGGGATGGCGTCACGTCCGCGCTTGCGTCGTGCAGCTCGGACGACGGCGCATCGCACCTTCAGCGTCGCTTCGAGCGAATCCAGGCTCGAAAGGGCTAGAGCTTGGCGAAACCATGGCGGTACGACGGCGTCCGGTCGTCGCGGTGATCGCTGTCGGGATGGCGCCCCGTCCGATCGCGCTTGCGTCGTACAGCTCGGACGACGGCGCATCGCGCCTTCAGCGTCGCTTCGAGCGAATCGAGCCTCGAAACGAAGGGAGTCTCGGCTCGACTCTCGGACTCGCTTCTCGACTCAGATCGACTCGAAGTAGCGGCGCAGCTCCCAGTCGGTGACCGCGCGCTCGTACTGGCGGACCTCCCACTCGCGCGTGCGTACGTAATGATCGACGAAGCCTTCGCCGAGGATCTCTCTCGCGCGCTTGCTTGAGGCGAGGGCGGCGGTCGCGTCCTTGAGCGTGCGCGGAAGCGGCTTCAGCTTCTCTGCGAAGGACGCGTCGCCGCTCGCGGCCGGGGGCGGCTCGATTCCGTTCTCGACGCCCCACACGCCCGCAGCAAGACAG
The DNA here is from genome assembly GCA_023402175.1 of Pseudomonadota bacterium. Lineage (GTDB taxonomy): Bacteria > Myxococcota_A > Polyangia > Polyangiales > Polyangiaceae > Labilithrix. Next base: position 3,311 of record JAEXCN010000451.1, on the reverse strand, counting down.
GTCGCGATTGCGATGTACGGGTTGATGTCGGCCGCGGTCTGCCGGTACTCGACGCGCGTCGAGCTCGCGCTTCCAGGGATGACGCGGATCGCGCACGTGCGGTTCTCGACTCCCCACGAAGCCGTGAGTGGTGCCCACACGCCGGGGACGTAGCGCTTGAACGCGTTGACCGTCGGCGAATAGAGGGCCGTCAGCTCGGGCATGAGCTCCACCTGCCCGCCAACGTAGTGACGACCCTTCGTGGAGAGCTTCCCTTCCGCCGCCTCGTCGTAGAACGCGTTACGCGGCGCCCCGCCCGGCTGCGCGACGGTCCAGAGCGACTGGTGGAGATGACCGCTCGACCCGGGAAGGTCGCCGTTCCACTTCGCCATGAACGTCACGGTGAGGCCGTGCCGTGCGGCGAGGCTCTTCAGCTGGGTCTTGAAGAGGGCCGCCTTGTCCGCTGCGCGGAGCGCCTCGTCATAGCGGATGGCGACCTCGTAGACGCCCGGGCCGGTCTCGGTGTGCAACGCCTCGATGTCGATTTCGAAGGCCGCCATCTCGTCCATGATCGCGTGGCAGAATGCGCGGTTCTGCTCCTCGCGCAGCCACGAGTATCCGTACATGCCGGGCGAGATCGGCGTCAGCTTGCGGAAGTCTTTCTCCTGCAGCGACTCCGGCGTCTCCTTGAAGACCCAGAACTCGAACTCGGCGCCGAAGGTCGCCTGGTACCCCTTCCTGCTGGCGTCGGCGAGGACCCGCTTCAGGAGGGAGCGCGGACATGCGGGATGCGCGCGGAATCCGGAGCCGTCCTTCTCGACGAAGTCGACGAGAAAGGCCGCGGTGTCGGGCTCTGCAGGCAACACGCGAAAGGTGTCGAGATCGATCAGCGCGTGAGCGTCGGGGTAGCCGGAGTGCCATCCGGTCACCTTCACGTTGTCGTAGAGGATGTCGGCGATGTCCCAACCGAAGATGACGTCGCAGAAGCCGAAACCCGGCTCGGCGACGCTCCAGAACTTGTCGAGCGACACGTACTTGCCGCGAAGGACACCGTCGACGTCGAAGCCTCCGACTTTGACCTTCTTGATCTTCCGTTCGTCGAACTTCTGCTTGAGGGTCGCGACGTCCATCCCCCGAAGCTATCAGCGCGTGAACCGCACCGTCACATCCTACCGCCCTCAAATTCTCCGACCGCCACCACGTACCGACGCGACGTCACGACGTACCGAAAACGCGAAAGACGTCACGGACGTCACGAGTACCGACCTCACATCGTACGACGCGACGTACCGAGCGACGCGACGTAGCGACTAGCGACGTACCATCGTACCGCCATCACGTCGGACGCATCGTACGGACGTCGACCAAGGACGTCATGCCCTGCTCTCCGGCCCACCGGCCGCGGCGTTGGGCCCCGCCGGGCGTGACGGAACCTGGCCGAGCCTACCCGGTGGCCGAGCCTACCGAGACCGAGCCTACCGACGTTACGTTCCAGCCGCTGGTCAGCCGCTGGTCCGGCGGCTCTCTACCGGCAGCCGCCCGGCGCGCGACGGAACCTACCGACGTTATGCTCCGGCCGTACGGAGCCCACCGACGTTATGCGCCGGCCGCGGGTGCGACGGAACCTACCGACGTTATGCTCCGGGCCTCGCGGCGGCCGGGGCGTCGGACCCGACCGGCGCGCGTCCAACGGAACTAACCGACGTTCGCGGGTGCGACGGAACCTACGACGTTATGCTCCCGGGCCTCGCGGCGGCCGGGGCGTCGGACCCGACCGGCGCGCGTCCAACGGAACTAGCCGACGTTGGGTTCTTGCGGCTGTTCCGGCGTTCTCTGCCTGCAGCCGCCGTCGCGTGACGGCGCGACCCGGCCGCGTGCTGCACTCGCGCTGGTGCAGGACGGCGACGAGCTCACCGATGGTCGTCGCGTCCAACGCGGGACGCGCGTCGGCCAACACCCGCCACGCGCGCGCTGGTTACACGGGCGTCGGATCGTCGTCGTCGGCCGCGGAGAAGAAGCGTTACGCCGCTCGTCGTGAAGCGTTGGCTGGCTTCGCTGGCTTCGCTGGCTTGGCGAGCCCCGGCTTCGGCGTGTCGGGTGGTCCGTCGCAGCTCTTGCAGCAGAGCCCGAGCAGCCGGAGGCGGTATGTGCCGTCGGGGAACTCGATCCGTTCTTCGCCTACACGGAGGCGCCTCCGCATCTCGCGATAGTCAGCTCGGAAGCGTTTGAGCTCGAGGCGCTCCGCTTTCATTCGTGCCTTGTCCTTGCACGCAAGATGGGGCTGGAGCTTCCGGCGCGGGGTCTCCGTCGTCGGCGTGCCAAACGGATCTGTACGCAGGACGCGTTTGCGCCCAAGCACGCCGCGGCCGGTCTGAAGCCGCTCCTCGGCGAGCCTCTTCTGTCGCTTGATCACGGCGGCCTGCACGCGCTTGATCCATTCCGCGTAGCTCTCCCCTTTGAGACCGGGCGGCGCAACGACGCGAAGCTCCGCCTCCTCCGGCATGCGACCGTCGTCGCAAAAATACTGCTTCGGCCGCTGCGCAGGCATCGCAGGGCGGCCCATCCGATTCCAGGACGAGGCCCCCGGCCACTGCACGATGTCGTCGACCAAGTGGGCCGACGCGGGGTTCGAGAGGACGTAGACGACCTTGTCGAAGACGTCCTGCAACGTCACGAGACGCGTGAGACAGGTCTGGTCCCTCGACCAAACGCTCTCGAATCGTTTGTGATGAACGTTCACCGCTTTGGCGAACATCTTGTGGAAGTGCTCGATGAAAGCCGGCACGCGACGGTCGCGGTCGTAGATGACCGCGTGATAGTGATTGCTCATCGCGCACCACGCGATCACGTCGATCTCGAAGCGGGCCGCCGCTTCGGCGATGCAGTACTCGAACATCGCGTTGATCGACGGATGCGGGCGCAGCAGGAACATGCGCAGCAGCGTGCGTCGCGTGACGAGATAGAACTGCCCGGGAAGGATTCGCCGCGGCGCTGTCATCGCACTCCGGTCGGCCGATCGCAGACCATCGTTGCGCACTTTTTTGATCGCTCGCGGAGACGGCTCGCGACACGATGACCGCGGCGAGAGAGTGCGTACCGACGTTAGGCCCCTGCCTTCCTTAGGCCCCTGCCTTCCGACGTCATGCCCCGCCCCCCCGACCCTCCGTTAGGCCCAGGACCCCGGCCGCCGCGTACGCCTCCGTCGCCGGGGAGAGACCGTACCGACGTTATGCCCCCGCCCCGGGGAGAGACCGTACCGACGTTATGCCCCGCCCTGGGAGAGATCGTACCGACGTTATGCCCCCGCCCTTTATGCCCCCGCCCTCCGGGAG
>JAEXCN010000251.1 GCA_023402175.1 Pseudomonadota bacterium | reverse complement strand
GGTAGGTCGGCGTCGATCGACAGCGGCGTGCCGCCGGGCGCTCCGCCCTCCGCTGCGTTCGCGCTCGCGAACCCGAGATGCACGCGGTCTCCGCGTCGCGCGAGGGTGAACGCTCCCGGTCCGAACGCCATCGGCTCACCGCCGACATCGAGCTTCGCCGAGAGACCGCCGATCTCCACGGCCCCTCCATCCGGGAGGCGCGGGGCGAACGACGCAACCGCCGTGGCGATCTTTGCGCGCAGGGCGTGGAGATCGGGCAGCGGCAACACGGGCTCGTCGGGAGGCGGCGGCGATGGCGGCGCGGCGGCCTTCACCGGCTTCGCCCCGCGCTTCTGCACGGTCGGGAGCGGGGGCGGCGCGGGCTCGATCGAAGCGGCGGCGGTAGCGTTCGGAGCACCAGGAGCAGCACGTGGCGGCTCGTGCGCGATGCTCACCGTGCTCGCGACGACGCGCCTGGGCGCGCCATCTGGTGCGAGCTCGACGTCGGCACCGTTCACCTCGAGCGTGACGTCGCGATGGTGAGCCGCGCACTTCAGGCAGCCGAGCTTGGTCGCGCTCGCGTCGCGCGCGATGCGGATCCCGGCGCCGGTGACCTCGCCCCCCGACGGCAGCTTCCAGGACAGCGCGAGGTCTTCTGCTTGGATCGTCTTCTTCGAGCTGCCGGACGGCGCTGCGGTACTCCCGCCGTCGCCGCTCTTCCGGAGCTCACGGAGGCGGTCCGCGACGTCCTCAGGCTCGCCCTCGACGACGAAGCCGCCGCCCTTCACGCGGACCGCGTTCACGGAAAGCGCTGCACCGAGCTCGACACGTACCTCTTCGAGGTTTGCTTCCAGGCCGGTCACGCCACGCGGACGAACGCGGACATCGTGCAGCGTGACGCTGAAGAATCCGGGCCGCACGGTCCCGACCGCGACTTCGAGCTTGCGTCGGTCCGCTTCCGTCGCCACCCGACTCCGCACGATCGGCCCGAACGAGAGGCCGAGCGCGAGCAGGAGCAGCACGACCGCTCCCGCCCCGACGAGCAGCCCTCGCGGCGGCCTCCGCCACTCGAAGCGCTCGATCCAATCCCGGAGCGCAGTCGTCGTCCTCGCGAGCGTCGATTCGGCGGCGGGCGTCTCCGCTGCAGCCGAGGGATCCGTGCGCGCCTGCGTCCGCCGTTCGGCTTCCGCTCGCGTCGTCGACGCGGGCTCGGGCGGATGGCTCGGCGCTCGCAACATCGGGCGCCATGGTAACGCTTGAGGCGCCCTGGCCAATCATGGATACCGCGCGTGTGCGCCTTTCGGGCAAACGCCAGGTCTGACATTCTGCGGCAGATGAGCTTTCGCGGGGTTGTGGCGCTCGGGATGCTCGTCGCGGCCGCCGGCGCGGAGCGACTCGCGAATTTCGCCGTGCGGTCGTTCATTGCGATCGATCTGTCTCAGCGCGAGGGCATGACCGCCGCGTCGATCGGAGTGAGTTTCACGGCGCTTTCGATCGGGAGCGTCCTCGCGATGTTCATCGGCGCGGGTCTCGTGCTCGCGTTCGGGCCGCGCCTGACGGCGTGCCTCGGCGCCTTCCTCGGCGCGATCGGCCTTTCGGCCATGGCGCTCGGCGCTCCCATACTCCTCGGGTGGTCGCTCTACTCGATCGGGGCGGGCGTCTTTCGCGTCTGCCTCTTCGTCGCCGCTGCAGCGATGGTCGGGACGGAACAGTCGATCCCGACGGAACAGTCGATCCCGTCCGCGCACATGCGGGCTCCCGATCCGCGCCGCTTCCTACGGCTCGGCGCGTTCGCGGCGACGGCCTACGCAGCCTCGAACGTCGGCGCGTTCCTCGCGGCGCCCATCGCAGGGATGCTCCGCGAATATGGCGGTAGCTCGCTCGGATCTGCGTTTGCCGCCGCCGCGGCGCTCTGCGCTGGCGCGCTTGCGTTCGCCGGGATGACGGTCGGCACGGAGCGCGTCGCCGCTCGCGCAGTCCCAGATACGCGCGACGCGCCGTATCGCGCGCCCGCGCCGCTCAGTGCCCCGTCACCACCCGCGCCCGTATCGATGAGGCCGCTGGCCGGAGCTGCGCTCCTGGCATGTGTCCTTGGAGCTCTTCACGTTGGTGAGGCGGCGATCGGAGCGACGCCCTCCCTCGTCGCTACGAAGGACGTCGCATGGCTCTACGCGATGCGCGCAGGAATCACGATGATCGTCGGCTTGATCGCCGCGGTCGTCTTGCTCGCCGCCGCGGTCGTCGGCTCGCCGGGCACGCCCGGTTCGCGGGGTCCGTCGCATTCGCCGGCTTCGCCGAGGGCGCCCCTTCCCTTCTTCGGCGCGGCCATGGCGGTCGCCGGTCTCGGGCTCGTCGTTGGAGCGTTTGCCGGGCCTGGGCTCGCTGTCCTCGTCGCAGCGAGCGGGCTGACGGCGTTTGGCGTCGTCGCGATGTCGATTGGAACCGCTTACGTCGCTCTCGCCGTACCCGGTCGGAAGTCGGGGCTCGCGCTCGCCGCTTGGTTCGCGGTGGCGAGCTTCGCTGGCATCGTGGGCGCGCCGCTCGCCTACACCGCGTTGCGAACGCCGCTGCTCGTCGTGGTCGGTCTCGTGTGTCTCGCATCCGGCATCGCGACGGCCGCCTTCGGGCGCGCGCTGCACCGGACGTGGTTCGACCCGCCGCCCGTCTGAGCGTGGGATCGGTCTCGCGCGTGGCTCTGGATGCTCGGTCGCGCGACGCGCGTCCCGCCGACTAGCGCTGCCGACGCGACGTCGGCGGCATCGGCTCCTCGGCTCCGCCTACTCGAACGCGACTTCGTAGTTCTCGGTTCCGTCGCCCTCGAGGCGCGCGGGAATGGCCTTGAAGAGCGTCACGATCTCCGCCGCCCACGACTTGTCGTCCTTCCGGAGCGGCTCGAGGTCGCGCGCGATGCCAGCGAGCTCGTTACGGCGCGCATCGGTCAGCCCGAGGACGCTACCGAGCTTGCCGAGGAGCTCTTCCTCCTTCGCATGCACGTTGTCATCGACGCCGGCGAGCCACGCCGCGGCGACGTACGCGAACGCCTTGTCGCGTGCGCTGAGCTCCTCGACGAGCAGCTCCTCGAGGCCGATCGGCTTCTCGAGCAGCTGATCGAGCCGTCCGCGCAGCTCCTTCGTCAGGTTGAACACGCTCGCGGCCGCGAGAACGCCTTCCTTCTCCTGATCGTCGAGGTGGCCGTCCGCCCACGCCATGGTGATGAGGAGCGCGAGAGTCTCGATGCACGCATCGCCGCTGATCGTGAGCCGCTTCATAGCGGCAGGATACCTCGGGGCCGTTGCCCGACAAGCCTCAGCCGTACGGAAGTCCCGAGACGATCGTTCACTCGGCTTTCGGCGTCTTCGGACCGCTCGGAGGCAGCGCCGGCTTCGTCACCAGCACCTTCGGAGGATCGCCCGAGAGCGTCCCGAGCCAGGTCACGATCGCGTTCACCTGCGGGCCTCCCAGCTCGCGGCCCGTCTGGTGACGAGCCATGAGCCGCGTCATCTCCTCGAGCGAGGCGACCGAGCCGTCGTGCAAGTACGGCGCGGTCCGCGTGACGTTGCGGAGCGTTGGTACCTGCCACATCCCGCGATCGGCCTCTTGCTTCGTGACGGTGAACCGTCCGGGGTCCTCGCCGGCGGGGCCGGGCCAAGGCCTGGCGATACCGAGCTTCTGGGGCTGCGTCGCGCCGATGTATTTGCCTTGATGACACGACGTACATCCCGCCTCGACGAACATCGCGAAACCGGCCAGCTCCGCATCGGAGAGCGCGGACTTGTCACCGGACAGGTACGCGTCCCAGCGCGACCGCGCGAAAAGCTTCTTCGTGTACGCCCCGAGCGCGCGAGCGATCGTCTCGCCCGACACGGCTGGGCTCTCGTCCGCAAACGCCTTCTTGAAGGCAGCGGCGTACCCCGGGATCGATCCGATCGTCTCGAGGAGCCGCTTTTCGTCGGGCATTCCCATGATCGCGGGATCAACGACGTGGGGCACGACGAAGTCCTCGATCGTCGTCGCCCGGGCATCCCAGCCCTGGGCGAATGCTCCGCCGGCGTTGAGAACGGACTTCGTGTTGCGTCGGGACTTCTGCTCGTTCGTCCCCACCGCGGTGATCTCGCCGTCTTGTCCGGCCTTTCCGAGATCGTGACAGGACGCGCAGGCGACGTCCTGAGCGCGCGAGAGCCGCTTGTCGAAGAACAGCATCTGACCGAGCTTCGTCAGCTCGTCGATCGCCGGCTTCTCGACCCCCTCGGGGATCGGCGCGAACAGATTCAGCTGGGCCGCGTCGAATGCGGGAATCGCGGACGACGTCGGAGCGGCTGCCCTCCCCGGCGGCGGAGGCATCGTGCTCGGAGCCGTCTCGCCGGCTGGCGCGGGGTTTTCTTTGCGCTTTCCGTCACATGCGGATCCGAGGAACGCCGTGAGGGCACTGGCGGCCAGCAGGCTCGATCGCGCGCAGCGTGAGAGCATCGCTCGGCAGTATATCGGGCGACGCCTGAAGCTCGTCGCAGGGAGGCTTTCAGATAAGCTCGACCGATGCGGGCTTCCTCCGTGCTTCTCTCCGCGTTCGCGCCCGCCATCGTTCTCGTCGCCTGCTCGAGTGACTCGACCAGCGGATCGAGCAGCTCGGGATCGAACTCCGGAGGGACGTCCAAGTACACGTGCTCGGTCAACAACATCACCTACGACTGCCCGGACCAGGCGTCGCTCGACAAATGCGGTGACCTCAAGAACCCCGATCCGTCCGACTGCAAGCAGCGCTCGAGCTCGCCCGGTGGCAGCTCGGGATCGACGTCGTCGTCGGGGAGCTCGGGCGACACCTGCAAGCTCTTCGCGTGCACGACGCAGGATGACTGCGGCGTCATCGCGCCGTGCATGAAGTCCGACACGGGCGCGAGCTACTGCTACGAGCAGGAAGCGAACGCGAGCCAGTGCAGCGCCGGCGCGACGCCGACCACGGCGATGGTCAGCGGCTCGAGCCGGACCCTCTGCGTCCCGTCGGGGTGCCCGACGCCGACGGAGCAGGTGCAGTAGCCCGAACGCCCGCCCGGCCGCGACTCCGTCGGGCTCGACGCGCCAGCGCGGCCGTCGCGCGCCGAACGTCGCAAGCGCGGCCGTAGTCGGCGGGCGAACACGCGGCGAAGCGCGAAGACAAAATGCAAAAAGCCCGAGAGTCGCGCTGGCGCGGTCTCTCGAGCTTCTTTGGGAAAAATCCCGGCGGCGTCCTACTCTCCCACACGGCTACCCGTGCAGTACCATCGGCTCCGAAGAGCTTAACTTCCGAGTTCGGGATGGGATCGGGTGTGGCC
>JAEXCN010000416.1 GCA_023402175.1 Pseudomonadota bacterium | reverse complement strand
GGATCCGGACGCGCTCGCGGCAGCGCTCGATACACTCGCGAGCACCGGCGAGAAGGCCAAGGCGGCGGCCGCCGCCGAGCGACTCCGCCTCGCACGCGAGGATGCCGCCACCGACGCCGACGGAATGGCCGCGGCCGCGAAGGCGTGGCTCGATGCGGGCGGCGGCGCGGCGGCAGCGGTCGAATGGCTCGCGAGCGCGATGGCGAGCGGCGATCCGCGCAAGGAGATCCCCGCGCGGCGCGCGCTCGCCGAGCTCGCATCCGACGAAGCGCGCGAGGCGTTGCACGCGAGCGCGACGATCCTCGCGTGGGCGATCGATCCCGACGAGTCCCACGCGCTCGTTCCTGGGTCGTCGCACGCGGCGCGTCTCGCGAACCTCGAGCTGTCACCGCCCGGCTGCGACCCGCGCCGTCGCGCGTCGACGCTCTCCGAGCTCGACGGCGCGCTCGGAGAGGACACCGAGAACGACGCGCTCGGCCTCGCGGGTTGGTCGGCGCTCGCTGCAGGCGACTCCGCCGCGGCGCTCGACGTCTTCCGCGCCGTGACGGCGAGCCGCGCCGAGGACCTCCACGCGTGGGAAGGCATGCGCGCATGCGCCGAGGAGCTCGGGGATCACGAGGCGTACGCAGTCGCGTGCGAGCAGCTCGGCGCGCGATGCGCCGATGCGGGCCGCGGGGCGGCGTTCTGGGAGCAAGCAGCGCTCGCGTGGCTGAAGCTCGGCACGCCGTTCGAGATGCGCGCCGAGACCGCGCTCGAGGCGAGCTTCGCGCGCGATGCGACGCGCCCCGTCGCCTTCGATCGCTTGTTCCGCCGCGTGCGTGAGCGAAAGGATCACGATCGGCTGCTCGCGCTGATCGCGCGCCGGCTCGAGGCGACCGACGACGCGACCGAGATCGCAAAGCTCTACTGGGAACAGGCGCGCGTGCTCCGCGAGAAGGGCGATCCCGAAGGCGCCCTCGAAGCGCTCGAGCACGTCACGCGCTTCGACGAGAACCACGTCGGCGCGCTCGCGCTGACGGGCGAGATCTTCATCCGGAAGGGGCTCTTCGAAGAGGCGGCCGAGAACCTCGCGAAGCTCGCGCACGTCGAATCGGCGCCGCCGAAGAACCGCGTCACCGCGGGCGTCGCAGCGGTCGACCTCTACGAGAACAAGCTCGGACGACACGACCTCGCGCTCGACGTCCTCGTCGCGCTCCACCAGGCGCGCCTGACTACCCTGCCCGTTCGCGAGCGTCTCGCGCGCGCCGCCGCCCGCACCGGCGCATGGGTGGAGGCGACGAGCATCCTCGAGGAGCTGATGCACGAGCGTCCGGAGCGCGAAGGCCGGATCGAGGCTGCGCGTCTGGCAATGGCCATCCACCGCGATCGGATGATGTCGCCGACGACGGCGCTCGGCGCGGCGACGAAGCTCCTCGAAGAGGCGCCCACCGACGGCGAAGCGCTCGATCTCGTCGTGTCGCTCGATCCCGCGCTGCGCGAGCGGCGCCCTCTCCTCGAGCGCGGGCGCGACGCGCTCCTCATGTCGCTGCACGAGCTGCCGAGCAACCTCGAGACGCAGCGCCGGCTCGCACGCATCTGCCACGCGCTCGGAGACAACCCGCTCGAGCAAGCAGCCCTCTCGTGCGCCGTCGCGCTCGGAGGACCGGACGGTTCGAGCGAGCAGATGATCGCGCTCTATTCGAGCCGCAAGCCGCGCACACCACAGGTCGCGTTGAACGAGCCGATGCTCCGGCAGCTCCTCGCCTCCGGTGACGACGGTGCGATCGCGGACCTGTTCGTCGCGCTCGGCCCGACGCTGGGCGAGGCGCTGGGCCCGACGCGCGAGAGCGTCGGCGTCACGAGGAAGGACAAGGTCGATCCGAAGGCCGGCATCGCGCTCCGCACCGAGATCGCACAGTGGGCGGCGGCGTTCGGGATCACCACCTTCGACCTCTACGTCGGCGGAAAAGATCCCGGCGGCGTGCAGGGCATCGCCGGCGATCCGCCCGCCATCGTCGTCGGACCCGGCGTGAACGCGCCCCTCTCCCCGACGACGCGCGCGAGGGTCGCTCGCGAGCTGTTCGCGCTCGCGCGCGGGACGACGGTCACGCGTTGGCGCGACGACGCGACCATCGCCGCCATCGTCGTTGCGGCCTGCAACCTGGCGAAGGTCCGCATCGACGCTCCGCCGTTCGCCGTGCTCGCCGAGGTCGAGCGGCACATCGGCAAGGCGATCTCCCGCAAGACGAAGGCCGCGATCGAGCCGATCTGCCGCGCGTACGTCGCCGGCTCGCCCGACGCTCGCCAGTGGGCCGCGCGGGCACGGATGTCCCAAGCGCGCTGCGCGGCGCTCGCGTCGGGCGACGTCTCCGTGGTGCTGGCCGATGTCTTCGGCGAGCCCGTCGAGCGCCTCGGCGCCGTCGCGCGCGACGATCTCCGCGCCCACGAGCTGTTCCGGTTCGTGCTCTCGCGCCCGTATTTCGATCTGCGGCGCTCGCTGGGCCTCGAGGTTCAGGCATGAGCGACGATCGGAAGAACATCCTCCAGGGGCTCGGCGACCTCGACTGGGACAGCGCGCTCGACGAGTGGGAGAAGAACACGTTCGTCCCCGAGGTCGCGCGCGACGCCGACACGAACCGCGTCGTCGGCCCGCTCGGGACCGACGCGGACGCGAAGGCTCCGGAAGACGCGACGCCGCGAGCGGCCCCTCGCCCGGCAGCCGGTCAGCCGGCGGTGCCGCCCGACGCACAGTCCGATCCCGTGCTCCGCGGAAAGCCGGAAGGCACCCTCATCGCGCCGGTCCCGCGCGAGCTTCGCGACGAGCCCCGCATCTCGGCGCCTCCGACGCGCAACTCGGTGCCTGCAGGCCGGCAGTCGGCTCCGCCCTCGGTGCGCGGCGGCCTCGACCAGCTGTTCTCGCGTGCGACGCCGTCTCGCCCCGTGCTGACGCCGGCGATCGAGCCGCCTTCGGAGAAGACGAAGACCGCCGCGCCGCAGACGGCGCCATGGCGCGATCCCGTGATCGCGACGCGCCAGCCACTCGCCACGCCGACGTTCGACGATCACGAGAACGATTCGACGCTGGTCAAGGCGGACGCCGAGAGCTCCGCCTCGATCGCGATCGACGAGCTCCCGGGCGACGACGTCACGGCCGAACGTCCGGCCGCGAAGGTCTCGCGCGATCCCATCGCGGATGCGCCGACCGTCTCCACGCGTGACGTCGAGACGAAGGCCCAAGAGATCGAACAAGGGATCGAAGAGGACGAAAACGCCACGGTCGTCCGCGATCGCCGTTCGATCTCGGACGAGGACACGGCGACGCGCCTTCCCGCGGACGACGAGATGCCGACGATCGGCCGTCCTTCGACGGCGCCGAGCGCGCTTCCCTCGGCGCCGCCCGACCCGCGCACGCGGAGCAAGCCTGCGCCCGCTCCCGTGTTCGACGGAGAGCGGCCCGTCTCGCGCTGGCTCGACGCCGACAAGACGGAAGCGTTCAACGTTCGTATCGCGTGGCTCGAAGAAGAGGCACGCGCCGTGGTCGACCCGACAGCGCGTGGTCGGGCGCTCCTCGCTTTGAGCGAGCTCTGCGCGCTCGTGGGCGACAAGGAACGTGCGAGCGACTTCGCGGCCGAGGCGCGGGACGTTGCTCCACATCTGCCGCTTGCGTGGCGGCAGGCGCGGCACCTCATGCCGCACGATGCCCATCTCGTTGCCGAGGCGCTCGACGCCGAAGCGGCGCGTTCGCCGACGCCGTCGGCCCGCGCTCACGCGGTCCTGCTCGCAGCCGATTTCCTGCGCATCAGCGATCGCGGTGATGCCGCCGTCGAGCGGTGGGACAGCGCGTGCAAGCTCGATCCCGCCGATACGCGCGCCCCGATCGCGCGCGCAGCGCTCGCGCTTGCACAGGACGATCACACGAGCGGCGCGCTTCGGCTCGCGGACAACTCCGAGCTCGTGGCGTTCGACAAGGCGGTCGCGACGGCGCTCCGCCTCCGCGGTGTCGAGCGCGCGGGAGCCGAGGTCGACGAAATGCCGATCAACGACGGCCTGCGCCACGCGCGCGTCGCCCTCGCATCGGGCGACGTCGTCGCGGCCGCGCAGTCGGCCGCCGCGATTGCCGCGCGTCCGGAGCTGTCGAAGGGAGCGCTCTGGCTCTCTGCCGCGTTCGGCGCTGCGCACATCGGGTCGCGGCGCGCAGCGGCTCGTGCG
>JAEXCN010000245.1 GCA_023402175.1 Pseudomonadota bacterium | reverse complement strand
CCCGAACCGCGCGTGCACGAAGAGGCCGTCGAAGCGCATCTCGCCGAGCGCGTGCGCGAGGCACTTCGAGACCATGGTGACATCGATGCTTCCAAGATCGAGGTCATCGTCGACGGCGACTTCGTCGTCCTCCGGGGCACCGCGCGTAGCCACTGGGCCCGCGAATACGCCGCGAACCTCGCCTCGGCCGTGGACGGCGTGCGCGAGCTCCAGAACGATCTCGAGATCGAGCTCACGGAAGACGATCGCGAGGTCGGCGGTCCGACGACCGATACGCGTTCGCCCGTGATCCCGAAGAAGCATTACCCGTGATCGAGCGTGAGCTCTGCCGGTCGGCGCCCGACACGCGTGGTCGTTCGGACTTGGAGCTCATTCGCATGCGCGCGATCATCGCCGCATGCGCGACGCGTCTCCTCCGGTCTCCATCGAACGCCTCACGACGCCCCGCCTGCTCCTTCGCGAGCTGCAAATCGGCGACTTCGAAGCCTACGCGAATCACGTGAGCGACCCGAAGGCGACCGTGTACATGGGCGGCGCCGTCGATCGACGCCGCGCGTGGTCCATGTTCGGTTCGCTGACCGGCGGCTGGCTGTTGACGGGCGCCGGCTGGTGGGCCGTCGAGCTCTGCGCGACCGGCGAATTCATCGGCACCGTCGGCGCCTTCTTCCGCGAGAGCGCGATCGGCCTCGGCCCTTCCGCGGAGCTCGAGGTCGGATGGAGCCTCCTCCAGCCCTACTGGCGGAAGGGCTACGCGACCGAGGCTGCACGCGCTGCCCTCGCGTTCGGCTTCGACCGCCATCCCGTGCGCCGTGCGATCGCGCACATCGACGCGGAGAATGTTGCGTCAATCGGCGTCGCCAAGGCGATCGGCATGACCTTCGAGAGCGAGGTCGACTTCTACGGCGTACCGATCACGCGCTACACGATCGCGCGCGCGGCGCCGTGACCGGCAGAGCCATGGCTCGCGGAGGCCGACCGTATTAGGTTCGACGACGATGCCCTGGAAGATCGTCAACCTCGACTACGCCGCGCGGCCGCACCTGCACCTGAAGGATCCGAACGCGCCAATCCATCTCCGCACGTTCTTCGCCGATCAGCGCGTCGAGATCGGGCTCGGCGCCGACGATCCTGAGGAGTGCTTCGTCCGCGCGACGGTGACGCCCGACGATGTCGTCGTCGAGGCGATCGAGTTCGAGCCCGTGCACGTCCAGATCCTCTCGTCGATCCTCGCATCGCTCGATGTCGAGCCGGAAGAGCGCAGTGCTGCGCTCGCGTGGATGCACGAGAAGCTGCCTCCACGCGGGTTCGACCGTGGGGCGGCGATCGTCCTTCCGGGAAACGTCCAGTCGTTCCCGCGGCCGACCGGCTGGCCGTACGACCTCACCGACGATGCCCTGCTCGAGTCGCTCGACGATCGCGAGGGCGTTCCGCACACGCGCGTGAGCGCGCTCGTGCGTGAAGCGCAGCGGCGAGGCCTTCGCGTTCCGGGCCAGGCCCCGCGCGGACCAGAAGTCGTGCGCCGCGAGATCACGAGCCCCGAGATCACGAGCCCCGAGATCATGAGAAGGCGACCGCGCGGCTAGGAAGCCAGTCGGTTAAATGCATCGACGTCGAAGTCGATCCTGCGTCGGCAGGATGGCTTCGACGTCGAAGTCATCTCTACGCGCCTCGAGCCGGCGCGCCTTCCTCCGCGGACCTACTTCGCCAGCGCGCGCGCGAGCTCCGCGTAAAGGTGAACGTTCGCCTTCACCGTCTTCGTGTAGACGCCGACGTGCATCGACTCGTTCGGACCGTGCGCGCCCGTGTCGGGGTCGATCACGCCGTTGAGAACGAGCGGCAGGTTCGAGAAGCGCTTTCCGAAGAGAGCGACGAACGGGATCGATCCACCAAGGCCCATCCGGAGCGGCGCGCGCCCCCAAGCCGCCTCGTACGCGCGATCGGCAGCATCGAACGCGGGTCCCTCCGCCTTGTAGTCCCAGGACGAAGCCGCTCCCGGGAGCTTCGTGATCGAGACCGCGAGCCCGCCGGGCACATCGCGCCGGAGCTCGGGCTCGACGGCGGCGAACAGCTCGTCCGACGTCTGGCCGGGCGCGATCCGCAGACTGAGCTTCGCCGATGCCGACTTCCGGATCGCGTTCTTCTCCGATCCTGGCGCCGGGAACGTGGTCGAGAGGACCGTGAGCGCGGGCTGCCGCGCGATCCATGCTGCCGGGGTGAGCCCGCGCTCGGGCAGCGGCGAGACGCCCTCGAGGAGCCGCGCCCCGCTCTTGATCACCGCGTCGTCGAGCGGGACATCACGCGAGCTCACGAGCCATGCGGGATCGACCTGCCGCCGACCGACGCGGAGACGGCCGTCTTCGTCGATCAGGCGCGCAAGGAGCGCGATGAGCGTCGTCGCGGGATCGGGCGCGACGTTGCCCCACAGCCCCGAGTGCACGTCGCTCCGCGCGCTCGTCACCGACACCTCGACTTCGAGGAGACCGCGGAGGCTGACCGTCAGCCCCGGGATGTCGACGCTCGGGTTCTCGCAATCGGTGAGGACCATCGCGTCGGATTCGAACGCGTCCGGGTACGCATCCATGAACCGTTCGAGGTTCGGGCTGCCGATCTCCTCCTCGCCTTCGAGCAGGATCTTCAGATTGCACGGAAGCCCCCCGCTCTCCTTCATCCATGCCTCGATCGCGACGAGATGGCTGAGCCACCCGCCGGCGTCGTCGGCCGAGCCGCGGCCGTAGAGCCGATCGCCCTTCCGGACGAGCGAATGAGGCTCGGTGCTCCAGGCCTCGCCTTTCACCGGCTGCACGTCGAAGTGGCCGTAGACGAGGACCGTCGGCGCCTTCGGCCCTGCCCCCATCCACTCCGCCGCGACGCACGGCAGCGCGTCCGGGAGCTCGAGGACGCGCGCGCGTGAGAGTCCGAGCTCGGTGAGATCCTTGCGGAGGGTCTCGGCGAGCTGGTTCAGCCGCGGCGCGGCTTCGGGATCGCTGGAGATGGGCGCAAACGCGAGATAGCGGCCGAGGCGAGCGAAGGAGGCCTCGACTGCTTGCTCGGCGACGAGAGCAACACGGGAGACGTCGACCATGGCCCCTGGCTAGCACGGGGCCGGCGCGGCCGTGAACGCCTCTTCTCCCGGACGAGCTGATGAGACCTTCTCGAAAAACCGCGCAGAGATCGATCAGGCCGAGAGCGCCGTGATCGGCTGCGTGTGCTCCGCTTCGGAGCCGACGGCGCGGGGCCCGGAGACGGGCTGCCGTGCGCCCGCGCCGAAGAGCGGCCCGCCGATCGGCAGCAGCGCGCGGCCGGAAGCGTTCGTCAGCACGAGGGCGAACGCGATGTAGAGCGCGAGCGCCATGAGGGCGACGGTCACGACGGCGATCGGCAGTCCGAGCGCCGAGCTATGCGCGACTTCGCGCACGATGCGGAGGACGTAGAGGAGGTCGATGTCGAGAAGGAAGACGAAGAGCAGCTTCGAGAAGAAGCCGAACGCGTAGGTCATGACGAGGAAGACGACGAGGAAGCAGACGTCGACCGAAAGAATGACCGCGCTCGACGGAATGCGCCCTTGCGACAGCTCCGACAGCGACCAGTAGTTCATGACCCAGTTGAACGAGAACGTCGTCAGCAGCGTCCCGCCGAGCATGTTCTTGTTCGCGAAGCTCAGGATCCCGGCGAGGAACTGACACCCGGCGCCGAAGAGGAGGCAGAACCACGCGCAGGTGCGGAGCGCCTCGGGAGCGAAGGCCTCCTTCATCCCGAACGCGACGGGCAGCAGGGACGCGCAGCCGATCGCGAGGCCGAAGAGGCCGAGCGCGGTCGGATCGGCAAAAGGCATCGCCGGTACGGGGGTCTTGTCGTTCGCCTGCATCGTCATCCTCCGTGGAGGAGGATGCGATAGTATTTTGCGGCGCTGCAGCAAGGAGAATTTGCGTCTCTTGCCGCAAATACGCGCAACCCTTAGGACCTAAATGGTGCGCCGCAACATCGGCCACCTGCAGGAGAGCAGCCGATGGCGTCGTCACATCGAAACGCGTACCGGCTCGAGATCGGCCCAGTTCTTCCCCGCCTCGACGCCGACGACGAGCGGCACCTCGAGCTCGTAGGCGTGTTTCATCGCGTGTGAGCACACGCGTGCCGCTTCGGCGAGCTCGCCTTCGGGGACATCGAAAAGGACCTCGTCCAGGATCTGGAGGACGGGCACCGTTCCCAGGCCCTGGCGCTTGATCGCGCGATCCGCTTCGAGGAGCGCACGACGCGAGACGTCCTGCACGGAGGCTTCGTGCGTCGCGCGGCGTGCGAGGCGCTCGGCGTACGAGCGGTCATGGTTGTCGAGCGACTCGAGCCCCCCGATCGGCCAGCGGCGGCCAGCGAGCGTCACGATGTAGCCCTCCTCGCGCGCCCTCCGGAGCTGCTCGTCCTGGAAGGCGCGGACCTTCGCATAGTGCCGATCGAAGCGCGCGATGTACTCCTTCGCTTCCTGCGCCGAGATCCCGAGCTGCAGCGCGAGCGCGCTCGCTCCCTGGCCCGCGAACGTGGCGAAGTTGACGACCTTCCCGAGCTGCCGCTGCTCGAGGTTGACCTTCTCGGGCGGGATCTCGAGGACGGCGGCCGCCGTGAGGACGTGCATGTCCGCCCTCTTGCGAAGCGGCTCGACGAGCGCCGGATCTTTCGTCAGATGGGCCAGCACGTGCAGCCCAAGCTGGTTGAAGTCGACGGACATGAGGAGGCGGCCCGGTGCAGCAACGAACGCCCTCCGGATTCGCGCCATCTCCGGCGTGCGGCCGGGGACGCGTCCGAGGTCGGGGTTCGTGTTGACGAGCTGTCCCGAGAACGAACGAGCCGGATGAAAGCGCGAATGCACGCGCCCGTCCGTGTCGATGCAGCGGCGAAGCGAGATGACCCAGTTGTCGCGCAAGCGCCGGAGCGCACGCCATCGGAGCACGAGCGGTACGATCGGATGCGCGTTCTCGATCCGTTCGAGCGCCTCGATCGACGTGCTCCACCCCGTCTTCGTGTGGCTCACGATGGGCAGCTTCAGCTCCTCGAAGAGCACCATCCCGAGCTGCTTCGACGAGTTGATGTTGAACGAGCGTCCCGCGAGCTCCTCGATCTGGGTCTCGAGCTCCTTCTCGATCTCCGCAAACGACACCTCCGCGCGATCGAGCTCCCTCGGATCGACGATCAGGCCCGTGAGCTCCATCCGCACGCAGACGTCTTCGATCTCGAGGTACTCCGCGAGGAGCGCCTTGGGCTCGAGCGAAGGCGCGAGCTTCCGCCAGATCGCCGCCGAAGCATCCGCCATACGGCCGGCGTGCTCCGCGGCGCGACCGACGGACATCGCGCTCCACGGCTTGCGCTGCTTGCCGACACCGCGAACGGCGTCCTCTTCGGGGAGCGCGCGACCGAGCACGTGCTTCGCGACGATTTCGAGATCGTGCGGCGCCCAGTTGCTCGACTCGGTGAGATGCGACGCACACGCCGAGTCCCCGACGATGCCCTCGAGGCCGAAGCCTGCGCGACGGAGCTCGACGATCGTCCCCACGAGGTTGTGCCCGATCTTCGGTTCATTTCGATCCGCGAGCCAGGCGGCGAGCTCCGGCCATGCCGCGCTGCCGATCGGGACGTAGAAGGCTTCCCCCTTCCCGTTCGCGAGCGCGACGCCAGCGATCGAAGCGCGCACGGGCGCCGGATCTTCCATCAGCGCGTGCACTGCGACGGGCTCTTCCCGCGTCGCGCCTCCGAGCTTCGCGAGCGCCGAACCGAAGTCGCCGCTCGCCTCGCAGACCTCGACCCGGATCGCGCTCCCCACCGCGGTCAACAGCTCCGCGAAGGCGAGCTTCTCGTAGAGCGCGTTGAGCGATCGCGCGTTCGGCGGCTCGTGGACGAGCGCCGGTGCATCGAGCGGGATGGGGAGCGCACGGGAGGGGTCGAGCCGCCCGCGTTCGAGCTCGCGCCAGACGTCGTCCTTCGAGGCCTCGAGCGCCTTCCGGAGACGGCCTTCGAGCACGTCGAGCTTTCCCATCGCGGCGGCGATCGAGCCATGCTCCTCGATCAGCGTGGTCGCGCCCTTCGCGCCGATCCCCTTCACGCCCGGCAAGACGTCGTTGCCGCTGTCGTCTCCGACCATCGCAAGCCATTCGCCCACCTTCGCGGGCGGGACCTTGAATCGCTTCTGGACGATCTCGGGCGTGTATCGAACGTCCTTGTTCGCGTCGTACCACCAGAGCCGATCGCTCACGAGCTGCGCGTACCGCTTGTCGACACCGGCGACGATCACGTCGTCCCCCGCTTCCAGGGCCGCGTGCGCGTAGCTCGCGACGACGTGGATCTCGTCGGGCGCCTCGACGACCGCGATCCCGAGCGTTCGGAGGAGCTCGGGCAGCGGTCCGAGCTGCGTCTTCAGGATCGCGGGCCAGGCCGCATCGTTCGGCGCCGTGTCGATCACCGCGATCGCGCGCGCAGGTCTCTTGAAGGCCATCACACGATGGATCGCGCGAGCGACCGCGAAGAGCGCATTGACCGGTGCTCCGTCGCGCGACTTGCGGTCCGTCGGGACGACGAGGAACCCGCGCGCGAGGAGATTCGTGGCGGAAACGACCAGCGTGCGATCCGGCATCGGAGGTGCTCCGTCCCCGTCATACTCCCGATGGCGGTATCGCGTAAGCGCGTGTCGATCGCCGGCCCAAGGACGGGCTTCCGTTGCGGCCGCAGACGCGATTTGCTCGATGATCGAGTCGAGCAAGGGAGTTGCGCCTCAGCCGGTTCCCGGCCCGGCGACGAGATGACGCAAGCGCGGCACGCCTCCGTGACGTACGCTGAGCACGTGATGGACCGCCTTCCCGAGAACGCACGGCGCGCCCTCGAACGTGCGCGCGCCGAGGCGATCAGCTACGAGGTTCGCGTCGTCCGCGCTCCTGACGGCCGCCTCGTCGCGATCCTCGGCGAGGCCCATCTGAAGCTCGAAAAGGCGTCCGCGATCGGAAAAGAGGTCGTCGGCAGCTTCGAGCTGCGCGGAGTCGAGACCTTCCAGCGGAAGCAGGTCTTTGGTGGCCGTCTGCTCGGCTTCGTCATCAGCGCGCCGCGCACGGTGCTGCGAGCAATGTCCTTCGGCGCGATCAAAGGAAGCACGATCACCGACGCGAAGCAGCTGCCCTCCGGGTACACCGTGGAGCTCGAGCGCGCGAAGCGAATGCCGTTCGGGCTGCACGTCACGTCGGTGTACATGAGCGCGTTCTTCATCGTGTCCTTCCTCGCGGTGATCGCGCCGCTCCTGGCGGGAGTCGCGCCCGCCCTCGCCGCGGCGATCGTGTTCGTCGCCGTCCTCTTCCAGGTGCATCTCCTCGCGCTCATCCCCGGATTCTTGGTGCGAAGACATTCGTGGAGCTGGATCATCCACCCCTTCTTCGGGATTTTGACGTTGCGCGACGAGCTCATGGCCGCGGGGACGGTGCGGATGCTCGAAGATCATCGTCGCGAGCGCGCCGCCGTCGTCGTCATGGGCCGCGCGCACGTCTCCGGCTACGAGCGACTCCTCGTCGAGCGATACGGCTTCACACGCGTCGAGCTGTAGTCGACGTCAGCCAGCCGCGCGGAGGATCTTGGCGATCTGCGTCTGCCGGAGCGGTGCGCCGGTGCGTCCGACCACCCCGCGCTCCGCGAGGCGGCTCACGATGGCGCGCTGCGAGAGGCCTTCGCGAGAGAGCTCCTGCACTCGCGCGATCACGTCCTGCTCTCGCTCGTCGGGCTCGGTGTGGACGCCGTCGCTCGCGAGGCGGTAGCCATACGGCACGGTGCCGACGCGCTCGCCGCGCGCCTTCTTCTCCGCCAGGACGGCCCGCACGCGGGCGGAGACAGTGACGCGCTGGTAGGCGCGAGCGAGGTCGACGGCGCCGCGGGTATAAGCCTTGTCGTCCTCGCCGAGCTCGCCGGTCGTTGCCGTCCGGGAGCGGGCCCTTGAGCCGTCTGCCGTGCAGATGGTCGCGCCCTCGACGAGAGCCGCGCGCTCGATGAGCCAGCATACGAGCTCGTCGTGGCCGAAGCGCTCCGCGTTCGCAGCGACGAGCTTCCCGGCGTGATGGAGGCGGATGGCCTCGTAGGCGGCCATGAGCCCGGGCCGCTCGGCGATCGGTGTCGCGCCGTCGACGCCGAGGTCTACCTGCCACGAGCGGATCTCGACGTGCTCGCGGGCGGCCCACTTCTCGATCGCTCGCCGCTGCGCGCTCGGCGGATGCGCGGAGTGGTCCGCGAGGCCGGAGCTGTCCTGTGCCGTCCGAATGTACGCTACCGCGCGTCGCGCGCTGCCGGCGCCGTGCATCGAGATGCGTTATCGCCGGGGTAGATCTGTGCAGTCAACAACTATTCGCAATGCCGGGGTCGATGAGGGCGCCCGCACCGGCCGCGCGAGGCGGAGGTCGATGCAACTGAGCAGCCCCCGCCGTCGGCTGAGCGTGGAGCCGTCCGTTTCGGCTTGGCGTGGCAAGTGCTCCCTGTTTCGGCACTCGAAAGGAGGGCCTCATGCGTTATCTGACCATCGCCGCGCTTCTTCTCGCGGGGTGCGCGGCACATCACCGGCCCCAGGCTCCGGGCCGTACGACCGTCACGGGCGGGCAGCTGACGAAGACCGAAGGCCGGGTCGACGGATACACGACGGCTGCGCGAGGAGAGATGGACGGGCTCGTCCTGAGCAACGGCGCTCGGGTCCACTTCCCGCCTCACGCGGGTCTTTCCGTCCTTCCTCTCGTCGGGAAAGGAAGCACCGTTCGCGTCATCGGACAGGAAACCCAAGGACCGGAGGGACGCGTGATCGAGGCCACCAGGATCACCGACCCCACGACCGGAGTGACCGTCGACGTCACCGCGATCGCGCCGCCGCCGCCGTCACCGGGAGCCGTGGCTCCTCCCGTTCGGCCAGCTCTCAGGCCGAATCAAGCCCCTTCGCCGCACACACGCTGACGCGTGCAATCTCCGCTGACAACGAGCGACCTCCGGCGGCAGCGCCGGTACGAACGTTGCGGCCGACGATCCCTCATGGACGTCGGGGGCGTCGACGCTCGTCCCGCGCGAGCGAGCCGAAGCATCGTCGGCCTGAACGCCGCCAATTTCTTCGTCGGCGGCGTGGTCGGGATCGTCCTGCCATTCGCGACCGACCTCCTCCGTGAGCGGGCCTGGCGTTACGACGCGATCGGCGTCGCGACGTCCGCCCTCGGCCTGGGCGTCTTCCTCTTTCAGACGCCGGCCGGCGTGATCGTCAATCGTGTACGGTTCCGTCGTTCGCTCCTCGCGCTCTCGTCGATCGTGCTCGGGGTCTGCTTCGGGCTCATCCCCCGAGCAGCAGCGCACCCGATATCCATCTATCCGCTCCTGTTCGTCGCCGGCATCAGTCAGGCGTTCTTCCAGCCGCTGCTCGGCGCGCTGGCGCTGGGCCTCGGTGGACACGACGGGATGAACCGAATGATGGGGCAGAACCAGGCGTGGAATCACGCCGGGAACATCGCCGTCGCGGTCACGGCGATGCTGTGCGCCCCCGCCTTCGGCATCGAATCCGTCTTCCTCGCCATCGTCGGCTCATCCGTGCTCCTGGCTGCGTCCGCGAGGATGATTGCTCCGCGGTACTCGGCCGCCGCCGCGGTAGAGGAGAGCACGGGAGAATCGGGCTCGGTGCTCCGGGATCGCCGGGCGCTCGTCCTCCTCGTCGCGACCGCGCTCTTCCACGTCGCGAACGATCCGGTGACGCCGATGGTGGCGCTCGATATCAAACGGCTGCACGGAACGGACTCGCAGGTCGGGGCGGTGGTCCTCGTGGCGCAAGCCGCCATGGTCGTCGTCGCGTGTCTCGCCGGCAAGCTGGGCGAACGCTTCGGCCGAAAGGCGGTCATGGTGGTCGGCTTCGGCGTGCTCCCCGTTCGGATCTTCCTCTACTCCCTCACCGACAATCCCTCCACGCTCGTCGCCCTCCAGTTGCTCGACGGCATCGGCTCGGGCATCTACGGCGTGATCGTCCCTTCGATGTGCGCCGACATCACGGCCGGTACGGGCCGGTTCAACACGCTGCTCGGGATGATCGCGACGGCGCAGGCGCTCGGAGCCGTGCTCGGACCGTTCGGCTCGGGCTTCGTCATCGAGCATCTCGGGTTCACGACAGCGTTCGAGACCTACGCGGGCATCGCCCTCGTCGGAGCGATTCTGTTCTCGTGGAAGATGCCCGAGACGCGTGCCGCGTCGGGCAACGTCGGGCATTGGCGATTGCAGGCGGGCTGACACAGCCGTGCAGGACGCGGGCACACGCCGTGCTCCTGACGGTGTCCCCGAGTGGCGCGTCGAGCCGCTCGATCGCGAGCGCATCCGCATGGCATCACGAACCCGACCTCTTCCGGAGACACTCGAGCTCGAGCTCGTGGGCGTCGGCGCCATGGCTTCGCCGCGTTACGCCCCGGCGGGGCTGCTCGTCTCGTACGGACGGCACCGCGTGTTGATCGACGGAGGCCCGGGCGCGACTGCACGCGGACCGCTGGACGCGTGGATCGTCACGGACGAGCGCTGCGAGCTCATCGCCTCGATCCGTCGGCTCGCGCGTGAGCTGGATCTCGTGCCGAAGGTCGAGCCATGGGAAACGGACGGCCTCGTCATACGACCACGTCCGGTCGTGCACACCTCGCATTCCTGCTTCGGCTACCTCATCGAGATGCCATGCCGGAGTCGGGTCCTCCGCTGCGTATGGGCGCCGGAGTTCTTTGCGTTCCCTCGCTGGGCGGCCGGCGTCGACCTGCTCTTCGCCGAGGCGTCGAGCTTCTCGCGGCCGGTCCTTTTCGCCGGCGGCGTCGGTGGGCACATGCCCGTGCTCGATGTCGCCCGCGAAGCGAAGCGGCGACGCGTGAAGCGCCTGGTGTTCGCGCACATCGGCAGGAGCTCGATCCGCGCTCGGGACGCGGGGCTCGCTCTGCCGTTTGGCGAGTGGGCGAGCGACGGCGAAACCTTCGTTCTCCGGCGGAGATCCCGTGGCATGCACGTTGATCGCGCGGATCTCCAGCCATGAACTACGACATCCACGTGAAGCAGACGCCGCCTCAGGTCGTGGTCACCGACCGTTGCCACACCCGACTCCGAGAGCTCGGCAGCGTCATGCGCGCGACGCTCGCGCGCGTCGCGAACTCCGTCGAGCCCCACGACGCAGCGCAGGGCGCGCCGTTCGCGGTCTATTACAACGAACCGTTCAAACCGGAGGACATCGACGTCGAGATGGGCCTCCCCGTCACGCCCGAAGCAACGGTGGCCGAGTCGAAGGGGGTTCATCGCCGCGAGCTGCCCGGCGGACCGGTGGCGTACACGATCCACGTCGGGCCGTACTCGTCGATCGGTGCTGCGTACGATGCCCTCTACGCGTGGATCGAAGAGCACGGGCACAAACGCACCGGTCCGCCGCGCGAGATCTACGTCGTCGGGCCTCGGCAGGAGGTCAGATCGGCGGACTACCGCACGGAGATCGAAGTTCCCATCGATTGACGGATCCGGCCCCCGCGCGGAGGGCGTCGGCGTGCTGGCACCAGGGCGCAGCCCGCCGACGCGCTCGCTCGGAGCAACGGTCTCGAGCAAGCGGCAGAGCACCCACGCCGTCTTCCGGTGGATGGGCCCCACGCACGGACGAGCTCATCCTGCGCGCGGGCCTCTGCCGCTCGATGTCGATGCTGCGAGTCGCTCCGCCTCAGCCCTCGATCTTCAGGTCGAGCGTGATGTCGAGCTTCAGGACCTTCGAGATCGGACATCCGGCCTTCGCGGCCGCGGCTGCTTCCTGGATCTTCGCCTTGTCCGCGCCGGGCGCCCTGACCTTCGTCGTCAGCGCGCTCTTCGTGAGCGTGAGATTCTCGAATGTCACGTCGCACGTCGTCTCGATCGACTCCGGCGTGATCCCGCGCTCACCGAGCTGAGCGCCGACGGCCATGCTGAAGCAGCTCGCGTGAGCGGCGGCGATGAGCTCTTCCGGGTTCGTCCCCGGCGTGCCCTCGAAGCGCGTCTTGAAGCTGTACTTCATGTCCGTCATCGCGCCGCTCGCGACGCCGAACGATCCCGAGCCGTCCTTCAGGCTTCCCTTCCAAACTGCGTTTGCGGTGCGCTTCATGGTGTCCTCCTGCGCTCCTGTCTATCGCAGCTAGCGCTCGCCAGGAGGGATTCCGAGCGCCCCGCGCCCTCGGCGCACCGCCCGGCCGCACTGTGTGAGGCGGAGGAACGCAGTCGGCTGCTCTCGGGTGCGTCTCGCCATGCGGCGAGCTCTCGGCCCGCGCCATGCGGCGAGCTCTCCGCCCGCGCCATGCGGCGAGCTCCGCGCGTCACGCGATGCCGCGAGCTCTCGACGCGCCCCATGCGGCGAGCAATGGCCTTGCGAGACGGCGCGATTCGTTGTGCTGTTGATCGAGGCCGATGCGCAAGCCTTCACTCATTCTCGGAGTGTCCGTCGGCGCAGCACTCGTGGTGCTTGCGGCTCCGGCACGCGCCGATCGTTCGATCATCAAGCATCCCGGCAGGCATCCGCCGTATCACTTCGAAATCGAGCCTCACGCACTCCTCGGGTTCGGCGGGCCGCTCGGAGGCCCGTTCGAGCGCGGTCACGCAGAGCTCGGCGCCGGCGCGCGCGCGACCATCACGATCGTGAAGAACGGGTTCGTGAGGTCGATCAACAACAGCGTGGGGATCGGCTTCGGAGCCGACTTCTACTTCGACCGAGACTTCAAGAACGACGTCATCCACGTCCCCGTCGCGATGCAGTGGAACTTCTGGCTGACCCGCCGCTGGTCGGTGTTCGGAGAGCCGGGCGTCGGGTTCCATGTGCGCCCGCGCGGCGGCCGAGGGGACCTCCTCGGCCCGATCCTCATGGCCGGCGGTCGCTTCCACTTCACGCGCCGGGTCGCGCTCACGATGCGCATCGGGTATCCGTCCGTGTCGGTAGGCCTGTCGTTGTTGTTGTGAATCGAAGGCCGCCCAGCGCAAGTGCCCAGGTCCGCCCCCAAAGGAGCGCAAGGCGATCGCGACTGCCGTCACGGAGGCGGCGACGCAATCGCCGTTCCCCGAGCAGGTCTCCTGCGAGCGCGACGGCGAGCGCGAGCGCGATGAGAGGGATCGCGGCGACCGTCAACGCGCCGGAGAGCACGCGGTTCCGCTCGGCGACGACGAGGGCTCGGGGGCTCGAGCCGCGACCAGGACCAAGCTCGGCCGTAGCCCAAAGCACCGCGGCGAAGCGCGAAGACAAAATGCAAAAAGCCCGAGAGTCGCGCTTAGCGCGGTCTCTCGAGCTTCTTTGGGAAAAATCCCGGCGGCGTCCTACTCTCCCACACGGCTACCCGTGCAGTACCATCGGCTCCGAAGAGCTTAACTTCCGAGTTCGGGATGGGATCGGGTGTGGCC
>JAEXCN010000353.1 GCA_023402175.1 Pseudomonadota bacterium | reverse complement strand
GCCATCGCCCGCGCCTCGTCGCGTGCAGACAAACGACTGAAGGCGCCGACGGTAGACCGCGGCGCCTTCACTCGTTTGTCGCGCTCGTCTCGTCGCGCGAGACGCGGGCTCTACTTGCTGCCCGGCTTGTTCTTGAACGTGACCTTCTCGGGCGACGGCTCGACGACGTCCATCTTCTCGTACGTGAGGACGCCGTTCACCGGGTCGGAGACGAGGCCGGTCGACGACTTCGAGAACACGAAGCCGTATTTGCCCGTGACCTTCACCTTCGCGCCGACGGCGGGAAGCGGATACGGGACGTCGACGCTCCAGATCTCGTCCTTGACGAGATCCTTGGCGGGATCCTTGATCTCCTTCAGGTTCTTGTACTTCTCGAACGCCTCGTAGACGGTCGCGTAGTTCTTCGCCCAACCGAGCACGCGGATGCGGGGCTTGTCCTTGCCCGCGCCCTTCTCGTCGGCGATCCAGAACGAGGGGATCTCGATCGGCGGCTGTCCTGCGCCGGGGCAGTTCTCCGGGTCCGCCTTACCCGTCTTGTGGAGCGCGCAGCCGGGCGCGTCGGAGATGTTCTCCTCGACGATGTAGCCCTCGATCGTGATCGGCCCCTTCGTCACATCCTTCTCGTGGATGCGGCTGCGGAGGTGGTGGGACGCACCGTAGATCGTGTACGCGTCGCCAACCTTGATCGGCGCCGTGCTGAGCGACGGCGGCGGCGGCAGGTTCGGCTTGCGACCGGACCACTCGGGGGCCGGCTTGTAGGGCTCGTCCGCGCCGCTCGAGCATCCGACGACGAGAACAGTGAGGGCGAGGCCAAGGCGCCAGGGCTTCATGGGCCCGATGGAATACCATGGTCAAAACGCGCCCGACAAGCGCGGATCCGGCCGGGTTCGGCCGAGTTTTATGGGCAGATCTCGCGGATTTCCCGGGGATCGGGGGTCTAATGCATGCTCACCGGAAACGTCTCCTCGGAGTCTTCTTTGTCCGAGGGCGGCCCGCTTGTCGCTCGAACGCGACCGGGCGAGAGTGGCGGTCGATGCAACCGATCACGATCCGGGATGCGAGGCCAGAGGACCACACAACGTTCGCGCGGCTCGTCCCCGAGCTCGGCGTGGACGATCCCGTCCCCACGCCCGAGCGCTTCGCCGGCGAGATGATCCGCACGATGCTCATCGCCGAGCGCGACGGCCGTGCGCTCGGTTACACGTTCTTCAAGCCGATGAAGGACGTCGTGCATCTCGTGCACCTCGTCTCGGCACCGGACGCCCGCCGCGTGGGTGTGGGGCGCGCGCTGCTCGACGAGGCCGTGCGCCGGAGTCGCGCAGCGGGCTGCACGGCGATGACGCTCAACGTGCTCGACACGAACGTCGCGGCGATTCGCCTGTACGAGAGCTTCGGGCTCGCTCGCACGCATACGAACGTCGGTCTGAAGATGCCCTGGGCGATCGTCGATGCGCTGAGCGACACGGACGCGCCGCTGTCGAATCTCGCGCGCGAGATCGAACCGGAAGACGACGCAAAGCTGGAGGCCACGTGGGGGATGGCGTCCGGGCTGCTCGCCGATCACCGCGCGCGCCCCGGACGCGTGCTCCGCATGATCGAGACGGGCCGCGACGCGACGACGGCCGCGTTCACCGTCTTCGATCCGGCATTCCCGGGCACGTATCCGTTCCGCGCACCGGACGCCGTCCATGCGCTGTCGCTGCTCCGCGCGCTTCGGCCCTTCGCGCGTCCTGACGACGCTCACGTCAACATGATGATCGAAAACCAGCGTGAGCTCGCCGAAGCCCTCGTCGACTCCGGCGCGCAGAAGCGGCTCGAGACCGTCTTCATGCGCGGGCTCATCGGCTAGCGCCTCACTCGCGCGCGTCTCGACGTCGAACCAACCCGAGCAGGCAGGTTCACTTCGACGTCGAGACCATCGCTCTACCGAGTGAGGAGTCCGAGGCCGCTCACTTGATCACGGGATCGGGCCGCGTGCACTTGCCCGCGATGCACTCGAACTTCGGGTCGCAGCAATCCGCGCTCACGGTGCACTTCTCGAACTCTTGCGCGCACTGTCCGCCCGGAGGCTGGTCCTGGCAGACGAGCGCACCGGACTGACCGTCCTTGCGGCAGAAGCCGTTGCAGCACTCGTCGCCGGTCTCGCAGGATTGGCCGTTCGGCTTGCAGGGATCGACGACCCAGAAGCCGCGCGAGTTCCCGGCCTCGAGCTCCTGACCGGGAAGGTAGAACGCAGGATGGCTGATGTCGGCCGCGTTCGGGTTGTTGATGTCGATCGCTGCGACCCACAGCTTCTTCGTACGGCCGCTGTACGGATCGTCGGTGAGGAGGTTGCCGTAGAGCCGGCGCGACGTGAAGACGACCCAGTAATAACCGCCCGACGCGACGGGGTTGACGGTCGGCATGTAATTCAGCGTCGCGTCGTTCGGATGATTCCCGGAGGAAGGCAGATACGAGACGCCGCCGGCTCCGAAGCCGTTCAGCGCATCGAGGCGTCGCGCGTCCTTCGTCGCGCCGTCCTTGGCCAGCCAGATCTCGGCCCGCGCGCCCGTGCCGCTCGTTCGCCACGTCGTCAGCTGGCAGTTGTTGGTGTTCGGGGGCGGGTTGGCGATCGCTGCGCGGCAGTCATTGCCGCTGCCGTGGTCAGGCGCTTCGACGGTGTTGTGGAAGACGACGGCGTTGCCGTCCGGCACGAAGCTCGGCCAGCCGGGCCAGCGGGTGGTGTCGCCCTTGTAGATCTCGCGAAGGCCCTTGAGCTCCGGCTTCACGCCGACCGCGCACTTCGTCGATCCCGCCGGCGCGCCGCAGGTGAAGTCGAACACGGCAAGCGAGTGACCGTCGCCTTTCTGCGCGCCGTTGCCGCCCGGGCCCGCCCAGAAGTTGAACGCCACCTTCCGCCCGTCGGGAGCGAACGCAGGGGTGACGGCGCTCGTGACCTGACCGATGTTCGTGGCCGCGATCTCAGCGGCGCCGGTGGCGCTCGAGAACAGCCTCGATTCCGTCGCGGTATAGGCCTCGCGCGCATAGCCGTAGCTCGCGAGCGCGAAGGACCCGTCGGGGTACGGCGCCGACCAGACGAAGCGTCGGTTCAGCGCGGCCGTCGTCGCGCCGGGATACGCCGTGCGGGGAACGGACGGCTGCGTGAGGTCGTACGAAGCGCCGTTCCGATAGTCGTCGGCGCCGCCGTTGAAGTTGGCCTTGCCGTCCTGGACGAACAGCCTCGAGCCGTCGGCCGAGACCACGTGGCAAGCGTGACACTTCCCGCTCATGCTCGGGACAGCGAGCTCCGGGTCGGGCGAGCGAGGCTTGATCTTGATGACGCCGCCGGTCTCCTTGCCCCCGGCTGCGGTAACGAACGAGTCGTACGAGTTGTAATAGACGGTGCCCTTGAGCACGCCCGGAGCGACCTTCCACGTGCGCGTGATCGGGCCGTACACCTTGTCGTCCGACGGCGAGTAGATTTTCACCTCGAGCTTCAGGTCGTCGCCCGAGTTGCCGCTCGTCGCCGTGGACCAGGCCTGCTCGTCGATGCGCACGCGCTTGCGCGCATCGCCCGCCGGCAGCTGACTGAGCTTGTACGTGCCCTCGAACGTGTAGTTGCCCTGCGAGAGCTTCACGTACACGGCGGACGCGTCGTGCGTCGTCTGCCACATCAAGAGCGGCGGCAAGAGCCCGCGCGGCCACACGGTGAGGTCGTACGGGTAGAGGAAGCCGAGCTCCTGCGCGTTCGCGGGGAGGTTCGACTGCGTCTTCAGCTTCGTGACGACGTCGGGCTCGACGTCGGGGCCGAGCGGCTCGCCGCCGACGCCGCCAATGCCGCCGAATCCGCCGCCGCCCGCGTCGACGCCGATGGGAGCGCCGTTCTGGGTCGCGTTGATGACGATTTTGACCTTCGCCGTGCCTTCGCGTGCGCCGTAACGTGCAGTGACGGTGCCTTCGCCGACGTTCTTGCCGTTCGCGGTGAAGACACCTGCGTTCGAGATGTCACCGAGCTCTCCGCGATCGAAGAGCCACGTCACGCCCGTGACCGGCTGACCGCCGTACGTCGCGGTGAACGTCTGCGTCGGCGCGCTGATGATGCCGTTCGCGATCGTGACGTTGATCGTCGCCGTGGTGGGGGTGACGTCGAGGATGCCCGCGGCGTCGACGTTGCCCGAGCTGCTCGCCCCGCCCTCGTCGCTGCCCGGATCGAACCCGGGCGGGATCTCCCCTGACGAGGAGCCGCTCGTGCCATCGCCTCCCGGCGAGAACTGCGAGCCGCTCGTGTCGCCGCAGCCGGCCTGCAGCAGAGCGATGGCGACGGCGCCGAAGAGGAAGCACGAAAGCGTCCGGCGGAGCGTGAGAATTGAGCTCATCAAAACGCTCAGGCTCTACCGCTGATGCTACTGAGCCGCAACGGGACCCCCCGTATTTCCTGGCCTTTCAGCGCTATCGAAATGCAATCGAGACGCGCCGCCGGACGGCATCGCGCCGACGGAGGTGGATCAACTGAGGAGGGCGCGGTCGCCGTCACCCGGATCGCGTCGCCTTCTTCGCCTCGGCTTCGGACAACGGACGCCCTTCTGCCACCAGCCGAACAACCGACGTCATTTCTGCTAGGTTCGCCCGCTCCGATGGGAAAAGCCCTTCTTCTCGAGGTCGGAACCGAGGAGCTCCCCTCCTCTTTCGTCGATGCGGCGCTCGCTGCACTTCCGGGCCTCGCGCGGACGAAGCTCGAGGCGCTCCGCCTGTCGCACGGCAACATCCGCGCGCTCGGAACGCCGCGCCGCCTCGCGCTGCTCGTCGAGGACGTCGCCGAGAGACAGCCCGATCTCGACGAAGAGGTCACCGGGCCGCCGGAGACGGCGGCGTTCAAGGACGGCAAGCCGACGAAGGCGGCCGAGGCCTTCGCGACGAAGCTCGGTGTCCCGCTCGAGCAGCTCTCGGTCGTCGAGCGCGCCGCCGCGGGCAAGCAGAAGGCCGGCCGATACCTCGTCGGTCGCAAGCAGGAGCAAGGGCGTGAAGCGCGCGAGCTCCTCGGCAAGGCCCTCTCCGAGATCTGCGCGGAGATCCCGTTCCGCAAGTCGATGCGCTGGGGCACCGGCGACGCGACGTTCGGTCGCCCCGTGCAGTGGCTCGTCGCCCTCTTCGGATCGGACGCGATCGACATGTCGTTCGCCGCCGTCCGCTCGGGCCGCACGTCCCACGGGCACCGCTTCCTCTCTCCCGGAAAGATCGAGCTCACGGACGCCTCCTCGTACGTCAGCGCGATGCGAAGCGCGAACGTGCTCGTCGACCGTGAGGAGCGCGCGACGACGATGATGGAGCGTGTCGCGGCCGCGGCGAAGGAAGCCGGCGGGACACACGATCCGGATCCGTACCTCGTCGACGAGAACGCCTCGCTCGTCGAGGACCCGCATGTCGTCACGGGCTCGTTCGAAAAAGAGTTCCTGCAGCTCCCGGCAGCCGTGATCCGTGCGGTCGCTCGTGGGCACCAGAAGTACTTCTGCGTCTCGAAGAACGGCGCGCCCGACGAGCTCTTGCCGCACTACCTCACCGTCGTGAACACCGCGCTCGATCCGGCGCGCATCGCGAAGGGCAACAACCGCGTCATGCGCGCGCGCCTCGCCGACGCGAAGTTCTTCTACGAGGAAGATCGCCGCGCGAAGCTCGAGGATCGCGTCGCGAAGCTCCAGGGCATCGTCTTCCACAACCGCCTCGGTACGGTGCGGGAGAAGGTCGCTCGCATCGAGAAGCTCGCGACGAAGATCGCTTCCACGATCGGCCTGTCGAACGATCAGGTCGAGCTCGTCCGCCGCGCCGCGCACATCTGCAAGTTCGACCTCGTCTCGCTCATGGTCGGCGAGTTCCCCGAGCTCCAGGGCGAGATGGGCCGCGACTACGCGCTCTACGCAAAGGAGCCCGAGCCGGTCGCGAACGCCGTGCGCGATCACTACAAGCCGATCGGCGCCGAGGGCCCCGTCGCCTCGGACGACGTCTCCGTCTGCGTCGCCCTCGCGGATCGTCTCGACACCCTCGCCGGCTGCTTCGCCGTCGGCCTCTCCCCGACCGGCGCGGCCGATCCGTTCGCGCTCCGTCGCGCGTGCATCGCGACGCTGCGGACGCTGCTCGAGAGCTCGAAGCGGAGCCCGGCCTACGCGACGCTCGCCCTCGGTGATCTCTTCGGCTGGGCGTATGACGGGCTGGTCGACCTTCGGGAGACCGTGCCGCGTGATTCACGCGGCCTCGAGGGCAAGAAGCTCGATCTCTCGCGCGAAGACGCGGTGAAGAAGCTCCGCGAGTTCACCCACGAGCGCCTCCGCGGCGTCATCGCGACCCAGACCTCGAACGCGGTCGCCGACGCGGCGTGCGCGGGCGGGGATCTCGACCACCCCGCTCACGTGCTCGCGCGCGCGAAGGCGCTGCACCGCGCCGTCACCGACGGCCGTGCGTGGCTCGAGAAGGCGCGCACCGTCGCGAAGCGCCTGAGCGGAATCTCGAAAGAGGCGAAGCCGGTCCTCCACGGGAAGGACGCCTTCGAGAAGCCGGACGATCACGCGATCGTCGACGTGATCGTGAAGGTCGACGCGTCCACGAAGGCGCTCGAGACCGAGGAGGCCGTCACCGCGGCGCTCTCCGGCGCCGAGGACCTCGCCGCTCGCCTCGACGACGTCTTCACGCGCACGCTCGTCAACGATCCGAACGATCCGCGTACGCCGAAGCGCCTCGAGCTGCTCTCGCACGGCGCACAGTGCATGCTCCGCATCGGCGACTTCTCGCGCCTCGTCTGAACGCACGTCACGGCTGGGCTTGGCGAGGACGTTCGCGTCATCGTCGGACAGCTTTCCTTCGATTTTCACGCGGGTTGCGCGGCGACTGGACGCACGCGACGTCGTTCCCGATGACGCGCCGAGCTCCGGCGACGGGCCTGCCGAGGACGCCTGCGACGTCTCACTCCCACAGCGCTACGCCTCGTGTAGAGTGCGCCCGCCATGAAGCTCGTGTTTTCGTTCGGTGACGGCAAGGCCGAGGGAGATCCCACACGTCGCGATCTCCTCGGAGGCAAAGGCGCTGGGCTTGCAGAGATGACCTCGCTCGGGCTGCCCGTGCCGCCCGGCTTCACGATCTCGACGGAGGCGTGCCGCGCCTTCACGAGCACGGGCGCGTTGCCTGCGGAGCTCGGCAGCGAGGTCGACGAGGCGCTGGCTGCGCTCGAGAAGCGCATCGGAATGCGTTTCGGCGATCCGAAGGCGCCGCTGCTCGTCAGCGTTCGCTCCGGCGCGCGGGCCTCGATGCCGGGGATGATGGACACGATCCTCAACCTCGGTCTGAACCCGACGACCGCGAAGGGGCTCGTCGAGCGCACCGGCAACAAGCGCTTCGTCTACGACGCGTATCGGCGCTTCGTCGCCATGTACTCCGACGTCGCGCTCGGCGTCTCGCGCGAGCACTTCGAGCACGCGCTCGACGAGGTCCGCGCACGGATCGCGAAGGAGCGCGGCATCGATGCGACACGCCTCAACGGCGAAGAGCTCCGCCGCAAGGTGACCGACGCCGACATTCCTGCAGACGATCTCGAAGTGCTCGTCGGCAAGTTCAAGGCGATCGTCAAGGAGAAGACGAAGAAGGACTTCCCGGACGATCCGAAGGAGCAGCTCTGGTGGGCGATCCGCGCGGTGTTCAAGTCGTGGAACAACCCGCGGGCGAACGTCTACCGCAAGATGCACGACATCCCCGAGAGCTGGGGCACTGCCTGCAATGTGCAAGCGATGGTGTTCGGCAACCTCGGCGAGACGAGCGCCACGGGCGTCGCGTTCACGCGTAACCCGTCGACGGGCGAGAAGCTCCTCTACGGCGAGTGGCTGCCGAACGCGCAGGGCGAGGACGTCGTCGCCGGCATCCGCACGCCCATGTCGATCCGCGCGAACGGCACGAACGACGAGGAGTCGCTCGAGCGGCGCATGCCGGAAGCGTACAAGACGCTGACGCAGATCGCGGCGCGCCTCGAGAAGCACTTCCGCGACATGCAGGACCTGGAGTTCACGATCCAGGAGGGCCACCTCTACATGCTCCAGTGCCGCTCCGGAAAGCGGACGAGCCCGGCCGCGGTCCGCTGCGCGGTGGAGATGGCAAAAGAAGGCCTGATCACGCGTGACGAGGCGGTCTGCCGTGTCGATGCATCATCGCTCGATCAGCTGCTCCATCCGACGCTCGATCCGAGCGCACCGAAGAAGCTCCTCGCCCGCGGACTCGCCGCGAGCCCGGGCGCCGCGCAGGGCAAGATCGTCTTCAGCGCGGACGAGGCGGAGCGTCGTGCGGGTCAGGGCGAAGCCGTGATCCTCGTGCGCGTCGAGACTTCGCCGGAGGACATCCACGGGATGAAGGCCGCCCGCGGGATCCTGACGGCGCGCGGCGGAATGACCTCGCATGCCGCCGTCGTCGCGCGCGGTATGGGCAAGCCTTGCGTCGCCGGATGCTCCGCGCTCGCCGTCAGCTACGCCGAGCAGCAGGTCACGATCACGCAGTACGACGACGGTGGGCGCCCGACCGAGACCGTCACCCTGAAGAAGGGTGACGTCATCACGCTCGATGGCGGCGCCGGTCACGTCTACCAGGGCGCGGTCCCGACCGTGAGCGCGGCGCTCACCGGCGAGTTCGGCGAGCTGATGTCGTGGGCGGACGATCTCCGCACGATGAAGGTCCGCGCGAATGCGGACACGCCGCTGGACGCGCGCACCGCCCGGAGCTTCGGCGCGGAGGGCATCGGCCTCTGCCGCACGGAGCACATGTTCTTCGACGAGGTGCGCATCCGCGCCGTGCGCGAGATGATCCTCGCCGAGGACGTGAAGGGTCGCGAGTCTGCTCTCGCGAAGTTGCTCCCGCACCAGGAGCAGGACTTCATCGAGATCTTCCGCGAGATGCGCGGTCTGCCGGTCACGATCCGCCTCCTCGACCCGCCCCTCCACGAGTTCCTTCCGACGGAGAAGAAGCAGATCGAGGAGCTCGCCGGACTGCTCAACGTCTCGGTCGCCCGGCTCGAGCAGCGCATCAAGGACCTGCACGAGTTCAACCCGATGCTCGGTCACCGCGGCTGCCGTCTCGCGATCACCTATCCCGAGATCTACGCGATGCAGGTCCGCGCGATCCTGCAGGCCGCGTCCCAGGTCGCTGCCGAAGGCGCGAGTGTGCAGCCCGAGATCATGATCCCGCTCGCGATGACGCGCGAAGAGCTCGCACGCATGCGGCAGATCGTCGACAAGGTCGCTGCCGAGGTCTTCGAGAAGCGGCAGAAGGTGCCGTTCATGTTCGGCACGATGATCGAGCTGCCCCGCGCTGCGCTCCGGGCCGGAGAGCTCGCGCAGGGCGCCGAGTTCTTCTCGTTCGGCACGAACGACCTCACCCAGTGCACGATGGGCCTCTCCCGCGACGATGCCGGCAAGTTCCTTCCGGCGTACGTCGAGACCGGCATCCTGCCGAAGGATCCGTTCGTCTCGATCGACGTCGACGGCGTCGGTGCTCTCGTCCGTCTCGCCGTCGAGCGCGGACGGGCAACGAAGAGCAACATCAAGCTGGGCATCTGCGGCGAGCACGGCGGCGATCCGGACAGCATCCGCTTCTTCCGCGACGCGAAGCTCGACTACGTGTCGTGCTCCCCGTTCCGCGTGACGATCGCGCGGCTCGCGGCAGCGCAAGCCGAGGTCGCTCACCGCAAGGGCCGCGCATCGACGTCGCCCGGCACCGCGTGACCGTACCGACCGCGTCTCTGTAAGACCCGGTTGGTTGACGCGCGAGGCCCGTATGGCAACGGGTGGCCATGCTCCGCCCGAACGCCTTCGCTCTCGTGGCCTTGCTCGCAGTCTCTCCTCTCGCCGCCGTCGCCTGCTCGGACAGCGACGGCGGTGGAGCGGCTGCGCCCTCACCAGCCGCATCGTCGGAGGCTGGATCGCCGGCGCCCTCCGAACCGCCGGCGTCGAGCGACCCGGGGAGCTCGCAGTGCCCTCGCGTCGCGAAAGAGGCCGAGCGCACGCGGAAGGTCGTCATCTCGCATCCGTTCGGCGAGGACGGGGCGAAGGCCAAGGCGTACGAGGTCCTCGAGCTTTCGCCGACGGGCGAGCTCACGCGCACGAACGAGGCGTTCGAGATGGACCGCGGTCTCGCCGAGATCGCCTTCACGCCCGACGGACAGATCGGCCTCGTCGCCCAGGACGACGGCTCGGTCGGCGTCTTCGCGTTCGACGATGGCGGCAAGGTGCGCGTCGTGAATCCTGCGTTCAAGGGCACCTTCTACGCATCACACGTGGTCGTCGCGCGCGACGGTACGCGGGCGTTCCTCCTCGACGCACAGACGAAGAACAACGGCGGCGGCGTGCACGAGGTGCGGATCGGCTGCGACGGAGCGCTCACGTACGTCGGTCTCGCGATCCCTGGCGGGCAGGCGCACGCGATGACCCTCCTGCCGACGGATCCGGATCGGGCCGTCCTCATCGCCGGTGCCGCGATGGACTCGAGCGCTGGCGACTATGCGCATCGCATCGACCTCGCCTCCGCGAAGCCGACCCGCCTCGCGAGCGGCCCTGTCTTCGGCGACGCCGACGCGATCGCATCGTCGGTCGCGGTCACGCGCGACGGCAAGTGGGCGCTCGTGACCGACAACGGTCTGGCGAAAGGCAGCCGCATGGCGGCCATCGCGCTCGATACGATGAAGCCTGCGCCGGCCGTCACCGTCGCGAACCCGGCAGCGGTGGTGATGTCACCATTCGGGAATGCCGCGCTGCTGCTCGAGTCGGACGGTGAGGATGCGCTCCGACCGGTCACCTACGATCCGACGAACGCAGCAAAGCCGTTCACGGTCGGTCCCGTGCTCGCCTACAAGGACGGCAAGAAGACGGAGCTTCCGCTGATCGCCGTCACGATCGATCGCGGGTCTCTGCAAGGCCGCGTCCTCGTCGCCGAGAACCAGGCGATCCGTCAGCTCGCGTTCGCGGCCGATGGGAGCGTCACCGATCTCGGCGTGCTCGCGTTCGACGGCTTCACCGGAATGGTGGGCTCCCTCGGCATCCAGCCCTGAGCGCGCTCATCGTTGCTCGGCGGCGGCGGGCTCCTTGGCGCGCATCGGCGGCGGCGTCAAAGGAGCCGCCACGCACATCGCTGCGGCGTGCGCGCCGAAGGCGTCCGCGATCGACGGCAAGCGCTGGCTCTCGCCCGGCGACTCACCGTCGCGCAGCGCGGCGACGACTCCGGCCAGATACGGCACGAGCAGCGGCGAGCCGAGCGCGCCCGGAGTATCGCGCTCGAGCGCCTCGAGACGCTCGCGATCGGATGCGGCCCGCGTCGTCCACCGGAGCGCGCGTGCCGTCGGATCGGCCTCACCACCTTCGAGGACGACCGTCGTGCCTCTGCCGCACATCGCGATGCGCGTCGTGTCGGCTCCCCCGTCGAGCGAGATCCGCAGGGACGCCGTCGCTCCGCCAGCGAAACGGAGAACGGCGACAGCAGCGGTCTCGCCTTCGGCCGGCTCGCCTCCGGAGAGCATGCGCGAGGACGATGCGAGCCCTGCAGCGCCTTCGATCGAACAGCCGAGCGCCCAGGCGAGCGCGTCGATCGCATGAATCCCGATCGAGAGGAGCGCGCCACATCCCCATCCGCGGCGTTCCAGGAAGTACGCGTCGTCTCGCGACCACGCGAGGTCGCACGAGACGACCGGCGCCGGCCCGAGCTCGCCGTGCGCGATCGCGCGCCGGAGCGCTCGGAGCGCTCGGCCCGATCGCCACTGGAGGATCGGAACGCAGCGTGCGAGCGCGGCCGCGCGATCGAGCTCGGCGCGCGTCGTCGCGACGGGCTTCTCGACGAGCACGACGCGCTCGGCCGCTGCAGATGCGAGGATCTCCGCCTGCGCCACGTGCACGGAGGGCGGTCCACAGACCGCGGCGATGACGGCATCGACCGCTGCTGCAGATTCGACGGACGTGACGACGCCGGCCCCGAACGCGTCGGCGAGCGCACGCGCGCGCTCCGTATTCGGGTCGTAGACGGCCGCGATCCTCACACCCGCCGCGCGTAGTGCGAGCGCGTGGAGGACGCCGGATGCTCCTGCTCCGAGGATGACGGCTTGCATATCAGGAGCATGCCGCGCGCCCTGACTTCATGGTGCTGACAGGAAATGAGATGGAGGTCTCGCGCCGGCCGGTCGTCTTGGCTCACGCGGCGACGGTCTCGACGCCCGGCGGCCCCTGCATCACCGTGCACACGCGATCTCGACCGGCATCCTTTGCACGATAGAGGGCTGCATCGGCAGCTGCGACGAGCGCTGCGCTGGTCGCCCCCTGCCCCATGCGGGCGACGACTCTTGCCTCGGCGACACCGAAGCTCGCTGTCACGACCACGCGTTCTCCTTTGGGCGCAAGCTCGAGCGAAGCGATCGCCGCGCGCAACGAACCGGCGACGACGAGCGCCTGCGTGACGGCCGTGCCCGGCAGGATCAGCGCCATCTCCTCGCCGCCGTACCGACACGCAGCGTCTCCGGCGCGCACGCTCGCGCCGACCAGCTCTCCAACGCGCTGGAGCACCAGATCACCGAACGGATGCCCGTAGCGATCGTTGAGCTGTTTGAAGTGATCGAGGTCGATGAGCACGAGCGAGCACGGGCGCGAATCCGCGTGTGCCGCGCGTACCGCGGCATCGAGGAACTCGTCGAAGTAGCCCCGGTTGCGCAGGCCCGTGAGCGCATCGACCTGCGCTTTTGCAGCGAGGAGATCCTGGTACCGCTTCGTCCGCAGGGCGGAGCGAACGCGGGCGCGGAGCTCGGCCGGATGAAATGGCTTCGTGACGTAGTCGACGGCTCCGAGATCGAAGCCATGGACCTTCGTGTTCACGTCCGTAGCCCCGGTGAGGAAGATGATCGGAATGGCCGCCGTTCGTGGATCGCTCTTCAGCACGCGACACAAATCGAGGCCGCTGTACGCAGGCATCTCCACGTCGAGGAGGATCAAATCCGGGGCCGCGCTCAACGCCAGCTCGCGCCCTTCCTCCCAGCCGAGCGCGCTCAGGAGGCGGACGCCCTCGGGCCGGAGCCGCGCCGCGAGCAACGCGTGCACCTCCGGTGCATCGTCAATGGCCAGAACCGTCGCGCTCATCGTGTCATTCCTCCGTCCTTCACCCGAACCTCATGCCGCACGGGACTCAGTCTTCGAAGCGCGCGCACGCCGGCACAACACGGCGACACGCGCCAGCTGCTGTTCGATATCGGGCGAGCGCTCTTTGACGGACTGCTCGAGCACCGCGGCAGCATCCGTGATGCCCATGAACCCGTATCCACCTGCCGCGCCCTTCAGCTGATGCGCGATGCGCTGCAGAGTGTCGATGTCGCCTGCATCGAACGCGGCTCGTGCTCGTTCCATCTGAGCCGGAAGCCCACCGACGAAAGACACGATGACGTCGCCCATCTCGACGTCGTCAGCGAACTCGCTGACGATCGGCGCGTCGTCTTCATCGGCGGACACCGCAGGAATGGCTGTCTGCAGCTCGGCGGACGGCGCAATGAGCGGTACTCCATGCGCAGGAGCCTGCTTCGCGTACGTCGCGACGGCCTCGACCAGCTTCCGGCGCGCGATCGGCTTGGTGAGGTAGTCGGTGCATCCTGCAGCGATGCAGCGCTCCCGATCGCCGGCCATCGCGTGAGCCGTGAGCGCAACGATGGCTCCGTTGTAGCCCTTGCGCCTCAGCTCCGACGTGGCGGCGTAGCCGTCCATCTCGGGCATCTGCATGTCCATCAAGATCACGTCGTAGGGACGCCCCGCGAGAGCGGCCGCCAGCGCCTTCTCGAGCGCGAGCCGTCCGTTCTCGACGACTGTGACGAGCGCACCTGCACGCGTGAGGTGCTTCGAGATGAGGACCTGATTGTCTGGACCGTCCTCCGCGAGCAGCACCGTGCAGTCGAGATTCGCGATCGGGCCTTCCGGTGCGGGCGCCGCGCCCGTCTCAGGGATGCCCGCCTCGGTCAGGTCCTCGAACATGCGGACGCCTTCGAGCGATCCCGTCGAGACGACGAGACGGAAGGAGCTCCCGCGCCCGAGCGAGCTGTCGACCTGGATGTCGCCGCCGAGCATGTGCGCGAGCCGGCGGCAGATCGCGAGCCCGAGGCCGGTCCCACCGAAGCGGCGCGTCGTCGACGAGTCCGCCTGGATGAACGGCTGGAACAGCTGCGCCGTCTGCTGGGATGACATCCCGATACCCGTGTCGACGATCTCGATCTCGAGCTTCGGCTCGGAGCCATGGGTCACGCACCGCGCGAGGATGCGAACACCGCCGGTCTGCGTGAACTTGATCGCGTTCCCGACGAGGTTCATGACGATCTGCCGGAGGCGCGTCGGATCGGTCTTGATCGTCTCGGGGATCGCCGTCTGGTAATGGACTTCGAAGAAGAGGCCCTTCTCGGCTGCGCGGACGCGCATCAGCGAGGCGACGTCGACGATGATCATGCTCGGCGAGCACGAGACCTCCTCGATCGTCATCCGCCCCGCCTCGATCTTCGACAGATCGAGGATGTCGTTGAGGATCGTGAGCAGGTGCTCGCCGTTTCGCCGGATGGTCTGGATGTGCGTGCGCTGCTCGGCGACGGTCGTCTCCGGATCGAGCAGCAGGTCCGCATAGCCGATGATGGCCGTCATCGGCGTGCGGATCTCGTGGCTCATGTTGGCGAGGAACTCGCTCTTTGCGCGATTCGCCTCGAGCGCGCCGGCCCACTTCACCTCGACCTCCTTCGAGACCTCGAGGCGGGCGTGTCGCGACGCAATCGCACGCATCTCCCTCTTGCCCTGGATGCACGCGAGCACGAGGAAGAAGTCCTCGAAGACGACCCACCCTGCATGTTCGAGCCAGCGGAGCGGCTGGACGCCCGAGGCGCCGTAGATCGAGAGTGGGAAGAACATTCCGCGCGCGACGTGGTCGACGAGGACCACGGCGGAGGCCGTCAAGAGCACGCGATAGTCGCGATAGAACGCGAGGAACGCGAGCGAGCCGAAGATGTGGAAGTGCGTCTCGATCCGGCCGCCGGTGAGATGAATCAGGAGCGAGCTCGTCAGCATTTGGCCGAGCGCGATCGCGTGCCGTGTGCTGGTCCTGCCGGGGCGAAGGATGCCGAGAGCGATCGGCGGACCGGAGATGATCGCGCCGAGGACGATCGCAGCCCAGAGGTGTGGATGCGCGCTCGATGTGTCGCCGCTCCACGCTCGCGGCGACAGCCACAGGGCGACCGCGATCCCGAACAGATATTCGCCGAACAGGAGGCCCGCGAATCCGCGATCGATCGTCGTGGCCCGCACCCGCCAGTGCGTGTCGAAAAGCTCCGCCTTCCGTACTTCGAGCGCGGCGCTCGCATCCGAGACGTCGGCTCGAAGTGATCTCGCGCTCCCCACGGACGTCGAGCTCTGTGTCGTCGATGCGATACTCATCGTTGAGTGACTCCGTCGGCAAGCGCGCATCCGAAGACGGGTGCCGCGCCGTTCGGTACGGGAGCGCCGTCGGCTCTCGTCTCGCGCGACGTCTCGCGTAGGAGGAGCGCACGGAGCGCGTCGCCCCCCGCGCTGTCTCCTTCGTGCCCGCGTCCCGGCGTGATGCCGCCATTGAAATGAAGGCTGCCGGCGTGGTCGTAGAAGAGCACCGTCCCCGACGTGAACGCGCCGAGACGCGACGCCTCGACGCCGCCGGGATCGTCGACGATGCGGGCGCCGGGGATCGCTCCCGCGAGCGCGCGAAGCTGGCCCGCGATACGGTCGGCCCTCGCATCCCCGCGCCGCGGGCCGGTGAAGAGCACGACCACATCGATGCGCTCGGTGCCTCCGACCGAGCCGAGCACCCGCTCGAGCTCGTGGAGCGTCGCGCGGGTGCACGGGCATGCGGGATGGGCCACGACCACGAGCGTGGCTCGTCCGGTACGGCGCAGGCTGGACGACGGGTCCTCGGTCGGCGAGAGCTCTGCCGGTGCGTTCGCCGGGCGCCCCGCAGCGGCTCCGTGGGCCGTCAGCGCAAAGAGCCCACTCGTCCCGAGCGCGACCCAGGCGACGAGCCCGATGACCAACACCACACGACGCCTCCGACCGGCGGTCCGAGTACGACCCATCCCAAGGACGAACGGCCCGCCGGGTCAGGGATTAAGTGTGAGCCTTCCGAACCTGCGAGCCTTCGTCTCGCCGGTTCCACCTGCTCCGCCTCACATTCGGGGTTGCCGGGAGCTGAGCGAGAAGGACGGAAGAGAAACTTCCGCTTTCCGTCCTTCCGCTCTTCCTGTGAGTCCCCCTCTTCAGGCGCCGGCGATCGCGAACGCTTCCGCAGCCGCGGTCACCGTCGCATCGATGTCCGCTTCGGTATGTGCGGTGCTGATGAACGCCGCTTCGTACTGCGACGGCGGCCAGTACTGCCCGCGCGAAAGCATCGCCGCGTGCCACTTGCCGAACCGCGCCGTGTCCGATTTGACGGCATCGCCGAATCGACGAACCGGGCCCTTCGTGAAGAACGGCGTGGTCATCGAGCCGACCCGCTGCACGCAGACCTCGACGTTCGCCTTCTTGGCGCCGGCGACGAAGCCCTCCTCCATTCGCGCGCCGAGCGCTTCGAGCTTCGAATACACGCCCGCATCGAGCCTCTCGAGCAGCGCGAGGGCCGCGCTCACCGCGATGGGATTCCCGCTCAGCGTGCCCGCTTGGTAGACGGGGCCAATTGGCGCGACCTTCTGCATGATCTCGCGACGGCCGCCGTAAGCAGCGAGAGGCATTCCGCCACCGACGATCTTGCCGAGGCACGTCATGTCGGGCCGGACCTTCGCGCGCTCCTGCATGCCGCCGCGCGCGACGCGACAGCCCGTCATGACCTCGTCGAAGATCGAGACGGCACCGCTCTCCTTGCACAGCCGGACGATCGCCTCGAGGAACCCGGGCTCGGGCGCCACGACGCCCATGTTGCCGACGACGGGCTCGACGATGACGGCGGCGATCTCCTTGCCGCGCTCCGCGAAGACGGCTTCGAGCGCGGCGACGTCGTTGTACGGCACCGTGATCGTCGCCTTCGCGGTCTGCACCGGAACGCCGGCCGAGTCGGGGACGCCGAACGTGAGCGCGCCGGAGCCGGCCTTCACGAGCAAGAAGTCCGCGTGCCCGTGATAGCAGCCTTCGAACTTCACGATCGCTTCGCGACCCGTATACCCACGCGCGACGCGCAGCGCCGCCATACAGGCTTCGGTTCCGCTCGAGACCGCACGCATCATCTCGATCGACGGGAAGAGCTCGATGACCTTCTCGGCGAAGCGAACCTCGAGCTCGGTCGGCGCGCCGTAGCTCGTCCCGTTCTTCGCGGCCGCCATGATGGCTTCGACCACCGCCGGGTGCGCGTGGCCGAGGATCATGGGCCCCCACGAGCCGACGTAGTCGGTGTAGCGCTTGCCATCGGCGCCGAAGAGGAACGCGCCCTCCGCACGGGAGATGAAAACGGGCTGGCCACCGACGCTTCGGAACGCGCGGACCGGGCTGTTCACGCCGCCAGGGATGAGGCGCTCGGCGCGCGCGAGAAGCTCGATGCTCTTCAGATCGGACATGATGTTGGGACTCTCCTTCGGCTTCGACCGGGACCGACGTTACCAGGCCGACCGTGCTCGCTCCTACTACGGCGCACCCGCGCGGCTGCGAGCTCGACCGCTGAGCCGATGCTCACCGCTCGTGACGGAGGCTCATGGAGGCTGCGAGC
Organism: Pseudomonadota bacterium; assembly: GCA_023402175.1. GTDB lineage: Bacteria > Myxococcota_A > Polyangia > Polyangiales > Polyangiaceae > Labilithrix. Next base: position 60,531 of record JAEXCN010000353.1, on the reverse strand, counting down.
TTCGGAGCGTCCATCCGAGCTCACGAAAGCGCGTAGAAATGGCCTAATCCGGAGACCTCCGACATCGAAGCTGATAGGCGCGCTTGCCAGAACACCTGCAAGTACACCCACCAGAAACTTGCCCGAACACCTGCCAGAAAGATCGAGAAAGAATGCGTAGAAGCGCGCGGAGACTTCATCGCGTTTTCGATCACGGAAGCGCTTAAGACTTGGCTGAGCTCGAGAGAAGGGTGATGCTGAAGAGTAAGGCTTAAGCCGGAGGGAGTCGATGCGAGCAATCGTTCGAAGCGCATCTGCGCTGGTTGTTGGGTGTGGTCTGATGTTTGGTGTCCTCGCCGCATGCAGCGATGACGATCCGGCCGTCGTCGCAAAGACGGATGCAGGATCCGACTCGAGCACCTCGCAAGAGGGTGGCCCGGACGATCAATGTCCCGCGCAGACGCCGCCCGATTGCACGGCGGCCAAGTGCACGACGGATCCGAACGACCCGCAGGTCTGCGTCGAAGGCAAATGCGTGAAGCTGAAGTCAGTCGACTGCCCGAAGGCCGGCGGCGATCTCCAGGGCGGCAACGTCGTCGTCATCGGCGTCTCGCTCGCGCAGAACGGGTCGAACAAGGCGTCCGGCGAGTCGCGCATCAACAGCCTCGAGCTCGCGATCAAGGAAGTGAACGCCGCAGGCGGCGTCCGCGACGCGGACAAGTGCAAGGCACCACGCACGCTCGCGTACGTGGCCTGCGACGACGCGAACATCGCCGGCGAGGACGCCGGGGCGGATCCGGTGATCGATCGCATCCGCGGCGCGAAGCACATGATCGAGGACCTCAAGGTGCCGGTCATCGTCGGCGGCAGCACGAGCGGTAACACCCTCGATCTCGCCAAGAACGCGACGGTCCCTGCGAAGGTGATGCAGTTCGCGCCGAGCTCGACGGCGATCGCGATCACGGCGCCGACGGACTTCAATGCGTCACCCGACGGGACGCGCCTCCTCTGGCGTGCGGCGCCCTCGGACGTCGCCCAGAGCGTCGTCCTCCAGAAGATGTTCGTGCAGGTCGAGACCGAGACGAAGGGGAAGAACGGCGGCGCAGCCATCAAGCTCGCCCTCGTCACGAAGAACGACGCCTACGGCAAGGGCATCGCGGAGGCCTTCAAGAAGACCCTCAAGATCAACGGTGCGGACCCCTCGGACACGAGCTTCGCGGACATCGTCTACAAGACGACTGACGCCGATGCCGACGGGATCGCTCGCTCCGCAGCTGCAAACCAGCTCGGAACCTTCCAGCCCGACATCGTCGTGATCGCAGGTACGAGCGAGGCGACCGACGACATCATGCGCCCGTTCGAGAGCACGAACCCGGCGAAGAAGCCGATCTACGTCCTCGCCGACGGTCTGAAGAAGCCCGAGCTCACGAGCCTCGTCGATCCTGCGGACACGAAGTCGCCGAAGGCGAGCGACCCCGACGGGCTCCGTAAGCGCATTCGCGGTACGCAGCCGGGCGTCCTGACGCCGCTCGCCCAGACATTCTTCAACATCTCGTACAAGACCGCGTACGGCGCGGACTCCGTGCTCTCGTACGGAATGGCCGGCACCTACGACATCGGGTACATGATCACGTACGCGCTCACCGCGTCGAAGGGCGCTCCGGTCACAGGCACCGACCTCGCGAAGAACATGGCGCTGCTCACGGGCGGCACGCAGAAGATCGACGTCGGTGCGACCGGCCTCTCGAGGGGTATGGAGGCGATGTTGAAGGGCGAGAAGATCGACTTCAACGGCGCGTCGGGCCCGCTCGACTTCGACGTCACGACGGGAGAGGCGCCTTCGGACTACGGCGTCTGGTGCGTGAAGGTCGACCCGAACGACAACAAGCGCGTCTTCGAGGAAGCGACGGGCCAGAGCTACAGCGCGACCGAGGGAGCGCTGACCGGTACGTACAGCTGCCCCTGATCCACTAATCGTTCGAGCGCGCGTCGCGCGTGCGTCGACCGTCGAAGGCGGTCCGCACGCGCGACTGCTTTTGTCGCTTCGAGCGATCTTCGGTTCGAGGTTCGAGAGAGGATCGCGGACGCAAAAACGCCCGGCAGGTCGATGGCCGAGCCTGCCGGGCGTCTCTCGATTTGCAGTTTGCTCAGAACGCGCCGCTCAGGTCGTCGAGCTCCGAGATTTCGAAGTTCTTCACCTTCACGAACTGAGCGTTCTGAATCTTCCAGACGCCGAACGCCGAACGCACGTGACCGGTGCTCGTGAAGTCGAGCGAGCCGGAGGCGCCTTCGTAGTTCACGTCCTCGCCTCGACGGAGCAGGTCGAACATGTCTGCGAGGCGGTTCGGACCGACGCGGACGCGGCCCTGCGAGATGCGGTAGAGCGAGTCGCGGACCTTCTTGTGGTCCGTCGGATCCTGCGAACGCTCGATGGCCGCGGCGAGAAGGATCGTCGCATCGTATGCCGTCGATCCGAAGCGGCCCGGCTCGGCGTTCGGGAAGCGCACCTTGAACAGGTTGAGGAACGCGCTGTACTCGGGAACGGGCGGTGCCGTGTCGGCGGCGACGGCGATGCTGCCCTCTCCCGCGGTGGGCTCGTTCGGGTCCGCCTTGTCCTTACGACCCGCGACGATGAACTCGTCCTGGCGGAAGCCGTCCGAGCCGATCGTCGTGAACGTGGCCCAGTCCCGCTTCGTCGGATTCGCGTCCTGATACTGCTTGAACGACCGCATGTACGCGGCCGCGACCTCCGGCTGCGCGACGACGACCTGGCATTGCGCATCGACCTGGTTCGCTGCCGCAGCAGCGGCGTCGTTCAGCTTCTGCGTGTTGTCGATGTTCGGGTCGAGCTCGAGGGTCCGCTTCACCGGGAGCGAGAACTTCTTGTAGTACTCGGTCACGGCGCTGCCGATCGGCTGGCCGTAGCTGTCGTTCTGCTGGACGAGGACGATGGCCGGACAACGCCGGGTCGCGCCGCCTTCGCCCGTCGACGCGTACTGCGTGAGCGCGGCGGAGAGGAAGACGTCGGTCGCCGCCGTCCGGAAGAAGACCGGGTTCGGCGGCGCCTCGCCGGGAGCAGGCGTCGCGGGTTCCTCATCCGTGAGCTTGTCGAGGAGCCGTGACGTCGCGCTCGGCGAGATGAACACGACCTTGTCGGTCGCGATCAGGTCCTTCACCTCGAGCGCGGTGGTGCTGGTCGACGGACCGATGCCGAGCGTGATCCCGCGATCGGCAAGCTCCGTCATCTTCTGTCGCGTCAACTTCGGATCGCCGTTGTCGTTCTCGATGACGAGCTCGAGTCGCTTGTTCAACACGCCACCGAGCGCGTTGATCTGGGCGACGGCGACTTCGGCGCCGCGTTTCGCCTCGTCACCGATCGCTTGCGTGGGTCCGCTCAGCGAGACGACCAGCGCGATCGAGATCGTGCTCTTGTTTGGCTCCGAAGGTGGAGGAGTGTTCGGCTGGCCAGAGTCGCTGCACCCAGAGCTGAAAGCCGCAACTGCCAGCAGGGTTCCGAACAATGAAGCGTGAGCGTGTTTGCGCATGGTGATTTGGTCGACGGACGCTGGGTCCGGACGCTAACTCGATACTAAGGGGATCTGCTCGGTCTCGTCAGCAAACACGTTAGGTCGCGGTAACGTCTTTCTTCGCCTTTCTGAAAGTGCCGTTCACTTGCAAGCGGCACCCCGTCGGGGGTCTCATGGGAGGTCACCTGTCGTACACGCGAGTATCGACGTCGCTCGCGTCGCGGCTTCGGCCTCTGGGTCTCTGGGCCTCTGGGCCTCCGCGATGACGACGCCGACGCTGCTTGCTCGAAATTGAGCCGTCCTGCCGCTCGTGGTCAGGGCGCGTTCCATCGAACGACGACGGCCCGATTTTCAGATGAAGTTCCTTTTGCCTTCGCTCTTCAGGGCCCACGAACCCACGTCGGTATCCGCCCTGCCACCAAACTCTGCTTGGGGTCCGCCGAACACTTGTTTGGTGAGCCCCGAGGAGCCGATACTCTTCTCTGGGGATCCGCGGGTCGCGAAATAGTCGAGGGGCGTTGTCGATGGGACTCCAGCTAGGGAAGTACCAGCTCGTAGCCGAGATCGCCCGTGGTGGGATGGGGATCGTCTATCTCGCCGTGGCGCAGGGACCGGCGCGCTTCAGCAAGTTGCTCGTCGTCAAGGAGCTGAAGCCGGAGTTCGTGGAGGACGAGACGTTCCTCGAGATGTTCCTCGAGGAGGCTCGCCTTGCGGCGCGTCTCAGCCATCCGAACATCGTCCAGACGTATGAAGTCGGCGAGGAGGAGAAGCGCCACTACATCGTGATGGACTATCTCGATGGGGTGACGCTCGCGCGTCTGCTCCGTCGTAAGTCCACGCTCTTCACGCGCAACATGCAGCTGCGCGTCATCTGCGAGATCCTCGCGGGCCTGCACTACGCGCACACGCTGAAGGACTTCGATGGGACCGATCTCGGAATCGTCCATCGCGACGTAACTCCGCAGAACGTCTTCATCACGTTCGACGGCACGGCCAAGATCGTCGACTTCGGCATCGCGAAGGCGCTCGACTCCAGCATCGAGACGCGGACCGGCGTGCTGAAGGGCAAGCCCGCGTACATGGCTCCCGAGCAGATCGCGGGCGACGTCGACCCACGCGCGGACGTGTTCTCCGCGGGTGTCATGGTCTGGGAGGCGATCGCCGGCCAGCGCATGTTCGCGAAGAAGGGCGACGTCGAAGTGCTCGCGAGCATGCTGAAGGGCGAGGTCCCGAAGATCCGCGAATACGTTCCGGACGTGCCCGACGAGCTCGCAGACATCGTCGACCGCGCGCTCGAGAAGGACCGCGACAATCGGTTCCCGACCGCAGCAGCACTGCAAGAGGAGCTGGAGAAGTTCCTCGCCTCGGATCCTTCTGCGTCGATGCGCGAGGTCGGGCGCGTCGTACGCGACATCTTTGCCGAGGAGCGCGCATCGACGCGCTCGAAGATCGATGCACATCTCGCTCGCCTGAAATCGGGCGGGACCGCGGACAAGCTTCCGAGCTTGCTCCCCGTGCCCGAATCGAAGACGCCGACGGGCCGTCCGTCGGATCGGAGCATCAGCGGCGTGAGCGGCACGCACACGCCAGCAGGCTCAGCGATCTCGATGAGGCACGGCGAATCCCCGTCGATGTCGCCCGACGGCGGCGCGCGGTCGAAGCGCACCGCGTTGCTCATCGGCGCTGCTGCGTTGCTCGTCACCGGCACCGGCTTCATCGTCGGTGTTCGTGCTCGATCGAAAGATCCCGTGCAGACCGAGGCGACGGCAGCGCCCGCCCCGACGCTGCCCGAAACGGCGGCCGTCACGGCCGCGACCGCCGAGCCGACGAACAAGGTCGAGCCGGCGGTGACAGCCTCGCAAGCTGCGAGCGCGGTCGTGCAGGAGAAGCCGAAGATCGCGGCGGTGCCGCCGCAACCTGCCCGCCCGATTTGGACTCCGCCGCCGCGTCCCGCTCCGCGTCCGCCGCCGCCGAGCCCGGCCCCGACGCCGGAGACGAAGGCTCCCGACCCGGACGACGGCAAAGGGAAGATCGGTTACCTCACGATCGACACCTATCCTTGGACGCGGGTGAGCACCGGCGGAAAGGTCCTCGGGGACACTCCGCTCGTACGTGTTCCGCTGAATCCAGGAACGCACGTCCTCACGCTCGAGAACACGACAGAGAAGGTCAAGCAGACCACCGTCGTGACCATCAAGCCGGGTGAAACCGTCTCCCGGCGTCTCGCTTTCTGAGCAAGCCGCAAAGGTCGAACATGAACCTGCGACACATCGTCTGTCTCATCGTCACCCCGCTCGCTCTCGCCGCGTGTGCGAAGGAAGAGGAAGCGACACCGCCCGAGGTCGCCATTCAGATCGATTTCCAATCGACGGCCGCAGCAGTCGCAACGGACAGCGTGAAGGTCTTCGTCTTCGACGGCCTTCTCAGCTGCAACGATCTCGTTCGCCTCCGGCAGACCGAGCAGCCGCTTCCGCCGCGCATCACGGAGACGCCGTCGATCACACCTTGTCAGCTTCAGAACAACGAGTCGAACACCGTCCAGCTCGATCTGAAGAAGGATTACACGATGCTCGCCATTGGCCAGATCGGCGGCAAGGACGTGTTCGCTGGATGCACGCAGCAGCATGCCTATGGCGAGACGCGTGCGATCGACATCACCGTCTCGTTCATCGACGACCGCCAGAAGCTCAATCCCCCGCAGTGCGCAAAGCTCTCCGACAAGTGCAGCGGCGCGTGCCGTTGATGACGAGGAAAACGATGCGATCCCTTCGAAAGTTCTGCTCCGTCGTCGCCATCGCCACCGTGCTCGCAGCTCCGAGCCTCGCCTTCGCATCGCCCGAAGGCGACCTCGCATCCGCGGAGAACTCGTACGCCGCGCTCGACTACCCCGCGGCCTCGACCAAGGCCGACGACGTCCTTTCGCAGCGCGGGCTCAATCACGACATGCTCGTGCGAGCGACGCGCGTCGCAGCTCTCTCGCACGCGGCTCTGGGCCACGCCGACAAAGCGAAGGAGTACTTCATCTTGCTCCTCGGGTACGATCCCGAGTTCAAGGTCGACTCGAAGCTCGGACCGAGATTCGCGGAGCCGTTCGCCGAAGCCCGCGGCTACTGGCAAGCGCAGGGCCGGCGGCCCTCGATGGAGGTCCAGGCCGTGATGCAATACGGCCAGAGTGGCCAAATCCGCGTAGCGACCGTCGACCCGATGAACAACATCAAGCGGATCGCGGTCGGCTACCGCTGGGCCCCGGCGCGTGACTACACCAACGTGACGGTCGACCCAGGCACCCGCAGCGTCGACGTCCTGGCGAACCCGAATGGCGCTGGACGCCTCGATTACTGGGTCCGGGCAATGGATGCGAAAGACAATGCCGTCTTCGAGGAGGGTACGCCCGACGGACCGAAGACGGTCATCGTGAACGAGCCCGCGAATCGCGGCGGCGGCGTCACCGATGAGAAGAAGTCGTTCTTCGGGAGCGGCCTGTTCTTCGTCGCAACCGGCGTCGTCCTCGCGGGCGCGGCCGTCGGCGGCTATTTCCTCCTGCGGCCGACCGAGTTCACACCGTCGACGACGGGGCGTACGGCGTTCGGCGCCTCGTGTGGGAACGTTCGCTGCGAATGAGATCGCCATCCCGCCCGCGGCTGTTCGTTTGAGATAGAATCCTATCGTGCCCCTCGTCGCGGGCGAGACATTCGAGCGCTACACCATCGAGGAGCGAATCGGGCTCGGTGGACTGGGCGAAGTCTATCGCGCGCTCGATACGCGATTGCTCCGGCACGTCGCGATCAAGATCATCCGCCGAGATCGAACGAGCGACTGGGAAGCCGCGGCTGCACGCTTTCTTCGCGAAGCGCGCGTGGCCGCGTCGCTCCATCACCCGAACACCGTCGCGATTCACGATCTCGGCGAGGTCCGCGGAACGCTCTTCCTCGTGATGGAGCTCGTGCGCGGAACGACGCTGCGCTCGTTCATCTCCGATCCGAGCATCCCTCTCGAGGTGAAGCTCGACTGGCTCGCAGGCATCAGCCGCGGACTCTCGGCCGCTCACGACGCAGGGATCGTCCATCGTGACGTCAAGCCGGGCAACATCATGATCACGAGCGAGGGCGTGCCGAAGGTGCTCGACTTCGGCCTCGCAAAGCCCGTCGACGACGACCACGAGGACTTCACGACGAAGGTCGGGCAGCTGCTCGGAACGCCACGCTACATGGCGCCGGAGCAGCGCGAGGGCCGCGAAGCGGATGCGCGCTCGGATCAGTACTCGTACGGCGTCACCGCGTACGAGCTGCTTGCGATGGTCCACCCCGAGGCGCGCAACGGAAAGCGCCAGCCGCTGCGCGTAGTCGCGCCGAGTGTCGATCCGACGGTCGCCGCCGCGATCGATCGGATGATGGCGCTCGATCCGGCGAAGCGGTTCCCTTCGATGCCGATCGCGACCGCGGCGATCGAAGCGTTCGCGCGTACGAACTCGATCTCCATCTCGCTCAACGTCGGCGCTTACGACTCGACCGAGCCGTTCGACGAGCCGTCGACGACCGAGCAGTTCGTTCCGTCGATCATCCGCTCGCAGCGACCGCCGGACTTCCCGCTTCCGCCGACGTTGCCGCCGCCACTTCTCTCCATACCGACGACGATCCCGCCGGCGAACACGATCTCGACGCAGCCCCCTCCGGATCAGACCGCCGAGATCCCGACGCGCGTTCGCGCGATCGATCCGCGAGCGCAGGTGCTGGCGCGGACGCTCGCCGAAGCCTTCGGCGCAGAGCCGTTCGGCGCGGCCGGGTACGTCGTCGAGCTGCGACCTACGGAGCAAGCGAGCCATCCCCTCGTCCTCGTCCCTCGTGACCCGACGTACGGAGCGATCGTGATCGGCTCGGTGAGCTTCAGCAAAGGCTCGTCGGAGATTCGCGCATTCGACTACGTCGCGATGATGCACGCGCAGCGGCGGACGTCGAAGCCGTTCGTCGACCGTTCGACATACGAAAAGAGCGTGCTCAAACGGCTGAAGAGCACGCTGAAGACGAACGGCATTGCGAGCATCAGCGTCGTGGCGGCGCCGGCCGAGCTGCGCGAAGCATTCGAAGCCGCCAAAAACAACACGCCCATCTCACAACGTCCTCCTTCCTCTCCCGCACGAAAGGCGTGATGCGCTCCTACCCCGAGCTCGAGTACGCGTTTCCACGCGGAGCCGTATTTTCAGGCCGAGCGTCTGCTCCCGATGCCCCATCCCCGAGAGGACGCCCAAGACGAGCCGAGAGGCCCCCACACAGACACCAAAGGAGACACCAAAGGAGAATCCAGAGGAGGAACCAGAGAGCTTCTTACGTCCTCTGTCGACGTCTTGACGTTGTCTTTCGGCCAACGCTAACAATTGAAGGATTGCACTGAGTCGGCCGTTTGAAGCGGTCGAACAAGGCACCCACCATGAGCAGATATCGTCCCCTGGTGAAGCTCGGTAGCGGAGGCATGGCCGATGTCTATCTGGCCGTCTCCCGAACGACTGCGGGCCTCGAGAAGCTCGCGGTCATCAAGCGGCTGCGACCAGACATCGGGGACGACCCCGAAGAGGTCGCGCACTTCAAGGGCATGTTTTGGGACGAGGCCAAGCTCGCCATGCTGCTCAATCACTCGAACGTCGTGCACACGCATGACGCGTACGAGGAGAACGGCGCGCTCTACCTCGTGATGGAGTACATCGAGGGGCAGTCGCTCAACAAGGTGCAGCGAGAGCTCTCGCGTGCGCGCAAGGCGCTGACGCCGGCGCAGTGTGCGCTCGTCATGAGCGAGGTCCTCTCCGGCCTGCACTACGCCCACGAGCTGAAGAGCCTCGCGGGCGAGAAGCTCAACATCGTTCACCGTGACGTCAGCCCGCAGAACATCCTGCTCGGGTACGACGGCGCCATCAAGCTCGTCGACTTCGGCGTCGCGATGGCGTCGACCCGCTCGACCGAGACACGCGCGGGCACGCTCAAGGGCAAGGCCCGGTACATGGCGCCGGAGCAGGTGCTGAACAACAGCAAGCTCGATCGCCGCGCGGACATCTACGCCATCGGCGTCGTGCTCTGGGAGCTCGTCGCGGCGCGGAAGATGGTCGCCGGAACGAACATGGTCGAGCAGCTCGTGAACGTCCTGAAGCAGGATCCTGAACGGCTCTCGTCCGTCGTTCCGGACGTGGACCCCGAGCTCGACGCCATCGTTCACAAGGCGCTCGCGCGCGAGCCGGACGATCGCTATCAGACCGCGCAGGCGATGCGCGACGCGCTCCTCGCGTTCGCGAATCGCGACGGCGACACTCGCATCGACGAGATCGGCGCGCTCGTCAACGAGACGTTCGCAAAGAAGCGTGAGGAGATCGCGACCATCGTCCGCGAGCGGCTTGCAGCGACCGCCGCAGACGACTCCGGCGATCTCCGGATGAGCACACCCGATCTGCCAGTGATGGACGAGGGGTCGGAGCGCTCGATGCCGTCGGGACAATCCGCGCCGAGGTCGGCGCCGACTTCGTCGTTCACCCCGCACGGCGTCGTCCAGGCGAGGGAGGAGTCGTCGCTGACGACGGCGGCGCCTTCGAAGAAGACGGTGAACGCCCTCGTCGCGGCGTTGCTCGTGCTGCTGCTCGCGGTCGGCGGGCTCACCGGTCTCGTCGTGTCGAATCGGTCGAGCAAGACCACGGGATCGGCAGCGCCGGCCGTCGCCGAGATCAAGGCGCCCGAAGCGAAGGCCGAGGCCAAGGCGACGTCGCCGGAGCCGACGCCGGCCGAGGCGAAAGACGAGAACAAGGCGAAAGCGGAGGCGCCCAAGACGGACAACGCCGCGCCGAAGATCGCCGCCGCTCCCGCTGCGCCGCCACCCGTCGCGCACCAGCGATGGGCGCCGAGCCCGACTCCGCCAGCGCCCGCTCCGCAGCCCACGTCGGCGCCGACGCCGGCCGCCACGGCACCTGCGCCCGAGGCCGAGCAGGGCTTCCTCACGATCGACACGTACCCGTGGACACGCGTGAGCGAGAACGGGCGCGTGCTCGGCAACACGCCGCTCGTCCGTGTGCCGCTCTCGGCGGGCACGCACGTCCTCACACTCGAGAACCCTCAAGACAACGTTCGTCAGACGACGACCGTGGTGATCAAGGCGAACGAGACGGTGTCGAAGCGCCTCGCGTTCTGATCGCTCGAGAGCTTCTCACGACGGGCCCGTTCTCCATCGAGGAGCACGGGCCCGCTCCGTTCGTCATTTCGGGCGCTGGCTCTCCTGGAACGTGACCTCGAGCTTCACTTCCTTGCCGTCGCGGATGACGACGGCAGGCACGGTCTCGCCCGGCTTGCTGCCGTTCAGGACGAACATGAGGTCCTCGACGCTCGCAATCTCGCTCTTGCCGAGGCGCACCAGGATGTCGCCCTTTCGCATCCCGGCCTTCTCCGCGGCGCCGCCCTGACGAACGCCCGAGAGGAGCACGCCCTTCTTCCCTGCCCCCGGGCCGCCGTAGTCCGGAATCGTTCCGAGCGACGCATTGAAGCTCCGCATGTCGCCGTGCGGCGCGGGTCCTCGAGCGTCCGACTTGAACGTCAGCGGCGCTTCGCGCTGCGCGGTGGCGAGCGCGATCGAGGCGCAGATCTTCCCGGTCTGCATCGCACCGCCGGCGTTGATCTTGTCCGCGGTGTCCGAGGGCTTGTGATAGTCGCCGTGCGTGCCCGTGAAGAAGTGGAGCACCGGGACGCCCGCGGAGAAGAAGTTGATCTGATCGCTCGGCCCGTACCCGTCTCCGCTACCCGCGCACGACACGCGGTTCGCGTCGCACGCGCTCCCGATCAGCTCCTGCCACTCGGAAGCTGTCTCGGCGCCGAGGATCTGGAGCTTGTTGTCGCGCATGCGACCGACCATGTCCATGTTCAGCATCGCGTAGATGCCGGTGGTCTTGTCGCCGGGCGCCTTGCCGTCCTTCGCTCCGGGCTTGGGCTTGCTCGCCTTGTCTGCGGCGATCCACTTGTGGACGAAGTGCGCGGAGCCGAGCACGCCCGACTCCTCGCCCGAGAACGCGACGACGATCACGTCACGTCGTAGCTCGCTCTTCTTGCTCGCGAGCTCGCGCGCGACCTCGAGGAGCGTCGCGGCCCCCGAAGCGTTGTCGTCCGCGCCGAGATGCGCCTCGTCGGCGTGAGGCGCGAGCGAATGCTGGCCGCCGCGTCCGAGGTGATCGTAGTGCGCTCCGATGACGATCACGCCCGGGAGCTTCTTCCCGTCCTTCGGCTCCGCGACGATCTTCCCGGCGACATTGAACGCCTGCGAGCTCACGGGCGACAGCGCGATCGAGACCTTCGCGCGCGCGGGCTGCTTCTTCTCGAGCTTCTCGATGAGGCCGCGCCCGACCGCGCGCTTGACGACGACGACCGGCACGCCCGCGTCCGAGTAGCCTTCTGGCTGCAGCGTCGGGAGCTTCGCCTCCTCGGGACTCTTCCAGTCCGTAGGTTTGCTCGCCGGCGGTGCGGGATCGTCGACGACGATCAGACCTGCCGCGCCCTTCTCGCGTGCCCAGAACGCCTTCCGCCGGATGTCCCCGTAACGTCGCTGCGCGTCGGGGGTGGCGAACTTCCCGTCCTCGGGCACGAAGCGGCGCACGACGACGATCTTCTTCTTCACGTCGAGCTTCTCGTAGTCGTCGCGACCGAGATCCTTCGCGACGATGCCGTAGTCGGCGAAGACGAGATCGCCCGTGATGTTCGCCTTCTGCGGCGAGTAGCCGAGGACGACGTAGTCCTCCTTCGCGAGCGGCTTGCCGCCGATCTCGATGGTCGTCGCTTCCTCCTGCTTCAGGCTCGTGACGACGGGGAACGGCTGGCGGAAGCCGCTGTCGTCACCCGCGGGCTGCAGCCCCAGCTCCTTCAGTCGATCCTCGATGTACTTCCCCGACGCCTCGAGCCCGGGAAGACCGATGCCCCGACCTTCGCGTGCGGGATCGGCGAGCCAGCGGACGTCCTTCTTGATGCGGTCCGCGCCGGTCTCGACGATCTGCGGCTCTGCGCTTCCTTCGACCCACGACGCGATGAAGACGTTCGTGTCGTGCTTGCCTGGAGCCGTCGCGCGGTTCGAGGAGAACGCGAGGAGCTTTCCGTCGGGTGAGAACATCGGGAAGCCGTCGAAGCCCCCCGCATAGGTGATCCGCTCGAGGGCGCTTCCGTCGACGTTCACCGCCCAGATGTCGAACTCGCGTCCCTTCGGATCGCCATGGTTCGTCGAGAAGAGGATGCGCCGCTGCGACGGATGCCAATACGGCGCGAACGACGCCGCGTCGAGGTACGTGATCTGCTGCGCGTCGCTCCCGTCGGCGTTCGCGATGTAGAGCTCGAGCTTCGACGGACGCACGAGCGGCGGGCTCTGCGCGAGAAGGCGCTTGTAGTCGTCGAGCTGCTTCCCAGCCTTCGGTCGCGATGCGCGCCAGACGATCTTGGAGCAGTCCGCGTTGAAGAACGCGCCGCCGTCGTACCCGGGCGTGTTCGTCAGGCGCTTCACGTTCTTGCCGTCGGCGTCCATCCGATAGAGATCGATGTCGCCGTCGCGGAGGCTCGTGAACACGATCGAGCCGTCTTTTCCGCAGACCGTCGCCTCCGCGTCGTACCCCTTCGTGTCGGTGAGGCGGACGACGTTCTTGCCGTCGGCGTCGGCCTTGAAGATGTCGTACGAGTCGTAGAGCGCCCAGACGTAGCCCTGACTGTGATCGGGCTTCGGCGGGCACGCATCGCCGCCGAGGTGCGTCGACGCGTAGACGACCTTCTGATCGCCGGGCATGAAGTACGAGCACGTCGTCGCGCCCTTGCCGCTCGAAACCGGCACGAGAGACGGCAGCGTCTCGTGCGAGCCAGTGGCTCCGAAGACGCTCGTGAGCGGCATCCGATAGATGCGATCGCAATCGTTGTCTCCGGTGCGCGACTGGAGCACGAGCTCGCGACCGTTCCACGCCCAGTACGCCTCAGCGTTCTCGCCGGAGACGGTCACCTGCTTCAGGTTCGTGAGGTGCGTCTCTTCCGGGAGGGCCGTCACCGGAGGAAGCGCGACGGCAGGCTTGGCTTCGGGCGTCTTCGGGCTCGGCGGATCGCTCCCGCACGCGGCGACGAGGAGAGCTGCGAGGCCGGAGCTGCCAAGGACGAGCGTCAAAGGGGCGCGCTTCATCGGTATTCACGCTTCATGAGGGCGTCGCGATGCTACTCCGGGCCGTGGGTTCCGTCAGCACGCGGCGGCCCCCGCCGCCAAGCTCGTGCAGGTCATCGCGCAGTGTGCTCGCCGAGGAAGGTGCGTTAGCATCGGGCCGTGACGAAGGCGTGGCCAGCCCTCGCGGTGGTCGCGATGGTGAGCACGGCGCGCCTTGCCAACGCGGATACGTCATCACCCATCGCCGTCGAGCTCGCGTGGGACGTCCCCGACGCGTGTCCGGGGGCGCAGAGCGTTCGCCGCCGTATCGCGCAGATCCTCGGCGGCCCGCTGGACGAGCCAACGAACGTCGAAGCCAAAGGGACCGTCGAGCCCACGCCTGACGGTCGATACCGCCTCGTCATGGCCGTGCGCACGGGTGACGTCGAGGACGTTCGGACGGTCACGGCCGAGCGATGCGCGATGCTCGCCGAAGCGTTTGCAATCGTCGTCGCGCTCGCGATCGATCCGAGCAAGGCCGTCGACGGCATCGACGCGCCGGCGCCGGAGGCGTCAGTCGGTGCCGTGCCTGCCTCCGCTGCCCCGCTCGCGGTTCCGGCCACACGCGAGTCCGCCGCGCATCGGCACCACGCCTCGCCGCCGCCGGTACACCTCGCCGTCGGGATCGGCGGCGACGTCGTATGGGGACCACTGCCCGACGCGAGCGTCGGTGCGATGGTCTTGCTCGGAGCTCACGTCGACCGGTTTCGTGTCGGCGCGCTCGCAACGGTGTCGCCTTCGCAGGATACGCATCTGGGTGGCGGGGCCGGCGTGTCGTTCGGGTTGCTCGGAGCAGGCGCCTTCGTCGGGTACCTCGTTCCGGTCGGGAAGCTCGCGCTCGGCCCGGTCGTGGGGGTCGAGGTGACGCAGGTCCGTGCTCGAGCTTTCGGCATCCGGACACCTTGGTCGCCGACCGCGGCCTGGTGGACGCCGACGCTCGGAGGTCAGCTGGAGGCGCACGCTGCACGCTGGCTGGGCCTGTTCACTCGCGCCGATCTGGTTCTGCCGATCGAGGCGCCCGTGTTCTCGCTCGCAACGGACGAAGGCGCCCTCCGACTGCACTCTCCCGGCAAAGTGTCGGCGCGGCTCAGCTTGGGCCTGCAGATCCTCTTTCCCTGAGCGAAACGGCTGGGCTCGTCGCCCGGCATGGCTCGAGCGTTTTTCGTGATGAACGAGACGCGTTGCGGGAGCTATGCGGACGATGGCTCTGTCTTGGAGCAGTCATCTCCGCGCCGATCGAGCACTGCCGCTCGACGACGCCACGATCACGTCGCCTGCGCCGTGCGATGCGCATAGCAATACGAGCGTGCGCGCCACCGAGCTCGGCGATCCGACGTCACGAGCGTTCATTCGACTCTACCGTACTCACGTCGAGTACGTGTGGACGAGCGCGCGTCGCCTCGGGATCCCGGTCGTCGAAGCCGACGACGTGGTTCAGGAGACCTTCCTCAGAGCGCTCCGACTGGCCGATGGCCATACCGAGCTCGGATCGGAGCGTGCGTGGCTGTTCTCGATCCTCTTCCGCGTCGTTCAGCACCACCGGCGGTCGCATCAGCGCCGGACCGCACGCACCGAGCACGGCGTGGACCTGGAGATCTTGCCTGGCGGAATGGAGTCGTCACCCGAGAGGCACGTCGAGAACGTCGAGAGCGTGCGCATCCTCGAGGAGATCCTCGACGGACTCGAACCCGAGCGCCGCGCCGTGCTCGTCCTTGCGGAGCTCGAGGAGAAACCGATGAGCGAGATCGCCCTCATCCTCGACATCAATCCGCGGACGGCGGCGAGCCGGCTGCGCCTCGCGCGCGAGCAGGTCGAGGCCGCCATGGGGAGACGCCGTGCGCGCGACGGCTGGAGATACAAATGAGCATCGAACCCGAAAAGAAGCCGTCTCTCCTCGCGCCGCTCGCGGATCGATACAAGCTCACCGACGCGGGCGCCGACCACATTTTCGGCAAAATCCAAACAGCATACCTGCGCGAGGCGAGCACGGCGTCGGCTGCGTCCACGGCGGCCCGCGGCGGCGCAGGTAAGCTCGCATGGATCGTCGGCTCGTCGTGCGCCGTCCTCGCGCTCGTCGGTGTGACGATTCATCTCTCCCGTTCGGAACCAGCTTCCGTCACCGACCCAGCGGCGCTCACGGCACCGGCACCGGCGCCGCCGCAACCAGTCGAGCCCGCTCGAGAGCCGGAGAGGGCGATCGCCGTCCCGTCGGTGTCCGTCGACTCGCTGCCGAGCGTTCCAGAAGCACCTCTCGCGCCCCGCGCTCCGTCGAAGAAGGCTACCGCGGCGCCCGGCGTTCCAGAAGCACCGGTACCGACCGCTCGAGCAGCATCCGCCGACACGCTGGAGCGCGAAGCGCGCCTCATCACGGGCGCGCGGGAAGCACTCGCGCAGGGTGACGGAGAGAGAGCACTCGCGCTCCTCAGCGAGCACGCACGAGAGTTCCCGGACGGCTGGTTTGCAGCCGATCGCGCAGCCGAGCGGGTCGTCGTCCTCTGCAGCCTCGGCCGCCGCGCCGAGGCGCTCCAGGAGGCGACCGCGTTCCTGGCGAGTCGCCCGAAGGGCCCGCTCACGCGCCGCGTCGAGTCGAGCTGCGCGGGCCAATCCATCACGAAAGTTGGACCATGATCTTTTCACGCTCGCGCCATGTGTGGGCCGCCGCCGCCGCGATCGTGCTGCCCGTCGCGGCAGCATCCGCGTGCAGCAGCGACCGAGACGTCTTCGTCGGCCGCGATTGCGGCCAAGGCTTGTGCAACGAGAGCACCGGGTTCACGTCGCCGGACGCAGGACTCGACTCCGGCACCGCTACATCACCCGACGTGCCGATGTGCGCGGTGACGACGTGCGCCGCGCCGCGCGCGACGTGCCCATCGTCGGCCTACCCTTGTGACGTCGATCTCTCGCGTGACAACGAGAACTGCGGCGGATGCGGGATCCGCTGCGGGAACGGCGTCGACTCGAACTGGAGTTGCGTCGACGGACAATGCACCTTCGCGTGCGGCAATGCCGCTTCCGGCACGGGCAACCAGGGCGCGGATTGTGACAACGATCCCACGAACGGCTGCGAAGTCGACATCCTGTTCGACAACGACAATTGCGGCGATTGCGGCTACGCGTGTCCGGAGGGCAAGTCCTGTACGCTCGGCAAATGCTTGTCCCTTTGCGACATGATGGCCATGTATTTCGGCCTACCGGACGACTGCGGAAACGGCCTCTGCACGAACTTCAATTACGATGACGCCAATTGCGGAGCGTGTGGCAACGCTTGTGACCCCACGGGGCCGAGCCTGCCGAAGCTTCCCGCGGACATGCACTACGGCTGCGGCAGCGCCACTTGCGGAAAAACCAAGTGCAACGATCCGAACAGGGCCAACTGCAACGGCGACACCAGCGACGGTTGCGAGACCGCGATCCACGACAACGCGAATTGCGCCTTCTGCGGCGACACGTGCGCTCCAGGCAAGCAATGCATCCTGACCACCGGGAACCGGTACGTCTGCGCATGCGAGGATGATGCGGAGACGCTCTGCGGGAGCACCTGCGAGCGGCTCGACGAAGATCCGAACAATTGCGGCGCGTGCAACCGCATCTGTCCAGGCACGTATTCACCGCATTTCGCGGCGGCCTGCACGCACGGCGTCTGCGGAGGCCGATGCGAGGACGGCTACGCCGACTGCGATGCACTCCCGGACAACGGATGTGAGGTCGACATCCGGGTCGACAACCGCAACTGCGGGGCATGCGGGAAGACCTGCCTTCCGGATCAGGTGTGCGCCGAAGGAAAGTGCCTCGTCGCCCCTTGCGAAAGCGGACCGGAGACGACGGCCAAATGATCTTCGCAAGCCATCATCTGCGGCGCTTCCCTCGCCCGCGCGCAGCGACACTGATGAGCGGGGGCGCGCTCCTCGGCCTCGTCCTCGTCGCAGCGTGCGCCGCTTCGGAAGGCACCGGTCCGTCCGGCGAACAAGGTCCCGTCGTCATCCCCGAGTCCGACGCGGGTACATCGAACGACGGAGCGGTCTCGGACGCGGCCGACGAAGCAGCGGTCATCCCGTGCGCGATTGGCAACCTCTGCAAGGTCACGAGCCCGCTCACCTCCGGTGCCATTGCCGCCATGAGCGGACGCTCGAAGGACGATGTCTGGGCGAGCGGCTCCGGCGGCGTCCTGATGCACTGGGACGGGAAGCAATGGACCTCGGTCGAGTCGCAGCTCGGTGAGACGTTCTACGGCATCTTCCTTTCGGCGGACGAGATGTGGGCCGTTGCGGGGCCGCTCGTCCTGCGGAGAGGGCTCGCCTCCGACACGGTCCGCACCGCACGGACGGAAGAGCTCGTCGAAGGCGTCGACAACTACCGCAGCATCGCAGGCGTCTCCGTCCTGCCGAACGGCGAAACGTTCGTCGGCTTCGCGCCGGGATACAAGTCTGGCGCTTATTACAGAGCCAAGTACTTCGCAAAGCTCGACTTCGCTTCCGCGAAAGTCAGCTACCAGCCCGACGCGCTCGATCCACTGGGCAACCAGCCGCAGACGGACATCGGAGTGCGCGCGCAATACCTCGTACCGGACAAGGCTCTCTGGCTCGTCGGAGATCGCGCGTCCGTCGTCCGTTATGCCGTTTCGCCGTCCGGCGACGCCGGCACGCCGGCCCTCGAGCGAGGCGTCGTGGTACCCGTCGTGTCTCAGGTCAACCTGCGCGCCGCGTGGGGACACGACGACGAGCTCTGGGCGGCCGGCGAGCACGGCGCGATCCTTCATTACGACGGGTCTGCCTGGCACTTCGAGGATACCGGCACGACATCCGTCCTCCATGCCATCTTCGGAATCACTCCGAACGACATCTGGGCAGGCGGCGAGGACGGGACGGTGTTGCACTTCGACGGCACAATTTGGTCGCCCATCGCCACCGATCACGAGGGGACCTTCAGGGCCGTCTGGGGATCCGCGTCGGACGACGTCTGGATCGGCGGAGACGGCGGCCTCTTCCACTGGGGAGCACTTCCATGAGGCACATCCACTACGCTGCGGCGGCACTGCTCGGCGCGATCGCGGCGTGCACCGCCAGCGGAGCCGAGGATCCGGCGACCGTCGTCGAAGCTGCCGGTGATGCCGGCGGGACGACATCGAACGACGGCGGTGTGATCGAAGACGGAGGGCGCGAGACCGACGCCGAAGGGGCGCCGGACGCCGAACGTCCGCTCATCTGCGGAGACGCCGGCTACTGCGAGACGAAGCTCCCGACGTCGGACGTCGGCTTGCCGCTCTCGCTCCAGAGCGTGCGGGAGGTCGCGTCGAACGACGTCTGGAGCGTGACCGCCGAAGGCTTCGTGCTCCACTACGACGGCACGAGCTGGACGACGGAGCTCCGCGTTCATCACGCGCTCTCGGTCGTCTGGGCCACTGGGACCAGCGTGTGGGTCGGAGGCGAGCTCGGGCTTCTGTTCAATCGGAATGCGGCCGGAGAGTGGCGTCGCGTCGAGACGGGGTACACGTCGGGCTTCCGCGCGATCACCGGGACGAGCGATGCGGACGTGTGGTTCGTGCGCGAGGACGGGCTGCTCGACCACTACGACGGTACCGCCGTCTCGCCTCACCCGATCGACATCCCCGACCTTCGAATCACGACCGTCTTCAGCCGACCGGGCCTCGGAACGTACGCGGCGGGATACGTACAAGGCCCCTCGGAGGTCTTGACGGTCGGCAAACCTCCGAATCGGTTTCCTTACGTCCTCGCCCTCTCGGCCGACGGCGCGTCGATCTTCAACACGGCTCTGCCGGGAACGACGGCAGTGAAGGGCTTCGTGCCAGTCGCTGCAGACGTAACGGATGCGCCCGACGAGAAGCAGCGAATCTTCCTATTTGGATATCTGTACACGTACAACAGCTACACCAAGCATTTCGATCTCGACGCGAGATACATGACGCTCGGGACAGCCTCGACGATAAAACTGAACACACTGCAGGTGCCGAACGGACGGCTTCGTCGGACCGCGACGGAGTCGGACCGTCCGCCGCGGCACGAGGTATGGGCGCGAGACTGGAACCACGTCTTCGTGCCGGTCTCCGAGCCGTACGTCTACATCCATCTCATCCGCTGGGACGGCGCTTCCATGACGGCGGGATCGCTTGCGATGGGCCATGACTTCGTCCCGAGAGGCATCTTCGGTATTCACGGAAACGGCACCGACAGCTGGCTCGTCGGGGACGGCTTCGCGCTGAAGGGATCGACGCCATGATCGGTCGGGTCGCATGCATGCGCCGCACGGCGTGGTTTCTCGGGGCGCCACTCGGCGCAGCCATTGCGATGATCGCGTGCTCGTCGACGGATGCGCCGACGGCGGCGGACGACGGCGAGCGGGATGCAGCGCCGGGCACGCCCGTGGACGACGCTGCGAGCACACCCGACGTGGATGCCGGAGCCGATGCGGCGGACCTCGACGCTGCCGCGCGTTCCTACGACTTCGCCGTGAGCTGCGCCGCAACGCCGTGCGCCACGCAGATCGCCGCTCGTGGAGGCGCGCACGCGTGCGCCATTCTTCAAGGCGGCTCTGTTCGATGCTGGGGCGCGAACCGTTCCGGGCAGCTCGGCATCGGCGCGAACGATGCCGGCGCGATCCCGCCGTTCGAAGGAGCACCGGCCGAGGTCGCCGGCATCTCGAACGCAGCAAGCCTCACGGCGACCGGCGACGGCGAGGCCGGCACGACCTGCGTCGTGACTACCGCTGGCGCCGTCACGTGCTTCGGCTCCGACGCGTGGGGACAGCTCGGACGCGGAGCGTCGCCTTCGAGCGCGCCCCATCCCGAGCCGGCCGAGCTCGCAGGCCTCGAGGCGAAGTCCGTGACGCTCGCCGGCACGTTCGCCCTGGCCGCCGGCACGGACGGTCGGCTCTGGTCGTGGGGAACGAACGATGCTCAGCAGCTCGCGCGCGCGACCGCGGCGGATGCCGGCTCGGCGACTGCGCCGGCTCGTGCCGACGGCGTGACGTTCGCTCCGCGATCTTTCGCCGGGACCTCGACGACGAGCTTCGTCGTCTCGGAGGCTGGAGAGCTCGTGTCTTGGGGTGGCGGCACGGGCGAGGCGCTCGGGCGTCTGTCGTCGCTGGTTCGAGATCCGATCCCCGCTGCGATCGCGCTTTCGCAGGTCTCGCACGTGACGGCCGGCGCCGCACACGCGTGTGCGCTCCATCGCGGAGAAGTCCATTGCTGGGGGAAGAACGACCATGGCCAGCTCGGCTCCGGACGGAAGGTCGACGAGCCGCTGCCCTCGCGCGTCGTCCTTCCCGAGGGGGTGTACGCCGTCGACATCGCGGCAGGCGGCGCCGATACGTGCATCATCGCCTCGAACGGTGCTGTGTACTGCTGGGGAGCGAACGAGAGCGGTCAGGTGGGCCCGGACGCCGGTGTCGATCAGCCGACCGCCCGCCGGATCGAGCAGCTGACGGACGAGGCCGTAGGGCTCGCGGTGATGGACCGATCGGTGTGTGCCCTCCTTCGGAGCGGGGCCGTGGCGTGCTGGGGAGACAATCTCCTCGGCCAGCTCGGGCGCGGAGCGCGCGATGCCGAGCTCCACGCGCCAGCCCCGGTGGTGTTCCAGTAACGGCGTTCGAGCGAGGAAAGTCTCCCATGCGCAGGTCGCTTCATTGTCTTCTGTTCGTCGCCGCTGCCGGATGGGCAGGGTGCGGGTCCGATCGAAGCTCGTTCACGACACGACCCGAACAGTTCCCTGCCCCCGCCGATGGCGATGCCGGGAGCGACGCCGCTCCGCCCGAATGCTCCGGGCTGGTCTGCTCGCGCGATCTCCGCTCCGTCCGCGATTGCGACGGGAACGTCATCAAGGAGTGCCCTGCGGATACCGCCTGCGGCAACGGCGAGTGCATCGCGCCGTGTGCCGCCGCATCGATCAACGAAGGTAGCCTTGGTTGTTCGTTCGCGATCACCGCCGCCGTAGACGGCGATGTGCAGCGCGGCGGCTGCGCCGCTTTCTTCGTGGCGAACGACTGGACGGCGCCCGCCACCGTCGAAGTCACGTACAAGGGGGAGAAGAAGTCGCTCGACGGCGCGTTGTGGGTCCCGATCGTCGAGGACGGCAAGGTGACGCACAAGAAGCTCGAGGGGCCGATCCCGCCCGGCAGTGGAGCCGTCGTCTTCGTGTCGAACGAGGTCACCGAAGGCAGCCCCGCAATTCGCTGTCCTGCCGGTGTGACACCCCTCTTCGACAGGTCGCTCGCAATTCCGACGACTGGAATATCGAGCTCGGTATTCGCTACGACCGACGTTCCTGTATCGATGTATTCGATCTTCCCCTACGGCGGCGCGAACAGCATGACCCCGAGCGCGACGCTGCTCTTGCCGACGACATCCTTCCGCAAGAACTACATCCTGATGAGCTCGTGGGGCGGCAAGGACGACGTCTTCGGCCGAGGCGTCCTCACCAGCGTCCTGGGAAGCCAGCCTGGCAAGCCCACCGTGCAGATCGTCGCCGTCGAGGATGACACCGCTGTCGATCTCCTTCCGAAGGTCGATATCGCGGGCGGCGGGGGCGTCTCGAAATCGCCCGCCAACGTGGTCGCGAACTTTCGATTGCAGCGTGGCGAGGTACTGCAGCTCATTCAGTCGAAGGAGCTCGTGGGCTCGATTCTCGAGAGCAGCAGGCCGGTCGGCGTCTTCGGTGGCCATACGGGCATGCAGCTCCCTGTCGGACTGTCTTACGTCGACAGCGAGAACAAGCAGATTCCGCCCCTCTCGGCCTGGGGCAGCGAATACGCCGTTCTACCTGCCCCGGATCGCGCGCGCATGGCCGGGACACGAGCGGATCGGTCTCAGGATCCGAGCGTGATCAAGATGGTCGGCGCCGCGGACGGCACGACGCTCGTCTACGAGCCCGTGCAGCCGGTCGGCGCGCCCAGCACGATCGGGTCCGGCGAGCTCGTGCGATTCTTCACGAACATCCCGTTCGTCGTGCGTAGTCAGGACCGCGATCATCCCTTCTTCGTGGCCAGCGCGATGACGGGGACCGCGAGCTTGGGCTCGAATCAAGGACTCGGCGATCCGGAGACGGTGATGTCCGTCCCGACGCAGCAGTGGCTCGACTCGTACAGGTTCTTCTCCGATTACACCTACGAGCGCAGCGCCGTGTTCGTGACGCGCCGGAGGACGAACGGCGTATTCCAGGACGTGACGCTCGACTGCGCTGGCGCGCTGCCGGATTGGGAGCCCATCACCGCCGACTACGAATGGACGTACGTCGAGCTCTCTCGCCAGCTCGCGCCGCTGACGTATCCCGGCGGGACCTGCACCGACGGTGCCCATCACATCCGTAGCGATGGCCCGTTCACGATGACCGTCTGGGGCCTCGCCAACTGGGCGAGCTACGGATATCCGGGCGGGATGGGCCTTCGCACCTCGACGACCTTTCAGCTGCCCGTTCACTGACGGGGCACCTGATCGACCCATCTGCCCTCCCCTCATCGCGGCCGAGCCTCGACGACTCAGGTCGGCGCGAGGCACGTCTGGGATTCCACGTCACAGACGCCGCTGCTGCACTCCCCGTCCCACGTGCATCGGCGGCCGGGCTCGCAGGGGCATGACCAGCCGCAGTCGACGTCGCTCTCGCTCCCGTTCTGTACACCGTCGGAGCAAGTTGCGGCCAGGCATTTGCCCGTTGCCGCGTCGCAGACTTTGCTCCAGCAGTCCGCGCCGACGATGCACCGTCGACCGTCCTGGCACTTCGAATCGCAGGGACCGCCGCAGTCGACGTCGGTCTCGCCGCTGTCCATCGCGTTGTTGAAGCAGCCCGGCGCGCGGCAGCGCCTCGTGGTGTCACCCCACTGCGGGGCCGAGCAGATGTTGGTCTCACAGTGCTCGTTCAGATTGCACTTCTTGCCTTCCGTGCACTTCGCGCTGCAGCTTCCGCCGCAGTCCAGATCCGTCTCCTCGCCGTTGAGGACGTGATCGTCACAAGCCGGAGCCGCGCATTTCCCAGAGGGATCGCAGACGCCGCTCGTGCAGTCGAAGCTCGTACGGCATGCCATCGTCGCTCCGCATGGAGCACACTGGCCGCCGCAGTCGACGTCGCTTTCGAGCCCATTCTTCTGCTCGTCGCCACACGTCGTCGGGAGGCACTTCTTGTTCTCTCCGCAGACTCCGGTGGAGCAATCCGCGGGCACCGCGCACGCCGACTTGACGGGACAGGGGCCGCAGCTTCCGCCGCAATCGACATCCGTCTCGTCGCCGTTCCGCCGGCCGTCATCGCACGCGGGAGCGCGGCAAGAGTAGCTGATGCATGCGCCGCTCTCGCAGTCGGCATCCGCTGCGCAGCGCTTTCCGTCGACGCACTTCGTGCATTCGCCCCCGCAATCGACGTCGGTCTCCGTTCCGGCCTTTACGCCGTCTGCACACAGTTCGACGGGCACACCGGCATCGGCCTCCAGCACCGTGAGCGGCCGCGGAGCCGGATCGTCGGCGCAACCGGCGACCCACACCGGGGAGAGCGCCGCCGTCAGGAGAAGACCGCCCAACCCCACTGCGTATTCGAAACCGCTCTTCATTGGCTCGAGCCTCCCATCCTGCCGGCACGCGGGCACGATGGACTGATGGTCATTCCGAGATTCATCCGGGAATCGATCGCGAGACATCGATTCTCGCACTCGGGTTCAGCAACGTTCGCCCACGCGGTCACTTGATCGGATCGTAGTTGTTGATCGGACGCAGCCCCGTTCCGGCGACGTAGCCGTAGCTCGACGCGAGGCCCGTCCCCCAGACCGTGATCGCGAACGGCCCGTCGCTGTGTGCCTCTTGCCGGCCGTATCCACACTTCTTGTCGCCGAACGTCTGCTGGACATATCCCTCGGTCAGCTTGACCCACGCATATTCGAATTCACCGTTCTCACCGTCGAGCGGCTTGAACGTCGTGACCTCGCCGGCGCATTCGAGGATGACGGGATTGAATCCATTGGATTCCTTCTGGCGAACGATCGTGAGCGACGTGTCCGGATACGTGTAGTCCGTGAAGAACACGTACCGGTCGAGGAACTGGTCGGCCGGAGGGACGTTCACGAAATCCGGATCTCCCGTCGTGAGCCGTCCCGTGCCGTTCCCGTACGCCGAGCCCGTCATGTAGACCGAGACGTAGATCGGATGATCCCTATCCTGGCTCTTCACGACGAAGACCTGGTCGGTGAAGAAGTTCGCCGACTCTCCCGCGGAGAGCCGCTCGGGCGCACCGTTCGGACGCGAGGGCGCGTACTCGAGGACGGTGCCGTCGACCGCCCCCACGATCGTGTACGGCACGTTCTCGTGGAACTCGCTGTTGAAGGTCTGGATGCGCGAGAGGAACGGCACAACGGCGTAGCGCGATCCCCACTGCGCCACCGCGGGGATCTGCTGGCCGAGGACGTCGGCGGCGGTCGCGGCGAGGAACGTCGCCGAAGAGCCGCCGAAGAGGCCGATCGGCTTCGTGGACGAGATCGGCGAACCGGTGAGGTTCACGCCCGGTTGCATGATCTGGAGGACCTGCCCACGTGACAGCTTGTACGTCGTCGCTTCACCCTGGTACGCGGGCGCCGTCTCCGGCGTCGCTGCGATGTCCGCGTTGGGCGTGATCGTCACGTCCGTGTCGTTTTCCGAGGCGACGATTTGCAGCCAGCGATGGTTCGGAACCTGAGCCCAGAAGTCGAATGGGAAGTCGAATGGGCTAACCGCGATGTAGTTCTTGTCCCAGGTCGAGATCGGCAATAGGAGCGTCGCCGTCGGGTACTTGCCGACCTCGCCGCCGTACGGGTAGCTCGCATACGCGGCGACCGGAGCGTCGGTCTTGATCCGGAACGACTTCGTGACGACGGTTCCGTGCCTCAGCGGATCGAAGTCGAGCGCCGCCTTCGTGCCTGGGGGACAGTGGACGATCGGACTGCCCGGAGCGTCCTTTGCCGGCGACTGATCGGAGAGGAGCACCACCGCGACCTGCCCCGCGGGGAGCGGTCCCTTCAGCGGCGTGTAGGTCTCGGAGCCCGAGCTTCCTTTCCGATCGACGATGTACGTCGAGCCGGAGATGTCGAGCGGCTGTTCGTCGTATTCGG
This sequence comes from Pseudomonadota bacterium, assembly GCA_023402175.1. GTDB lineage: Bacteria > Myxococcota_A > Polyangia > Polyangiales > Polyangiaceae > Labilithrix. The sequence goes on along the minus strand of JAEXCN010000353.1, from coordinate 34,777 downwards.
CCGAGAGCGTGATCTCCCGATCCCACGTGTTCGCGACGAGCGCGGCGAAACATGCGCCGTTGACGCCGGTGGCGTCCTCCGGTGGCAGCGTGAGGAACTCACAACCGGCTGACGAACGCTGCGCCTTTGCTGCGTCGCAGGCGCCGATGCACGACTCGCCCCCGCAGCCCTGGTCGGGATTGCATTGCTGGACGAGCGTCTCGGCGCCTTTGCACCCATCGAGGACCTGCTTGAGGTCGCGCGAGCAGTGCTTGCTGCACTCGATTGGCTCGGCAGGCGCGCCGGAATCGTCCCCGCCGAACTGGTTGTCGGAGCCGACGAACGTGCGATCCGATCCCGAGCAGGCCGCGGCGGCGACGATACCGAGGATGACCCCGACGCCGAGGAGGGTACGAGACGGGTGATTGGAAAAGCTCATGACGGACACACCTCTCAGAACTTCACGGTGACGGGAGCCCCGTGCGGCTCGTCGTCTTTCGTTCCCTGCCCGAGCTGCCCTGCGTCGTTCGCGCCCCAGCATGTGACCTGTCCCGTCTTCAAGAGTGCGCAGACGGCGGAGCGCGTGACCGCGATGCCGACCGCATGGGCGTCGAGCTCCGTCGCCGGTCTGAACGCCATCGAGAACTTCGCGCCGGCGTCGTCGCCGATCCCGAGCGTGCCGAATCGATTGTCGCCCGCGCACTGGACAGCGCCGTTCGTCAGACGGATGCACGTCGTCTCGCCGCCGACGGCCACTTGCTGGATCCACGCGCGACCGGTTTCGACGCCGGTCTTTTGCGGTCTCAGCGAGATATCCGGGCTGCCCGTGCCGAGCGCCGCGTACTGGCTCCGGCCCCAGCAATACGCGTCACCGCCGGCGACGGCGCACGCATGTCCGTACACCTCGACCGGCCGCGGATAAGGCGCCTGGACCTCGGTGCTCGACGAGACGGCCAGCCGCGTCACCTTGCCGAGGCCGATGGACAGCGGGTTCGGATCGAGCTCCATCGAAGCCATGCGTCCAGAGAGGTTCGCTCGAGCGCCACCGACGGTGCCCCAGCTGACGACTTCACCGTCCTCTGTGACGGCGAGGCTCGTGTACGAGCCGTGTGCCGTTCGCACGGCCCTGAGCCCGGCGAGCGGGGTCAATGCGGGTGCGCCGAGCGTCTCGGTCGTCGGTCGCCCGAGCTGCGCCGTGCCGTTGTAGCCCCAGCACCACGTCTGTCCGATGGCGAGGATCGCGCAGCCGGTGCGCGGGCCGATGTCGACGCGCACCGCAGGGCCCGGGAGCGCGACGGGCGTGGGGCTCGGATGGGCATCTCCATCGGCGACGACCGTGTCGGCTTGGAGGCCGAGGAGGCCGTCGCTGTTGTTGCCCCAGCAATGGACCGTATCGTCGCTTGCGAGCGCGCACGTCGTCGTGCCGCCTGCGCTGAGCTGCTTCGTGCCGGACGGCCCTTCGATGGTGCCCACGGACGGGGGATCGTCAGGCGACGGTGCGCGACCGAGGACGCCGGCGCCGTTTGCGCCCCAGCATCGGATCGCGCCGCTGCTCATGCGCGCGCAGAAGTGATTCTCTCCGGCGACGAGCTCGACGGCACACGGCTCCTGCGCGCACGCCACGCTCTCGTCGGCCGGATCGAACGGCGGCTTCTGCGCAGGGGGTGGCGCCGATCCATCGGACGTCGTTTCGGACGACGTCGACGCAGGGGGAGCCGCGGCGTCTTCGTGGTCCGACGAGATCACGCGACTGTCGTCGCTGCACGCGAGCACGGCCCCGCCGGCGAGCGCTGCCGCCACGACCGCGAAGCCGCACGTGTACGTTCGTTTCATCGTTCGTGTCCTCACGGCGCGGAAGGGGGCATCTTGTGCAGGGCGATTCCGTCGCCGACGACCCAGAAGTCGTCGCTGCTGGCGGCCCACGCTCCGAAGAGATCGCTCTTCACCGGCGCGCTCGTCACCATGATGACAGCCTGCGTCCACTTCGCTCCGTCCCAATGACGGAGTCGTCCGAAGTCACCGACCTGCCAGGCGTCCTTTCCCGACTTTCCCCAGAAGAGATGGGGATCGGATTCGTATTGCGGTCGATAGAGCAGCTCCCAATCCTGCGTGGCGTACGGAGCTTTTCCGCGGATGTATCGGTGCCGCCCCGATCGCGATACCGCTCCCAACCAGACCGTACCGTCATCCGTCACGCCCGTGCCCGTCAGCGGATAGTGGCGTGGGGGATAGTCGTCTCCTTCGGGGATACGGACCCGAACGGCCTCCTCGGTGCCGGGCGCGATGCGGAAGAGGACGGCGACCGCATTGCCTTGATTGTCCATCCAGGCTCCCTGCACCCACGCGCCGGTCGACGCCGAGCCGAAGACGCCGAGCGGAGCGACCGCGGGATCGGGATCCCACTCGTACTCGCGGGGAACGTCGAGCGTGATTTCGCTCCATCCGTCCTGGGCACCTTTGAAGTGGAGGACACGTCCGCTGAGCGCGTGGCTCGACGGATCTTGCGCCCAGCCGACAGCCCAGATGTCGTTGGCTCCCGAGCCCCAGATCGACGTGAGCGCGATCGAAGGATCGCCTGGCAAGTCGGCGAGCGGCGCGAAGCTCAGGGTGGCGGCGCTGCTTCCAGTGCCGTGAAGGAGGCCCTTCGAACCGGCCACCCAGACGTCCGTGGCGCTGCTTCCCCAGACGACCGAGAGCTCCGCGCCCGCGATCTCCTGATGGACGTTCCAGTGTGCTCCGTCCCAGCGATAGATCGTGCCCTGCGCGCTCACGGACCACACGACACCTGCGCCGTCACCCCAGACGCTGGTGAGCGTCGCTTCTTCGGGGATGTCGGTATGGCAGAAGCCCTGATCCGAGCACGTACGAGTCGGAGGCAGGCTCGCCTCCTGGCCGGCGTCGTCGCCCGTCGCGTCCGGTTCGGTCGCGGGTCCCGCGTCTCCGGTGAGCTTGTTCCCGTCGCCGTCATCGATGGTGCCGACGGGGACATCCGTGGTGGCACACGCCGCGCCGGAGAGGGCGAGCGCGGAGAGGAGCCCAACGGCTACGAGGAGAGACCCTCGAAAGCGAACATTCATCACGGACCTCCCGGCGGCGGCGCCTTCGCGCCCTCGTAATGCAAGACGGCGTGCTCGCCGACGACCCAAACGTCATTCGGGCCGCTGCCCCAGATGCCGTACAAGTTGGGCTGCTTCCCCTTCGGAAGCTGTGTGGTCGCGGGTTTGAAGTCGAAGCCGTCGTAGTGGAGGATCGTCCCCTCGTCGCCGACGACCCAAATGTCGTTGGGACCGGTCCCCCAGATGGCGCGCAGGTTCGCCGTCGTCGGCGAGTCGACTACCTGCCAGCGGAGATCGTTCGGGTAGATGTGCCGGATGGTGCCGTGATCGCCGACGGCCCAGACGTCGGCCGCCGAGCTGCCCCAGATCCCGTGGAGCACGACCGTCGCCTGGCTGTCCACCACCGTCCAGGCCAGCGTGTCGCCTTTGGTGTCGGCGCCCGCTGCCGCCGGGCGGCCGTGAAGCGTCTTGCCAGCTTCGATCGGTGATCCCTGGTAGTTGTTGTTGGTCCTGCGATTGTCGACGAGGATCCAGACGTCGTCCGGCGAGCTTCCCCAGATCCCCGTCACGGTTCCCTTCAGGCCGCCGACGCGCGTGAGCGGGCTCTTGCCCTCCTGCACGTCGCCTGCTTTCTTGACGAGCATGTTGCCGGACGTCTGGTTCGGCGCATCGTCCTTGGGATACGTGCCGATTCGGAAATTGTCCGGTCCGAATCCGAACATCACCGTGGTCGCCGTCTCGTAGTAGGGATTCACGCTGAGCGACGGGAGGCGCGTCCACGTGGCGCCGCCGTTCTTGAACCCGTCCGTGCGCATGATCGTCATCGTGTCGCTGATCGCCCAAACGTCGTTCGGCCCGCTGCCCCAGATGGCGAAGAACGTCGACTTGTTGTCGATCGGAACCGCCTTCCACGTGGCACCGTCGTAGTGAACGACCGATCCTCGCGAGCCAACGGCCCAGACGTCCGACTTGCTCGATCCCCAGACCGAGTTGAGGCGTTCCGAAGAGCGGACGCCGGACTCGACGAGGCACCACTCGACCTGGGAGCAGTCAGGGACGACTGCGCACCCCGGATCCGAAGCGTCACACGAGGCGTCGGCATCGGGCACGTCGGACGCGTCCGGAGCCCCGATCGTGACGCTGCGATCCGGCGGAGCAACGGGCTGCTCTTCACTCACCGCACAGTTGGCGAAGACTGCAACGAAGCCGATCGCCGATCCGAGCACGACGAGCGGAGCAAGCGAGCGTGACTGGAGCGAGAGCTTCATTTCGTCCCCACCCCGGCGTCGTCGGCGCAATCGCGCGTGAGGCACTTTCCTTCGATGCACGGCTGGCCGAGGACACCGTCGCAGGTGATTCCGCACCCACCGCAGTTGTTCGGATTGATCATGATGTTGACCTCACAACCGTCCGCGAGATCGCCATTGCAATCCGCCCAGCCGTCGTCGCACGGGTATTCGCAGCTGCCCTTGTTGCACGTCGCATTCTGGTGAGGACCGGCACTCGGGCAGTCGTTCACGCACGAGCCGCAGTAGTGCACGTCGTTGTTGAGATCCCGGCAGCCGCCACCATATTCGCCGGCCTGCCCGCAGTCGGTGAGCCCGAGCTTGTCGCACGTGTCGATGCACTTGATCTCGAACCCGGCGCGGCCGCAGATCTGACCGGGCTGGCACTTGTTCCCGCAAGCGCCGCAGTTCTCCATCGTGGTCACGGGCGTCTCGCAGCCAGACCAGGCGCCGTTCGGGGCCTTCGGACATTGGGACATGTCCTTGTCGCAGTCGCCCCAGCCATTCTGGCACGCGAGGTTTCCGCAGACGCGGTTCATGCACTTGGCTTGTGCATGCTTGTCGATGATCTCGCAGCCGGCGAACGGTCCGTCCTCGGGGATGAAGGGACACTGCCGCCCGCATTCACCGCAGTTGCGGTCGTCCGTCTCGAGATTGACGCAACTGCCGTTGCAGAGCGTGAGTCCCGCCGGGCAACCACATCGACCCTCGATGCACGAGACGCCGGCATCGCACTTGTTCCCGCAGACGCCGCAGTTCATCGGGTCGCTGTAGACGTCGACTTCGCAGCCGTCGTCGAGGATCCCGTTGCAGTTCTTCAGGTTCATGATCGGGTCCTCGACCGCGATCATGCATTGAAAATCACACTTCCCCTCGACGCATTGGCCGATCATGCCGATCGGGCCGTAGTCCTCGCAACTGACGCCGCACGCACCGCAGTTGCGCGGGTCGTTCATGAGGTTGATTTCACATTTGTACGTCGGCTTGTCCGTCTCACACGTCGTATACGGAAATGGGCATTCCGTAGCGACGCATTGAAGGAGCATGTCCGGTCGGGAGACCGAGGCGTCGCCGCCGTCGGCCGCCTCCGAAGAGCCGAAACCACCTTGCCCCTCGTTCGGGGACTCGGCGACGGACACGGTGCTCGAGCAACCTCCGAAGATCGAGGCGAGCAGCGCGGACGTTCCGAGGAGGAGCATCACCTCCACCCCGCGCCGAGCGAAGCGTCGATACATGTTCATGCGGTTCTTTCGCGGCAAGCCGTGACAGAAGTCACGGCGTCGAGTTGAAGTCGTGATTCGCTGCCTCGCCGTGCGCGTCGTGGACGGTCAGCGGCTGGCCGATCGCCTTTTCGAGATGCGCCACGTATGGAGTCCGCGGGAACTTGCGGACGAGCGCACGGGCGCGGAGGAGCGCGTCCTCTCGCCGGCCGAGCTTCGAGAGCGCGTCGACGGCGACGACCTCGCGCTCCTGCGTGAGCTCGCCACCCGGGAAGAGCGAGGCGTGCTCGTTCGCGAGCGACAGCGCGCGCGCCGGGTCCGAGACGAGCGCGTCTTGCGCCCGCCGAACGAGCAGCAACTCCGGCGTGGCGGTCTTCGCAGCGGCACGCTCGGACATCGTGCGGGCGCTCCCGTCGTTCGACGATCCCGCGCCGGCCGATGCGCGCGCTTTCGGCGCTGCGGAAGGCAGCGCGTCGACCGAGACGGCGGTGACCGGCGCCGGGGCATCGATCTCGGGCATGCGCTTCGCTTCGACGTCACGCTCGGCCCCGCTCGGCGCGGTGCTCGCCGGAGCGGCGGCGGGCGAGGTCGCAGCAGCGCCGGCGCTCGCGACCGAAGGCGCGTCGGAGGTCCACGTTCCACGTGCCGCGACCAGGGTGCCGACCGCGACCGCGAGCACGAGCGCGCTCGCCTTGTAGTGTCCGAGCCTGCTCGCGGTACGCGCGGCCGAGCTCGAGCCGGCCAGCTTCTCCGGGGCAAGTCCCGGAGCGAGCGCGCCTGCTGCCACGAGGTGCTTCGTGATGCGCGCCGCAGCTTCAGGGCTCGGGCGCGGGCTTCGCAGCGCACGCACGGCGTCCCGGAGCGACTCCGCGTCGCCGCCTTCGTCGGTGACGAGAGGGCTGTTCGGGGCGTCGGGGGGATCGATCTTCATGGAGCCTCTCGAATGGCCTTCGCGAGCTCGCGGCGCGCGGCGTAGAGCCGTGCGTACGCGGTAGAGAGCTGGCAGCCGACGGCCTCGGCGACCTCGCGCATCGGCATTTCTTCCACGTCGTGGAGGAGGAATACGGTGCGCTTGTCCTCGTCGAGCATCGCGAGGACAGGCGCGAGGCGATCGATTTCGACCCCCGCAGCCGGATCGCGGCTGTGACTGCTCTCGGGGACGGCCTCGACGCTCGTCTCGTGACGACGATGGCTGCGCCGCCGATACCCCGCCGCGCATCGGCGCGCGATTCCGTAGAGCCACGCGCGCGGATGTTCGACGTTCACGTCGGCGAGATGACGGTGCGCAACGAGGAAGACCTCCTGGGTCTGGTCCTCGAGATCCCTCTCGGCGACGCCGAAGTGTCGCAGGCTACGCCATACGAACTCGAGGTAGCCGTGGAAGAGATCTTCGAACGTCATCGGCTCAGAAGTGGCGCTCTCACGAGCCTCCACCACGCTGCCGACGACGCGAAGGAGCGACGCGTTCACACAGCTCTGAGTGCTCGTGGCTCGGATTTTTCTAAAGCGTGCCTGTCGATTTTCGCAACCTATGGAAATTCATAGCCAATGCCAACCGTGAGCCGTGCAGCGACGATCGAGGGCTGGTGGAGCAAGTACGTCGTCCTGCCCTCGCCGGCCTGAAAGACGTCGCGGACGAGCGCGAGCTCCGCTTGAGGTAGAGCTTCCGCATGGAGGTGCGCGCCGAGCGACGCCCGCAAGAGGGCGCCGACGCCCGCGAGCGCCATCGGATGCGCCTGCGCGTTCACGACCTGGAAGCCGCTGGGCGTCGTCCGCAGGACGCCTGCACGCGCCGCGAGCACGGGAACGATCTCGAACGCCGCCGCTCGCACCACGCGCGCGCCGGTAAGAAGCGATCCGCTCAGGAGCTGGAAGCCGACGTCACCGCGCCCGGCGTGCACCGAAGCGCCGGTCTCGAAGCTCGACTCGATCCCGATGAAGAGAACCGATCGATGGAGGTAGCTGGCTCGCAGCGCGACGCCGGCACCTGCTCGCGGAAGGATCCCGGCCGAACCGACGGCCGCTACGCCGAGCGCGCGACGTGACGGAGGTGATGGCGGCGCTGGCGCGACCTTCGGCTCGGGCGCAGGTGAGGGCCGTAGCGCGGCTGGAGCTCGATCCGGCGGGCCGATGTGCGTCGGGAGGATCGGCTCGCGCGGGTGCGCGGCGTCGCCTTGCTCTTCAGGCGCAGCTCCAGGCTCTCGCGGCACGGCGTGGGGCTTCGGAGACGTCTCGGCTCGAGGTCGCACGACGGAGATCATCGTCGCGAGCACGAGCGCAGCAGGCCCTTCGATCGCCCGGCAGCTCTGCCCCTGCACGTGTACTTCGCGCTCTCCGACGTCCACGCCAGTCGCGTCCTGCACGACGAACGAGACGACGAACCGCCCCTTGTCTGCGAGCACCGTACCGCGCACGAAGAGCTCCGGCGGCGCAGTCGTTTCGCTCTCGCCGAGGCGATCCCGCGTCGCCGCGACCACCTCCTGGCGCGACGGACATCCCTCCGGCGCCGTCCACGTGAGGTCGAACGGTGCCGCGTCTGCCGTCGATGCCCACGAGGCACAGAGCAAGAGCACGCCCGACGCCGTCGTCGACCTCCACCTCCGGTTCCTCGCGCCGCCGTGCAATCCCAAGGCGTTCAGGCGAAACTCTACGCGATAAGGCGTGGCGACGGCTCTCGGGATTGAGGCGGAGCGAGCCTCGTTCCGCGCCTCGCGTAGGTCGAAGGCAAGGAGGAGAGAACGCGAGCGCAACCGCACGCACGTCGCTGCCCGTAACGCTGTAGACTGCGCCCGGTGGTTTGCCGGCAGCGGATCCGAGCGGCATGGCGCGCTTGAAGAGTTGCGCAGCGTCCATCGCGGTGCTCGCAACCATTGCCCGCGTCGCGAATGCCGAGCCGACGACCCAGGCCGCCGCAGCCAGCGAGCACGTCGCGCGGTTTGCCCTGGTCCTGAGCGAGCCGCGAGCCGTGGTCGAGGCCTGCGGAGGAGCGGCGGTGATCGAGAAGGCCGTCGAGCGGCGGCTCGAACGTGACCCGTTCACGAACGAAGCCGGGGCCGATGCGACGCTCATCGTCTCGGTAGCTCCACGGGTCGACGCGCAGTGGCAGGTCCACATCAACGAGCGCGATGCTTCCGGAGCGGAGGTCGGTCAGCGCGACGTCCTCATCGATGCCGAGGACTGCACGAAGGGGATCGAGACGCTCGCCGTCGTGCTCTCGATCATGATCGGGCCGCCGAGGATGCTGCCGGGCCCTCCGCCGGGCACTTCCGCAGCGCCCATGCCGCAGCTGCCGCCCGTCGACCAAGGCGCGCCGATCCCGACGCCACCGAGGCCGGCCGAGCCCCGGCCTACGGTGCGGACGGAGACGCGGCCGAAGCCGACGTGGAGCGTGGCTCCCGCAGCAGGTCTGACGGCCGGGTCCGGCATCCTGCCCGGGATCTCGTGGGGGCTCGAAGGTGGCGCGATCGTCCATCCGCCGGTGAATCGGCTCTCGTTCATCGCGCGCGGTCAGCTCTGGCCGACACGAGCCGCCGGGACGCAGCCGGAAGTACATCTCGAGAGGAAATCGCTCAGCCTGCTCGCATGCCTTCTCGCAGCCCGACGGAGCTCGGCGAGCGTCACGCTCTGCACGGGCGTCGATGGAGGCTGGCTCGACGCCTCGGCGCCGGCTCTCGGCGGGATGTCGACGCGGCCTCTGCTCGACGTTCCGATCGAAGCGCGAGTGGGGTTCGAGCTCTCGCGTGCGCCAAAGCCCGTGCGGATCGAGCCATGGCTCTCGGCTCAGCTCGCCGTGCTCGTCCTTCGTGATCGGTTCACGTTCCAGGATCGGACCGACCGGCAGATCACGCTGCATCGAGCGGCTCCGATCGGGCTCGCCGGGAGCGTAGGGCTCACCTTGCGCTTCGGACCACGGTAGCGCTCACTTTCTGGAAACTTTTTTCCATAAAGTCTCCAGCGGCTCGCCTTTGTACTTTCTGTGGTGGCGTTCGGCTCATCGACGGTAGCTCTTTCCCCACGCATGGTGGACGGAGCGCCGGTTCGATCGAGCGCCGAGCTCTTCAGGGAGCACGGCGCGTTCGTGTGGCGCCTGCTGCGCCGGCTCGGCGTGCCGACGGCCGATCTCGACGACCTCTCGCAGGACGTCTTCATCATCGTCCATCGCGCGCTCGCCACGTACGAGGAGCGCAACCAGCTCAAGGCGTGGCTCTATCGCATCTGCGTGCGCGAGGCGGTACGGCATCGCAAGTCGCGGCCGCCTCCGAGCAGCATGGATATCGACGAGCTCGACGAGCCGTCGCCCGATTGCCCGGAGTCGACCGCGCAAGTGAACGAGATGCGCGCGCGGCTCGATCGCCTCCTCGCGATCCTCGACGAGCCGCGGCGCACCGTGTTCGTCCTCTACGAGCTCGAGGAGCTGTCGATGGCAGAAGTGGCGGAGGCCGTCGGCTGTCCGTTGCAGACCGCCTACTACCGCCACAGCTCCGCAAAGAAGGAAATCCTCGCGGCCGCGCGTCGCCTCGAACTGAAGGGCCAGCGATGAGCGCGTTCCGTGATCCTCCGCGCATTGTGGATTCTCCCGACGCCGTGCCCTCGTTCCTTCGAGCGGATCTCGAGGCCGAGAGGCTGGATTCGGGACCGGACAGCGCGCACATCGAGCGACTCGCGCAGAAGCTCGAGGCCGCCCACGGCTCGCTCGCAAGCACGCGAGCGACCGCGTGGTCGTGGCCGCGGCTCGTGACCGTAGCAGGCGTAGGGCTCCTCGCGATCGCCGGGGTGGCCGTCGTGGACATGCGCACGCAGGAGACCGGACCGGCGCTCGTCGCCACGAGCGCTCCTTCGCCGATCTCGCCTCACCCGGTGGCGATCGACGAGAAGCGCGCGGACGATCCGCCGGCCGTCCACCCCGACGAGTTGCCGACGGCGGTTCCGCCGGCGAATGCCGCTCCGGCTCCGGCACCGTCGAACGTCGCGCTCGCGCGTCGCGCCCCGCGTGCCCCCGTACCGAGCGCCCCTGCCCGTCCTGCGGCGAGCGAGAGCGCCGAGATCGATCTGCTCGACCGCGCGCAAGACGCGCTCCGTTCCCGTCCCGCCGACACGCTCGCGCTGTGTGACAAGCACGAGCGGGACTTCGCGAACGGGCGGTTCACGCAGGAGCGCGAAGCGCTCGCGATCGAAGCTCTGCTCTACCTCGGCCGCCGCGCTGAGGCAGAGCGCCGATGGAGCGAGTTCCAACAGCGCTACCCGACATCGAACCATCGGTCTCATCTCGCCGATCTCTTCTCGTCGCCGCGCTGAGCGGCGGTTCGACAATCACTCTCGCCCGGGCCTCAAACGCTCTGGGAGGCAGCCTTGTCCTCGACCTCAAGACGATTCGCCGTTCTCGGCCTGTCCTGCTTCGCCCTCATCGCAGTCGCGTGCGAAGACACCGTCTCGCTCGGCCGCGAAGAACCCGATGCAGGCACGACGGTACCCCCGAGCTTCACGCCACCTCCGCCCGACGGCGGTGACGCGGAGGCGACGCCCGCGCCGGAGAAGGTCCTCGCATGCATGGGGACGGAGTGCACGTTTCCGTACGCCACGTGCGGGACGAAGCCGTTCCCGAAGTGCGGGACGAACCTCCTGAACGATGCCGCGAACTGCGGCGCGTGCGGCAATCGCTGTGGAGGATTCGAGTCCGTCAACATGGACGCCCGGTGCGTCGACGGCGAGTGCGTGCTCGGCTGCATGATCAAGGAAGGCGGCTTCATGCAGCCCCCGCGCGTCTTCCGCGACTGCAACGGCCTGCTCGACGACGGCTGCGAGACCAACGTCAACGCCGATCCCGAGAACTGCGGGACGTGCGGTCATGCGTGCGCGCCCGACGTCCGTTGCATCAACGGCAAGTGCGGCTGCTCGAACGGTCTCGTCGACTGCGGACGCGGATGCACCGACCTCCGGACGGACTCGGCGAACTGCGGCGCGTGCGGGAACGAATGCCAGTTCCCGGAAGACGCGTGCTCCCCCCTGCCTCCGTACACGACCTACGGCTGCGCGAAGGGACAATGCGGGCAGCTGCAGTGCACCGGCGGACATGCAGACTGCAACAATGATCTGAAGACCGGCTGCGGCTCGAACGGCTGCGAGACCGACATCACGAAGGATCTCAACAACTGCGGCGGCTGCGGGATCAAGTGCGGTCCCGACCAGGTGTGCCGCGACGACGGCACGGGCCCCAAGTGCCTCGACACGTGCGAGAAGCTAGGCCGCGCGACGTGCCCGGAGGGATGCATGGACCTCCTGAGCGATCCGTTCAACTGCGGCGCTTGCATGAACTTCTGCCCGGCGGCCCGCGCGAACCAGGTCGGCTCGTGCAAGAAGGGCCTCTGCGCGTACGACTGCCTCCCGGGCTTCGCGGACTGCAACGGAGACCCGAGCGACGGCTGCGAGATCGACCTCCGAGTGAACCCCGCAAACTGCGGAGCCTGCGGCACGGCGTGCAACTTCGGTGAGGGACAGCCATGCATCGAAGGCAAATGCCTGATGGTCGAGTGCGACGCCGGACTGGAGCCGACGAAATGAGCGCCGAGACGAGCGTGAAGACGACGCGTGAGCGCGCGCCGCGTCGCTGGAAGGCGGCGACGATCGCCGGCTCGATGATCTTCCTCGTCGGCTCGTTCGCGAGCTGCGCCGTCGCCGAGAACGACAGCAAGCGCGAGGAGCCTGGCAGCACCGTTCCGGAGGCGGGTCCGGTCGAGGTGCCTGCTTTGCCTGACGCCGCCTCGCCGCCCGACGCCGGCTGCGAGCCCGGCGATCCGAACTGCACCACGGAGGTGTCTGCGTGCGACGACGTTGCATGGTGCATGCATCCGACGCCGCTCGACCCTCTGCGCACGTTCACGGCCGTCTGGGGCACCGGACCGAACGACGTCTGGGCCATCGGGTCGGGCGGAACGATCATGCACTACGACGGCAAGACGTGGGTCCAGACGCCCACCGGCGTCTTCGACACACTGAGCGGGATCTGGGGCAGCGGGCCGAACGACATCTGGGTCGTCAGCACGACGACGACGATCCTGCACGGGACCGGCTTCAAGAACGGAACGGCCGCATGGACGCTCTCGCCGACGGGGTTCTCCCCGTGGAACAGCGCGATCCTCCGCGCGGTGTGGGGCAGCTCTGCGAGCGACGTTCGCGTCGGCGGACGCATGTTCGATCTCGCCGAACCGGACTGGGACAACGATCTCTGGGCCGGGAATCAGCTCCTCCTGACGTCCGGAGAATCGGACACGGCATGGAAGCAGGTGCCCGGAACGGCGACGGTCCGGAGCATCTGGGGCAGCTCGGCGTCGGACGTCTGGATGGCGGCCGACAACAGCACCTCGAATTCGATCGAGCGCGGCCTGCTCCTGCATGGAACACCGCGCGAGGGAGGCGCGAGCGAAGGGCAAGACCCGCTCGTCTGGACGTCGATCGACAGCCAGTCCTCGCTCACGTTCGACGCCATGTGGGGTAGCGGCCCGAACGACATCTGGGCCGTCGGCGCGCTCGGATCGATCCGCCACTACGTGCCCGGGAACGTGCGTTTCGACAAGGTGCCGTCGGGGACGACGGTGCCGCTCCACGCGATCTGGGGCAGCGGGCCGGACGACATCTGGGTGGTCGGCGATGCAGGCACGATCCTGCACTACGACGGCAAGGCGTTCACTCCGGCGACGGCGCAGCTGCCGCTCGGAAGGAAGCCGAACCTCTACGGCGTGTGGGGAAGCAGCGCGAACGACGTCTGGATCGTCGGCGACGGCGTTGCCCTCCGCTACACGGGCCCGAAGAGCGGCAACGGAGGTAGCAAGTGAACCGCATCACGAACCGAAGCTTCGCGACGGGGCTGCTCCTCGTCCTCGCTGCAGCCGGCTTCGGCGCGCTCGTCGCGTGTGCCGACTCCGAGCTCACCCCAGAGTCGAACGATTCGAACGACGTCGATGGCGGCTCGGTGACGACGCTGCCCGAGGCCGCGTCCCCGAGCATCGAAGACGCCGACGTGCCCGACGGGGATGCGTCCGCTCCGAAGGACGCGGACGTGCCCGACGGTCCCCAGCGCATCTGCTCCGACGACAACTTCTGTCACACCGTGCTCCCGGGCAAACACGTCCTCAAGGGCGTGTGGGGTGACGGACAGGGCATCGTCTGGTCCATCAGCGCCGGGGGGAGCGTGCTCCGATGGGACGGGAGCGCGTGGTCCGAGCACGCGAGTGGGCTGAGCGCGCTCGCGACCATCTGGGGCAGCGGCCCGACCGATCTCTGGCTGCTTGCGACGAACGGCACGGTCTACCACGGCACCGGGGCGAGCTCGGCGGAGGTCACGTTCTCACCGGTGACGCTCCCTGGCGATCCGAGCGTCCCGATCAAGTGCATCTGGGGGAGCGGCCCGGACGACATCTGGGCGGTCGGCGGCAAGCAGCCCATGGGATGGAACGACTATCCGTATCCCGCGAGCGGGCGAGCCGTTCACTACGCCGGCGCAGCTGCGGGATGGAGCGTCGACGAAGAGCTCTCCGCGCGCCCCATGGCGTACCAGAACATCTGGGGATCGCCTTCGAGCGGCCTCTGGCTGGTGGGGAGTATCGAGGCCGATCAATGGGGCGTGCTGTCTGCGCCCGTCATCCGGCGCGCTCCGGGCACGAATACCTGGGTGCAGTTCGACCTGCCTCCCGATCCCGACGGCGACTTCCCGAAGGCGGAGGCGATCGGCAGCGTGAAGGTCCTGCCTGGAGACGAGTTCTGGGCCGTCGGACGCACGCACAGTCGCAATGCGCTCTGGCGCGGCACGAGCACCGACAACGGCCAGAGCTTCGCCTGGTCCTTCGTCCCGCTGCTCGCGTGGGAACCCCAGGTGAACGCGTTCTGGGGCACGGCTCCGAACGACGTCTGGTCCGTTGGCCAGCCCGGACGCGTGACGCACTGGACCGGAACGAAGTGGAAGCAGGCGGCCATCCGCGTGACGAACACGCCGGTGACGACGGCGTTCTACGGGATGTGGGGAACGAGCAACGACGACTTCTGGGTCGTCGGCGACAACGCTGCGCTCCACAAGACGACAGGCACGAAGCCCTGAGGCACGCACGATGAAGGCTCGCAATCGATCGATCCTGTTCTCGCTCACCGCCGCGCCGTTCGCGGTAGCAGCGTTCGTCGCGTGCAGCAGCTCGGACGAGCCCCGTGCTTCGTTCGAGGAGCCCGAGGTCGACGCCGGCTCCGGCAAGGCGAACCTCCCCGAGGCGTCTCCTTCGGAAGAGCCCGCGCCGTCGAAGGACGCGGGTGCGGAGGACGCCAAGCCTCCATTCGATCCGACCGACGAGCCCGTGACGTGCGCGGTCGACGCCGGATGCGCCGTGGAGCTCGTCGCGGGCGAGAACCATTTCTGCGCGCGCATGAGCGACGGCACGGCGCGGTGCTGGGGCGACAACGCGAAGGGCTCGCTCGGGACGGCGGACGCTGGTGCGGCGCCGCCCGGTTCGTGGGTCGTCGACGCCGGAGCGGACGGGGGCACCGTCCCCGGCACGGGCTTCGTCGTCAGCAAGGTCGACGGGCTCGAGGACGCAACACAGCTCAGCGCCGCGGGCACGACGACGTGCGCCGTGATCGGCGACGGAGGCGTGTCCTGCTGGGGAGGCAACGACAAGGGCCAGCTCGGGCTCCAGGTCGCGCCCGCTGTGTCGGACACGAAGGCACACGCGACGGCGACCCCGGTCGCGCTTCCGGGCGCGGCTCGACGCGTCGACCTCGGTGTGCGGAGCGCATGCGCCGTGCTCGCGAACGGCGAGGTCTGGTGCTGGGGCGACAACTCCGATCTGCAGCTCGGAAGGAGTGAGCCGAAGGCCGTCCTCGGCCCGGGGAAGGCGTCGCTCGACGGCCTCGAGGTCACGCGCACGGGCTCGAGCATCTACAACGGCTTCGCGATCACGAAGGCCGGCGACCTCGTGAGCTGGGGTGCCGTCGCGGGGACCAAGGCGATCGTGTCCGTACGCACGTCGTCGATCGCCAACGACGCGTTGCCCCTCGCGATCGGTCTGTCTCCCGTCACGAGCTTCGCAGTCTCCGCCGGAACGAGCGCGCATGCTTGTGCGATCGTGAGCGGCGAGGTCTTCTGCTGGGGCAACAGCCCCGTCGGCGCTCTCGGAACCGGTCTTGCGGATCGATCGCTCGTGCCGGTTCGGTCTCATGTCGGCAGCGTCGCGGCCTGGCCACAGCAGGTCGCCGCCAATGGGGAGCTCACGTGCGTGCGTCTCACCGACGGAACCGTGCAGTGCAGCGGCGACAACGCGCGTGGCTCGCTTGGACGGCTGACGACGGACACCTCGTCGTGGTGGTTCAAGCCGGCCGATCAGCTCACCGGACATGCCGTCGCCGTCGCAGTCAGCAAGACGACCGTCTGCGCGCTGCTCCAGGGAGGCAGCGTCGTGTGCTGGGGCGGCAACGACCGCGGCGAGCTCGGGCAAGGCGTGACCGACGCTCTCCCGCATCCCACGCCCGTCTCGATCGTCTTTTGAGAGGTTGATTCCATGAACGTCGCTGATCGCCTCCTTCGTTTCAGCTTCACGGCCCTCGGCGTGACGGGCGCGGTCGTCCTTGCCGTCGCGTGCTCGAGCAGACAGGACACCTTTCGTGCCGATCCGCCGGCGACGCTCGACAGCGACGCCGCGCCTCCCTCCGATCCTCCGAAGAAGTGCGGGCTCCGTTGCTCGCGCGACCTCAAGCAGGTGCTGAAAGGTTGCGAGGGCGAAGAGGAGACCGTCGTCGAGACGTGCAACGCCGACCAGGGCTGCGGCGGCGAGCATTGTGTCGATGCGTGCACCGCGGCTGCGCAGAACAAGGGCTCGACGGGCTGCGAGTTCTGGACGCTCCCGCCGGTCGACGCGGTCGAGATGCCCGGGTCCTGCTTCGCCGCGATGGTCGCGAACACGTGGGATCGACCGGCCTCCATCTCCGCGGGCTTCGGCAGCGCTCCGCTCGACATCTCGAAATCGATCTACACGGTGACCCAGAAGAACGAGGAGCCGGAGTACAAGCTGCTCGAGGGACCGCTTCCGCCCGGAGAGGTCGCCATCGTCTTCTTCGCGCACGACGAGGGGGACATGGGCAAGACCCGCACGTACTGCCCTCCGGAGGTCACGCCCGCGATGCTCGTCGATCCGGCGATCCACGGCACGGCGAGGAGCAAGGCGTTCCAGATCAAGACCGACACTCCGGTCTCGGCGTACTCGATCTATCCGTACGGCGGCGCCGACACGCACGTCCCGACGGCGACGCTGCTCCTGCCGACCTCGTCCTGGGAGAAGAACTACATCGCCGTGAGCCCGTTCCACTTCGGGCAGCCGCTCAAGCGACGTATCCTCCAGGTCGTCGCGAACGAAGACGACACCGAGGTCAGCATTCGTCCGACGGTCGAGGTCCCCGCAGGGGCCGACATCGCGGGGGCGGCCGCGGGGATCACGCAGACGTGGAAGCTCTCGAAGGGGCAGGTGCTGCAGTTCGTGCAGCCTGCGATGACCGGGAGCCCGATCGAGACGAACAAGCCGGTCGCCATGTTCGGCGGGTCCCAGTGCACGTTCATTCCGTCGAACGTGCAGTACTGTGATGTGCTCCAGCAGCAGATCCCCGGCACGGCGCAGTGGGGAACGGAATACGCCGTCGTGCCCTTCCCTTCCCGCATCAACAGCCTCGCAGACGCGCGCGAGCGTGTCCCGTACACGATCGTCGCCGCGGCCGACGACACGACGTTCACGTACGAACCGTCGCGCCCGCGGGACGCTCCCGAGAAGCTCAATGCAGGCGAGAGCGCCAACTTCATCACCGACGAATTCTTCGTCGTGCGAAGCCAGGACTCGAAGCATCCGTTCCACGTCAACGTCTACATGACCGGCTCTTCCTACGGCGGCGGCACCGGCTCGAAGACGACGGGAGATCCGGACTACGTGAACGTCCCCGCGGCCGATCAGTTCCTCGACCACTACATCTTCTTCACCGATTTCACGTTCCCCGACACGCGTCTCACCGTCGTCCGCCGGAAGACGCCCACAGGCTTCCTGCCCGTGGATCTCGAATGTGCAGGTCCGATTGAAGGCTGGCGCCCACTCGGCACGTCGGGCGAGTACGAGTATGCCTTCGTGAAGCTGACCGACGCGTTCCTTCCGCAGAAGTTCGCGAAGGGCGAGTGCAGCTACGGCCGGCAGGAGGCTCGGAGTGACGGGCCGTTCGCGATCACGGTCTGGGGCATGGGCATCGACGCGAGCTACGGATACGTGGCTGGCACGGGCCTCCGCCCCGTGAACGACGCACCGCCGGTAACCATTAAGTAGCGCCGCGCGCGAACCTGAGGGCCCCGGCCGGTTCAGCGCGGGAGACGAAGGATGAAGGTCGTCCCGCGCCCGACCGCCGTCTCGACGTGGATCGTCCCGCCGTGGTCGTCCACGATGCCGTGGACCACCGAGAGGCCGAGGCCGGTGCCGGCGCCGACCTCTTTCGTCGTGAAGAAGGGGTCGAAGATCCGAGGGAGCACGTCGGGCGCGATGCCGTCGCCCTCGTCCTCGACACGAATGATCGCGTACGCGCCGTCGTCGACGGCGGCGATGAGCGACACGTCCCCGCCCTCCGGCATCGCGTGGATCGCGTTCGTCACGAGGTTGCTGAGCACCTGCTGCATCTCCGAGCGGTTCACGGAAGCGGTCACCGCCGGCCCCTCGCAGCTCAACGTCACATTCGACCGCCGTGCGAGTGGCCGTAGGAGCTCCGCCGTTTGCTCGCAGAGTGCACGGAGGTCGGTCGCCTCCCGTCCCGTCCCGCCGCGGCGCGCGAAATCGAGTAGATGACGGATGATTGTCGTCATGCGATCGGCCTGCTGTTCGATGACGCGCGCCGCCTTCTTCGCGTCCTCCCCCGCGACTCGCCCCGAGGAGACGAGGCTTGCCTTGCCCGAGACGACGTTGAGTGGTGTACCGAGCTCGTGCGCGAGGCCCGCCGCGAGCCGGCCGATGGTGGTGAGGCGGTCGGCGTGGCGGAGCTGCGTCAGCGCCTCTTTCCGGAGCTCCGCTTCGGTCGCGAGCCTGCCCTTCATGCCCTCGATGAGGAGGGCAAACAAGATGTAGAGGCCGAGCTCTGCGACGGAGTTCCAGATCACGAAGGCGAGCGGCGCTCGGTGCGGGCCGGCGAAGAGGTCGACGCCGACCGAGATCGTCGAGCAGAGGACGATGAGCAGGTACCCCGCTCGCCGTCCGTCGAACCAGACGGCGATCGCGATCGGGAGGACGTAGACGAGCGTGAAGACCGCCTCTGCCGTGGTGATGAAGTCGACGACGCCCGCGACGAGCGCGATGCCGATCGCGAACGGCATCGCGAAGCGTCGCTCGATGTGCAGGGTGAGGAGCCTCCTCGCCACTGAACCGATGCCGCTGTCCCTCCCGCCTCGGCGAGCGACGATCACGTCCACGTCGACTCCTGCCTGCGCCCTTCGAGCATCCATTCCAATGCGAGGCAGATGGTGTCCAGCGCGAAGGGCTTGCCGACGACGATGGTGCCGAGGGATGCCGCCCGCTCGCGCACGGCGTCATCCGGGAACGCCGTCATCAGGATGACCGGGATCCGCGAGCCGGACGCGCGAAGGGTCGACACGACGTCGAGCCCGGAGCCTCCCGGCATGCGCATGTCCGTCACGATGACATCGAAAGCGATCGAGTCATTGCTCCGGTCGAGCTCGCGCTGCATCTGGTCGGCGGACGAGACCGGCGTCACCTCGTAACCTTCGAGGCGAAGGATCGTCGCGAGGAGATCGCGTAGCGGCTCGTGGTCCTCTGCAAGCAGGATCGAGCTTCTCCGAGCTTTCTCGCGGAGCCACTGGTCCTCGCCGTCGCCGTCGCCGGCACGTTGCTCTTCGTTCTGCATCAAGACCTCGCAGCGGCTCGCCAGGCACACGGCGTGCCGTGCCTCTCCGGCGCGCCGATCGCGAGATCCGCGACGTCCGACTGCCGGCCCAGGTTGCAAAGTGCAACGCGGTTGCAGCCCCGCAACATGCCGGCAAGCACCACGCCCCGCGTTGCACGGTCGGCGACTGCGGCATCTCGCTTGCGTACCCGACGCCTCATGCTTCAAAGCCGTCCCAGTCGCCTCGCTCGCCCGGTCGCGACGGTTCTCGTGGTCGAAGACGACGAGGACCTGCGAGACCTCGTCGTCGATACGCTTCGCCGCGACGGCTACGTCGTGCTCGCCGCATCGTCGGCGGAGGAAGCCGAGGATGTCCTCGAGGAGCGCGCGCATCGGATCGACCTCGTTCTCTCGGACGTCCACATGCCTGGCCGGCTCGACGGGGTCGCGGTCGCCCAGCTGCTCCGAGCGACCTGCCCGTGCACGCCGCTCATCCTGATGACGGCGTTTCCGGAGCCGACGCTCCATGTCGCCGCGGCGGATGTCCGTGCGCTGGTGCTGTCGAAGCCGTTCCGACTCGAGGTGCTTCGCAGCGCAGTCCTGAAGGCGATCGCGGCGGCGCACGTCAAGGCGTTCGGCACGCGGGCGCGAGATGGCCAGATCCCTTCGTGACAGCTCAGCACTTGTCCGGCCTGCTGCTCCCGCCCGAGCCGTCGTTCATTCGGAGCCGCTCGAGCCTCCTCCAGAGCGTCGAGCGATCGAGCCCGAGGATCCGCGCAGCGATGGTGCGACTGCCACCCGAGGCCTCGATGACGTAGGCAATGTATCTCCGCTCCATCTCGTCGAGCGAGACGAGCTCTCCAGGCTCGAGTGAGATCGGCGCACGCGGCCGGCGCACTCGCGTGATCCTCTCGGGCAGATCCTCGACCGTGATGTGGTCGTGCACCCCCAGCGCGACGGCGCGCTCGACGACGTTGTGAAGCTCGCGGACGTTGCCCGGCCAGTCGTAGTCGACGAGGTGCTTGGCGACGGCTGTGGTGAATCCCACGATCGCTTTGCCGGCCTGCGCGCTGAAGCGCTCGAGGAAGTGCTGCGCGAGCATGAGGACGTCGGTCCCGCGCTCACGAAGGGGAGGGAGCGGAACCTCGATGACGTCGAGCCGGAAGAACAGGTCCTCGCGGAACCGGCCTTCCTCGACCGCGGTCGCGAGATCGCGGTTGGTTGCGGCGATGACGCGGACGTCGAACGGCAGCTCCTTGCGCCCGCCGATCGGCCGGACGGTGCGTTCCTGCAACGCGCGGAGGAGCTTCGGCTGGAGCGCGAGCGGGAGCTCGCCGACCTCGTCGAGGAACAGCGTTCCCCCGGTCGCCTGCACGAAGAGGCCCGGCCTCGATGTCCGCGCGTCCGTGAAGGCGCCCTTCTCGTGGCCGAAGAGCTCGCTCTCGAGCAATGTCTCCGGCATCGCCGCGCAGTTGATCGCGACGAAGGGGCCAGACGCGCGCGGACCGGCGCGGTGGAGGGCGCGAGCGACGAGCTCCTTGCCCGTACCGCTCTCACCCGTGACGAGGACCGAGCTCTGCGAGTCGGCGATGCGAGCGACGAGAGCGTAGACGCGCTTCATCGCCGGGCTACCGCCGACGAGCTCGCGAAACCCCTCCGAGGCGTCGAGCTTCGCGGCGAGTCGCTTGACCTCGCGGCGAAGGCGGCGGTGCTCGATCGCCCGGGCGACGGCGAGCTCGAGGACGTCGAGCTTCACCGGCTTCGCGAGGAAGTCCCACGCGCCTGCGCGCATCGCGGCGACGGCGGCCTCGTAGTCGCCGAAGGCCGTCAACACGATCACGGGGATGTCGCGGTCGGTCTGGGCGGCGATCCGCCGGCAGAGCTCGATACCGTCGATACCCGGCATCCGCAGGTCGGTGATGACGATGTCCGTGTCTGCCAGGACGTCGAGGGCTGCGCCGGGGGAGTCTGTCGATTGGACCTCGCGTCCCTCGGCCTCCAGACCTTGGACGAGCATCTCCCCCATCGCGCGGTCGTCGTCGACGACGAGGATCTTCGTGCGACCGCACATCGGCTGCGAGCCTAGCAGCTACGTTGTCCGTCCGACAGACGTGCGGGCTCGCTCGACCTCGAGGCGAACCATTCGTGGAACCGTGCGCACACGTGCTCGTCACGTCGCTGAACGAGAAGCTCGCCGAGCTTGGCATCGGCGCCCGCCCTCACGCCGCCGCGCGAAGCGGCGCCATCGAGAGGAGCGGCGTGTCGAGCGCTGCGTCCGACACCTCGTAGATGCGTACGCGCGGAGCGCCGTTCGCATCTTCGACGGTGGCGGTCGTGCCGAAGACACGCGGCCGACCTCCGCCGATCGAGCGCTCCACCTCGTAGTGGAAGTGCCCGTGCAGCACGCAGGCGTCCTCGAACCGGACGAGGAGGTCGAGCATGCGCTGGTGCCCGCGAAGTCCGTCGACCCACTGCCAGGCTCGCGACCCGTGCGGTATCGGCGAGTGGTGCAGCACGATCGCCGCGGAACGTCCCATCGCCGCGCAGTCGCGCAAGCGCCGCTCGAGCGCGTCGGCGACGTCACTCGTGAGCTCGCCGGCAGCGCGACCGAGTGGCTGGTGGCACGCGACGTCGACGGGCAAGAGCGTCATGCCTCCAACCTCGACGACCTTGCCGGGCTCGTCCGCGCTCGATCGCCGGAACGCGGCGAGCGGACCTTCGAGGGCACGACGCCACGAGCCGGGGGCCGAGTAGCTGTCGTGATTCCCGGGCACGAGCGTGATCGCGTCGGGATCGATCTTCGACGCGTGGAGCGCCTCCGCGAGCGCCTCGAACTGCGCCTCCGTACCGAGCTCGGTGAGGTCTCCTGAGAAGACGAAGTGGCTCGCGCCGCGTTCCTTCGCGGCGTCGAGCGCAGCGAGGAGCTTGTCGATCCGGCACGCAGGGTCGAGCGCGCGCCCGAGGCTCGCGATTCTCGTCCGTAGCGCGAGCGACGCAGGGCCGCGTGGTGCGCCCGACGGGGCAAGGACATGGAGGTCGGACAGGTGCGCGATCCGGCACGTACGACGATCGTTCGACACGGGCATCTCCCAACTGCGGGTGTCGTGTATCTGGCTCGACGAACGCTCGTATCGGTGCAGCGCTCGCCTGGCCGCGAGTCGAGGCGAAGGTACCGGCGGCGAGCGACGATGGGTCCCCAGGTGCGCAACATTCATGTAAACCGCAACCGTTTTGACGGCAGAGTATCTTTCTCCGGTGCACGACCATGAACGCGAGGATCACTCCAGGGGGGATGGTGATCCGGCTCCCCTGAACGGTCCGATCACCCTGAAACTCGCGCCAAAAATCGGCGATCCCTTCCCACGGGAAAGGGCACAGCCGTTGCTGAATGCGCGGCATGCAGCAGAGCCGCCTGTTCGCTACGCTCGTCGCCCTCGCCTTCGCTCCCGTAGGCCTCAGCGCTTGCGCTGCCGATGAGCCGGAGGACCTCGAGATGTCGACGGACGCTCTGAGCGGCCGCATCGCGCTCGGCACGAAGCTCGTCACGACCGCTCGCGTGAACCTGCGCGAGACGCCGTCGACGAGCGCCGACGTGATCACGACGATGCCGGAAGGCGCGGAAGTCACCGCCGTCGAGGCCTCCGCGACGAACGGCTTCTACAAGGTCTCGTATGGTGACGAGATCGGCTGGGCGCACGGCGGGTACCTGAAGTCGACTGGCGCGGCCGTCTCGGACGGAGAGGTCGACGCGCCGAGCGGGTCGTGGAACGGCCGCAAGTTCTCCGGGGTCACGATGCTCTGGCAAGGCAACTGGGCCTACCTCGTGAAGTGCGACTCGTACTCGCGCTCGAAGGGCCGCGTCGTCTTCTTCTGCGACGAGAAGCCATCGCGCTCGTTCGTCGACGACGGCGCATGGATCGCGGTCCCTCGCGCGAGCTTCTCTCGCGCGATGTGTGGTCAGAGCGCGCGCGTCTGCAAGGGAACGAAGTGCGTCGTCGCGCGTGTCGTCGAGAAGTCCGAGACGGCCGGCAAGTGGGAAGGCAGCACGGCCGTCCTCGATGCGCTCGGTGTGAATACCGGCTCGAGCGGGTGCTCGAACAGCTACGGGACGGCCACGGGCGTCACCGTCACGTTCCAATAGCCACGGCCGCTCGTCATTCGGAGCGGGTCCAGAGCCGCGACGGGGAAGACCGAGCGTGCGATCGGCCCCCCCCGAGCCCGAGCCCGAGCCCGTGACCGCGCCCGACGCGGGCGTCGAAAGGGCAACCGGTCGGGACCGACCTTGGCACACGGCGTTCGATCACGAACAACTCGGCGTGTATCGGCTCGGTCTCGAGCTCATGGCCTTGCCGAACGAGTGATTCACGACGACGGGCGAAAGTCGATCTGACTGTCGCACCCACACGGCGTTCGATCACGGACAACTCGACGTGTATCCGCTCGGCATCGAGCCCCTCGAACGAATGATTCAGGTGTGTGTGAGCTCGTTGAATTCGGGCTCGGTCACGGGCTCGGGCTCGGGCTCGGATGCTCAGCTTGGAGAGCCGCTCATTCCGAGTCGAGCTCCGGATAGTGCCGGAAGATGCCGTCTTCCGAGAACGGCACGCGGCGCGTCGAGCCGAGATACGCCGCGAGCCGAGGCCGCGACGCCACGCGATCGCGCAGGGCGAAGAGGAGCGGAATGTCCTTCCGGAAGGCGCCGAACGCATTCGGGAACGCGTAGGCGAGACCGGAGAGCACCTGGAACGCCGAGAGGTCGACGTACGAGAAGCCGTTGCCGACGAGGTACTCCTTCTTGCTCGGCTTGTTGTCGCGGAGGACGTTCTCGAAGAAGGAGAGGAACTTGGGCATCCGCGCCTTCAGGAAGACAGCGGTTCGCTCCTTCGCCTCGTCCTTCTGCTCCGCGTAGTAGGCCGCCACCGAGATGGGGTGATGCGTGTCGTGCGCCTCGACGACGAGATCGGCGAACGTGAGCTGGAGCTCGAGGGCGCGGTGCCTCGTCGCCGGGTCGCGATCGGGGAGCAGCTCGTCGTGCCGGGTCGCGAGGAAGTCGAGGATGCACGCCGTCTGGCCGAGCACGACGTCGCCGGCCTTCAGCACCGGCACCGCGAAGTGGCGTCCACCGCCTGCGTCTCCGCCGAGCACCGCCTCGATCGCATCCACACCTCGGACGCGCGCGACATCGACGTACGGCGCACCGACGTCCTCGAGCGCGAGCCGGACGAGCTCGCCGCGTCCCTGGATTGTCGGCCAGTAATAGAGCTCGTACGGCAACGGAGCGTCGCTCATGACGAGAGCATCGATCACCGTGCGCGATACGGAAAGCGACCACGTGCCTCACTCGGGCGTTGGTGGCGACCACAAACGCGACTGCGCCGCCCGCGAGATCCACTCGCGGACGGCGCAGGAGCAAGCTTCGTGAGCGTCTTCGTCAGCGGAGGTAGATGCTGCCACCGCCGGACGAACCGCACGCGCAGTTGCCGTAGTCGATCGACTCGTCCGGCTGACCACCGCCGCAGCTCGGGCCGACGCAGCCAGGGGGCTCGGGCGGGCAGACGTCGGGGTTGTCGTTCGGGCCCTGGCAGGCTTCGCCATCGTCTCCGCCCTGAGATCCGCCGGCGCCGCCGCCGCTCGAGCTGCCGCCGGAGCTGCTCGTGTTGTTGTTCGTGTTGCCGCCGCTGCTTCCGTCGTTGCCGTTCGCGCCCGACGAGCCCGGTGTGCCGTCACCACCCGGGTTCGAGGGGTTGTCGCTGCCCGGAGAGCCCGACGAGCCCGGCGTGCCGTCGCCGCCCGGGTTCGAGCCGTTGTTGCCGCTGCTGCTGCCCGGATTGCTGCCGGGAGCGCCCGACGAGCCCGGCGTGCCGTCGCCACCCGGGTTGGTCGGACCGTTCGAGTCGTTCGGCCCGTTCGATCCGTTCGTCCCGCCGGAGCCGTCGTTCCCGCCCGCGCCGCAGTTGCCGCTGCAGACGCCGTCGTCGTTGCCGTCGCAGCTTCCGCCGTTGTCGTCGCCGGGGCCGCTGCCGCCCGGTCCGCCGCTCGTGCCGTCGCTGCCCGGGTTACCCGAGCTCGTGCCGGCGCCGGCGTCGTCGCAGATCTCCTTCGACTTGTCGATCGACGGCGGTGCGTACGTCCGCACGCCCGTCGCGCCGCCGGCGCATGCGACCTTCGGCGCGAGCCACTTCACGAGGCCGTCGACACGGGCGACATAGAGCTTGCCCGTCGTCATGCCGCGGCCGGAGACGATGCCGAGGATGCCGCGCGAGTCGTACACCGCGCCGCCCGTGTCGAGCGTCTCGCCCCCGACGCCGTCGGCGAGCCACGCGTGCGGCGAGCTCTTGTACTTCGCCAGCGTCATGTCGAGCTGCTCGAAGGACCCGCCGTTGCCGCGGACGCGCGTCGCCTTCGTGCCGTCGGCCGACTTCTCGCCGACGAGCTTCGGATACGCCGACAGCTTGATGCTCTCGTCGAGGTGGATGACGCCGACGTCGTGCTTGCGCGGGTGCGCCTTGTTGCTGTCGTACTTCATCCAGTCGTACGTCATGCCGCGCGAGCCGGTTGCCTTCTGCTTGCCGTCGGCCGACGTCACGACCCACTTGTGCTTGCCGGAGATGAGGTGACCCGACGTCAGGACGAGGCGCGGCGCGATCAGCACGCCCGAGCCGTCACCGACGCGGACCCCGTTCTCGTCGAACAGGGCGATGGAGACGCTCGCAGCGCTCACGGCCTGCGCGGTCGTCGCCTCCTTCGACTCGGGCGACCCGCCGCAGGCCGCGAGGGTGCCGAGAGAGGTGGCGAGGATGCTTGCGCAGACAGCTCCGAGAATTCGCATGCCCTTCATCGTTCTGAACCTCCGGTGCCTTTGCCTGGGTGTCCTCGGCGTCGCCCTCTTCCGCGCGGACAGCTCTCAGTCAGGACGAGGTCCACTACTGCACGGCCCTTGCCAGCCGTCGTTCCCGGCAAGACACGCGAGAAACGCGCAAATCCCGAGATTGCCTACATGCACGCCGTAGAGTCGATGAGACATCAGGAGTGGATCAGCCGTTCGGCGTGATCTGTCTGATCCTCGAAAGCCCTTCGAATGGCGCTTATTTTTTCCGCCGCGACGACGCGAAAAGAACAGCGAGAGCGCACGCGGTCAGCGCGTATGCCGAGCTGGTCGACGATGAAGCCGGCGATGCCGTGCAGCCGTCGTAATCGGTCTGCTTGGAAGGTACACAGAGCTTCCGCGCTCCTTGCGCGACGCACGTGAAGCCGTCGGTGCACGCGGAGCCATTGCTGCAGTCCTCTGCACATGTCTTCCGGTCGACGTCACACACGTTCGATCGGCACTCGGCATCGGCTGCGCACGGCGCTCCGACGACGGCGAGCAGAGGATTCGGGTGCCCCTCGAGCCACGGCTCCTGGCCGGCCTTTTCGCACCCGACGCGGATGAAGTCGGCATGGGCGGCCGTCGACGTGAAGATGTTCGTCCCGCCGAGACAGCCGTCGACACCGGTGCTGCCGGTGCCATTACCTCCCCGTGAAAGCGCGCCGATGACGGCTCCCGAGGCCGCGATCGCCGGGCCGCCACTGTCGCCCTGGCAGGTCCCTTCGCCGATCCGGAACTCCTTCGGTCCGAGCTCGTCGGCGGGACCGACGTCGATGATCTCGACGCCGGTGCGCTGCCTCCGCCGCGACGGGTTCGGGTCGTCGTCCGCGACGCCCCATCCGACGACCGTGACCTTCTCGCCCTTCGCCGGCTTCGCATCGAGACGGATCGGCGTGATCTTGCCGCCTTCGAGCGGTCGGTCGAGGAGCACGAGAGCGATGTCGTTGTCGCAAAGCGTCTTCGCGCCGGTCGAGAGGATCTTCTTTCCGCGCGCAGGCCGCGCCGTCCCGGAGAGGAGGTCCGGCCGGTCTCTTCCAGCGAAGACGTAGATCGCGCTCGGATCGTGGTCGGCCTCGACGGCGCCGCCCGCGATCGGCTTGCCCTCCGAGCTGCATGCGGCGCCTGGATCGGTGATCGCCACGCAGTGCCTCGCCGTGAGCACGAGCCGCGGCGTGAGCAGGCTCCCCGTGCAGCCGCTCGCTGCACCGCCGCCCTCTTTCAGCGCGTCGTAGTGCATGACGAGGACGGTCGCGTCCTGGCTCTCGTCGGACTCGATGCCCTTCACGATCGGGGATGCCACCGAGCCCCGCGCCTCGACCGCGCCATCGTGATCGCCGGGCGCCGCCCACGCGCACGACGTGACGAGCCATGCGAGCGGAAGGAGGCGACGAAGGGACATCGACCACGGACCGGCACGCGGTCCATGCTCTTTGAGCTATCACGAGTCCGACGAAACCCGGGTACGCCGCGGCGTTCCTCCGAAACACGAATTGCAGCCAGAGCGGAATGGTCGAAACGGCTGAGCACGAAGCTCGCCGATGACCCGAGCCTGCCCGTCAGGGACGTCCCGCTGACGCTCCGTTCAGGAACCGCGCAGGTGACGTGCCGCATGGCATTATCGAGCGTCCTTTCGACGGCATCCGTCCGGCGAGAACGGCGTAGCCGCGCTCCACGACCATCCCGTCATCCAGCTTTCTTCGCATGGATCCGCCCGAGCCGCCGCCCATCCCCGTGTACGTCGAAGAACGACTGCACGACGGCTGTCCGGCCACGCCGGGGTTCCTCGAGCGCCTCTCGATGCGGCTCGAGCGCGTGCGACCGGCGGCAAAGGATGAGGCTGGCGCCCGCGCGACCGTTCGCGTCGAGCGCGTGGGAGGCGTGAGCCACGGGACCCTGCGGCTCGAAATGGGCGCCGAGATCGTGGAGCGGGAGGCGGATTCTCCTTCGTGCGAAGAGGTGATCTCCGCGCTGACCGTCATGGCCGAGATCGGCCTCGACCAAGGCATGTCATCCCTGCCGCCCGAGGCTCCCTCGCCCGCGCCGACGAAGGTTCCCCCGCCCGCGCCGACGAAGGCTCCCTCGCCTGCGCCTACGATCCCGGCACGATTGCCGAAGCCGAGGCCCGTCCCCGCAAAGGCGGCGCCCACCTTCGGCGTCGGTACTGCGATCGAGCTCTCGGCAAACGACGCCGCGATCGTGGCTCCTTCGTTCTTCACGGAGCTCGCCCTTCCTGCACCGCCCTCCCCCACGCTTCGCGTCGGCGTCGCGCGCTCGTTCCGCGCACGCTTCGTCACGCCCGCGGGCAACGCCTCGGTGCGCTGGACGGAGCTCCGCGCGGCCGGGTGCGTGACCGCGGTGCGCGTGCGCGCCCTTCGCTTCGGTCTCGCTTCGTGCGCGCACCTCGACGTCGGACGACAAGACGCCGTCGCCGACGCGCCTCTCACCCACTTCGAGAGGCAGCACGCGTGGGTGGCCGCAGGCGCTGGAGTGAAGCTCGCGTGGCGTCTACTCCCTCGGCTGTCGCTCGAGCTCGAGGGCGGGCTGCGTGTTCCGATCACGCGCACCGGGTTTCATTTCGAAGAGTCGCCGCGAGAGGTCCGCGTCTACGACGCGCCGACCGTCATACCGTTCGGTGTGGTGTCCTTCGTCGCACATCTTCGATGAAACGTTCCGTCGCGCCGCGCTTCTCCCGCCGAACGGGAGGCTGGAGCAAGCGCGAGCGCAGGCGCTCGGTGAAGTGACGAACGGGTAGCGATTTCGGGATAAACCACGCCGGGTCGTTACATCGCGCCTGGTACACGTGACTTCGTTGCTCGCTGAACGCCTTGAGGATGTACCTCTCGAGGAGCCCTCGCACACCGAGCGCGTGCTCGCCCCGCGTTTGCACGCGCTCGCCGTCGAATACTACGACTTCGTCTGGCGCTCGCTCCGTCGCCTCGGCATCTTGCCGCCAGAGACGGACGACGCGACCCAGCAGGTCTTCCTCACGCTTGCGACGAAGCTGGATCAGGTGCGTGCGGGCGAGGAGCGAAAATACATCTTCGGCATCGCCGTGCGCGTCGCGGCGAACATGCGCCGGATCCGGGCCAACGCGCGCGAGCGCGAGATCTCGGAGGAAGACGCGCCCATGAGCGTCACAGAGACCCCGTCGGCGGAGACGAACCTCCATCAGGCCGAGGCGCGCGCGCTCCTGGACGACATTCTCGCTGGCATGTCCGAAGAGCGTCGCACCGTCTTCGTGCTTCATGAGCTCGAGGAGCTGACGCTCGCAGAAATCTCCGAGCTCATGGATTCCCCCATCGGGACAGTGTCTTCGCGGCTCGCGCGCGCGCGCGAAGACTTCGATCGCGCCGTGGCGCGCCTACGCGCGAAAAAGCAAGGATCTGTGTAGTGGGATCGCGAGATCTGAAAACCTACCTTCGCGACGCCGAGGGTGACCCGCTCAAGCGTGCGCTGCTCGAGTCCGCGAAGGCCGACGCGCCAAATGCGAACACGCGCGCTCAGGCGCTTTCGATGCTCGCCGGCGTGCGCGTCCCGCCGCCGGCGACGGGCCTACGCGGGCGCGGGACGGCGCTGGGCGGGGGCTCGTACCTCCACGCAATCGCCGCCGTGTTCGTCATCGGCGCCGGCGTGGCGACGCTGACGCTCACGACCTCCTCGCGATCGGCCGGCGGAGCTCGCGCGGCGGACGCCGACGCCCCCGCCGTCGAGACCGCAGCGCCCGCCTCGACAGCCGCGCCCGTCTCGATGGCAGACTCCGTGCCCTCCGTGACGCTCGACGCCCTGCCGAGCGCGGCAGCTCCTCCGGCTCTCACGAAGAAGACGCCGCTCGTCCGCGGCGATGCCAAAGAGCCGGCCACGCCCGCCGCGGCGCGCCCCCAAAGCTCGACACTCTCGCGCGAGCTCGCGATGATCGAGGCCGCGCGCACGGCGTTTTCGGCGGGGGACACGGACCGCACGCTCGCGCTCCTCGGCGACTACGACGTCGCCTTTCCGAGCGGCACCTTCGCCGTCGACGTCGCCGTCCTGCGCATCGAGGCGCTCGCGCGGGCGGGGCGCGCGGACGAGGCGCGCGCGCTCGGGAATGCCTTCTTGGAGTCCCACCGCCAGGGCGCATTCGCGCGTCGGATCGCGAATACCCTCGATCGTTTGCCGTAAAAGGAGTCTCTCTTGCGTCGTGCCTATTTGATCGCCGCTGCGACGGTCGTCGCCGCCGGCCTCGTGCAGTCGTGCAGCAGCGACTTGACGCTCGGTCGTGGCTTCCGGGACGACGACGCGGGCGTCGCCCCTCCGTCGCCTTCGTTCACGGCCCCCGACGCCGAAGCCGACGTCGTCGCCCCCCCGGAGAGCATCGCGATGTGCGTCGACACCGAGTGTCCGCCCTATCGCGCCACCTGCGGCGACGGCATCACCGAGCGCTGCGAGACCGATCTCCTCTCGGACGACAACCACTGCGGGGCGTGTGGAAGGAAGTGCGGCTCGTTCCCGTCTCGGAATCAAGACAGCAAGTGCACCGACGGGGTGTGCAGGCTCTTCTGCAACAGCCCTCTCGTCGCCGACTGCAATGGCATCAGCGCGGACGGCTGTGAGGCCAAGCTCGGCAGCGACAACAACAACTGCGGGGCGTGCGGGGTCGTCTGTCCCGAGGGCCAGCAGTGCAACGGCGGCCAGTGCGCCGGCTGTGCTACCGGCACGCAGTGCCCCATTCCGGGCACGAACCAGATGACCTGCGTGGACACGCGGAAAGACGACAACAACTGCGGGGCGTGCGGGATCAAGTGCAACACCCAGAGCCCCATGCCCGGCGGTGAGTATCCGCCGAATTCCAAATATGGATGTGGCAGCGCCGTGTGCGATCGCTGGAAATGCAAAGGCGGCTACGACGACTGCGATCGCGATTTCCTGCCGAAGACCACCCAGCAGTTGATCGATCTCGGCACCAACGGATGCGAGGTCGATCTCACGACGGATACGAAGAACTGCGGCCGGTGCGGGAACGCGTGCGCGTCAGGGCAGATCTGCGCGTCGATCAACGGCGGTCCTTACCAGTGCGTGTGCGGCCCCGGCGAAACCGTTTGCTGGTCCGGACCCGAAGCGTACTGCGCGATCCTGGACGATGACCCAAAGAACTGCGGGGCATGTCATCGCGTGTGTCCGTCGGCGCCCGGCGCCGAGCCGACGTGCCAAGCGGGAGTCTGCGGGCTTCGCTGCTTGCCGAACCGAGCCGATTGCAACGGCGATCTCCACGGGGGTCCGGACGGCGGCAAGACGGACGGCTGCGAGGTCGACCTGATGACGAACATGAACAACTGCGGCTCCTGCGGCTCGGCCTGTGACGTCGACGCGGGGCAGCCGTGCATCAACGGCGTTTGCAACGTGACGGGGTGCGACGCCGGCGACGGCGTGCATTGAAAGACGAGGGACAGTATGAAGCTTGAATTTAGGAAAGCGCGGTTTGCGCTCGTCGGAGTTCTCGTCGCGTGTGGCGCGGCCGCGGCTTGTGCCAACTCGGACGATGACCTCGCCGGCGACCCAAACGCGGGTCCGGACGCTGGCGTCGATCGCGACGCGGGCAAGGACGCCGCCTCGTCGGACGTCACCGAGGACGGCGGGAAGGACGCCGGGAAGGACTCCGCGAAGGACGCCGGGCAGGACGCGGACGAGCCCGATGCCGGCCTCGACGCGAGCGTCGACGCTGGGCCGGACGCGGCGCATTGCTCGGCCGGCGGCTGGTGCCACACGGACAACACGCTGTTCGCGCAGGAGACCCTGCGTGGCATCTGGGCAGGCGCCAACGGCGTGGCCTTCACCGTGAGCGAGTCCGGCAAGGCGTACGTGTATTCGGGCGGCAAGTGGCACCTGCTCTTCACCGAGCCGTCCGCGACCCCCGCGCCATTTTACGCGGTGTGGGGTTCGAGCAACACGGACGTCTGGATCGGCGGCAAGACCGGCCTCTTCCACGGCACGGGCACGAGCCCGGAGCAGCTCACGTTCGCGGCGGTCCCGATCAACGATCGCACGGACTTGCCGAACAATCAGATCGTCGTCTCGCTCTGGGGCAGCGGGCCGAACGACATCTACGCCGTGACCAACAATGGCACGGGCCGCACGGGCGGCACGTGGGACGTGGCCGCCCGGCCGACCGGCTCGTCGAGCTACGTGCTGCGTTACAAGGGCGCGCCTGCGGATCCGGCCGACATGACCCGCGGTTGGGTGAAGGACGAGTTCTTCGGGACAGCCGTCGAGTCGACGTTCCTCAACCGCGTCTTCGGCAGCAGCGCGACGGACGTCTGGGTCGTGGGCTCGAGGACGATCGGGACGGGGACCGCCGCGAAGCAGCGCTTCCTGGCGGTCCATTATGCGCCCGACGCGACCAACAACGGCGCGCTCACGCCAACGCTGACCCTGCCGGTAGCCTCGGGCGCTCCGACGGATCCGAGCTCGGTGAGCGCGTACAACGGCGGCTCGATGTGGGGAGGCGCGTCCGTCGACTCGAGCAAGGCGCTCGTGTTCGGCAAGTACGGATACTCAACTGGCGTGCCGGGCACGGGCAACAATGTATTCGCGGCGGTGTTGACGGCCGCCGCCACCCCGGGCGCGTACCAAGTCGCGACGCTCAATAATCCACAGGTCGGAGACTCTTGCTCCGTCATCCGCGATTGGTACGGCGCGGAGGCGGTCGGCAACGACGTCTACTACTACGGTGGAAACAATAGCACGAGCCCGCACACGAGCATCATCTGTCGCTACGTCGGCACGAAGGCCACGAACCCGCTCTTCGAGATCGAGGATTTCGAGCTCGAGGATCCGGTCACCCAGGAGCCGATCACGGTGCCGATCCTCTGGGGCTCGGCAAAGTCCTCCACGGCCGTGTGGATCGTGGGGGAGGGCACCGCCATGTACAAACAGCTCACGCCGCCCGCGCCCTGATCGCACGGAGGAAGCCATGACACGTCACACCCGCTCGCATCGGTTGACGCTCTGCACCCTCGTGGCGTTCGGGGGCGTCATCTCGATGCTCGCAAACGCATGCTCCTCCGATCGAGAGGGCTATGCGCAGGCGCCTCCTTCCAGCTTCAGCGGCGAAGAGGCTGGAGCCGGGCCCGAAGTCGCGTGCACCACGGTGAAGTGCTCGCGCGATCTCCGGAGCGTCTTGAGCGGGTGTGACGACACGGTCGTCGTCGAGACGTGCGCGACCGGCTACGCGTGCGCCGAGGGAGCGTGCACGCCGGACGCGTGCAAGGCTGCGGAGATCGAGAAGGGCTCGACGGGCTGTGCCTTCCACACCCTCCCGCCCATCGAGCGCACGTACGGGAGCGACTCGTGCTTCGCGGCGTTCGTCGCGAACACCTGGGACACGCCCGTGAACGTCACGGCGGAATATGGCGGACAGCCGCTCGATCTCTCGCAGTCGATCTACCAAGTCACCAACGACGGGACGCGCGTCACGCACACGCTCCTGAGCGGACCGGTCCCCCCAGGGCAGACCGCCGTGGTCTTCCTCTCGCAAGGCCCCGCCGCCATGGCTGAGGGCTTCTGCCCTCAGGGCGTGACGCCGGCGCTCGCCGATGACCCCATCATCACGACCTCGGGCATCACGAAATCCTTCCGCCTGAGCACCGACAAGCCCGTAAGCGCGTATTCGGTTTATCCCTACGGTGGCGCGGCCACGATGATCCCCTCGGCGACGCTCCTGTTCCCCACGTCCGCGTGGACGACGAACTACATCGCCGTGGACGGTTTTCCCGGAACCAGCTCGGAGGCAAAGACCTTCGTGCAGATCGTTGCGCAGGAGGACGACACCGAAGTTCGTATGCTCCCCGTCACGAACCTCGCCGCAGGAGAGGGCTTCCCGGCGGGCGCCGCGGGAAAAACGCAGACGTGGCGCCTGGCGCGCGGGCAGGTGGTGCAGTTCACGCAGAACTCGTCGCTCGCAGGAAGCCCCATCGAATCGAACAAGCCGATTGGCGTCTTCGGCGGCACGCAATGCACGCGCCTGCCGCTCGACGCGACGCTCTTCTGCGACACGCTCGGTCAGCAGATCCCTCCGCTCAGCCAGTGGGGCAGCGAGTATGCGCTCGTGCCGTATATGTCTCGCCTCGAGGGTGGTAAGGGCACGAGCAGCGAGGTCACCGGCAACGAGAGCGTCCCGTACCGCCTCGTCGGCGCGGTCGACGGCACCGAGCTCACATACGATCCGGTCATCCCGGTAGGCGCGCCCCGCGTGCTTGCGAAGGGCCAGGTCGCGACGTTCATGTCGAACCACTACGTGACCGTCAAGAGCCAGGACGCCGCGCACCCGTTCTACGCATCGGTCTTCATGACGGGCTCCACGTACAACGGCACCCAGACGTACGGCGATCCGGATTTCGTAAACCTCGTGCCGTCGGATCAATTCCTGGATCGGTACGTGTTCGCGACGGACTTTACGTACGCCGACACGAACCTCACCATCGTCCGACGCGCGACGAGTAAGGG